>WSNM01000065.1 GCA_013316055.1 Clostridia bacterium | reverse complement strand
TTAATGGTTTGGCTGGCTACAAAAAAATAACTATGATTGAATTTAAATCGCGGCGGCGTTCGCAAAACAGAACGCCGCCGCGCCTTTTTATGTTACATTACAGCATAAAACATATTTCTTTGTTATAAGACAAATTTCGTAACGCATACGGTAATAAAATAGGGCTATGCCCTTAAAAATTAACCTTAAAAGCGTGCTTC
Source organism: Clostridia bacterium (assembly GCA_013316055.1). Taxonomy (GTDB): domain Bacteria; phylum Bacillota; class Clostridia; order Christensenellales; family Borkfalkiaceae; genus Coproplasma. The sequence continues at coordinate 2,272 of WSNM01000065.1, read as the reverse complement.
TGTACGCAATATACGCGCTTGCCGCACTGACCGCAAACTGCGCGGTAAAAGGCGTGCCGCTGTCGCTGGGACTTTGCTTTTCTATGCTGCTTTGCGGCGCAAATATTTTTGCCGTGCCCGCAATTTACGCGCTTGCCTCGATTGTAAGCCTAAATTTATTTTCCAGCCTTATCGCGCTGTTTCAGGGCGTTTTTCTTGGGATTATCGTCTTTCTTTACAGACGCACGGGCAGAAAAATTAAGCTTGAAGCGGTTGTATATCTGCTTATTGCGCTTGCGCCGTACATAATTTTTGCGCCGTGGCAGGGCGTTGGCGATTTTATAATTAAAAACGAGTATGCGTTGCGCGGAATTTCCGCCGCCGTAACCGTCATATTCACCTTTTTTTGCTTTAAAAGCGTGTATGCGTGCTTATTCCGTATGCAACGCTGCCGCCTTAAAGAGGACGAGCTTATTTGCCTTGCCGCCACCTTTGCGGTTTGCGGAGTAGGCTTATATTCGCTTGCGGGCAAGGCGTTTTATCTTTGCTTTGCCGCGTTTATAACGGTGTTCGCCGTGCGGCTTACGCGTTCCCCCGCCGCCCTAATCTGCGCGCCCGTGCTTGCTTTGCCGCCCGCAGTTGCCGCGCTCGAGGCCGATTATATTTCCGCATTTATAATAATTACCATAGCCGCGCTGCTGTTCAGCGGAGCGGGAAGATTTGGCGCGGGGGCGGTTACTGCCTTGCTGTTTGCGGGGTATTCCTACTTATGCGACTGCTACAGCTGCGCCGTACCGCTTATTGTGCTGTATGCGATTTTGCTGTTTTGTGCGTGCCTTGTACCCTCCTTGCCCAAAGCCGAGCGGTACGAAAATCTTAAAAACAAACTGCTTGTAAAGGACGTTCTGACCGAAACGGCGGTATACCGCACAAAAAAACAGACGGGCGAAAAGCTATACAGAATTTCGGAGGTGTTTAGGGAAATCGAGTGCGCCTTCTCGGCGCTGGACGAAAACGTCAACGACACCGCCGCAAGGGAGAAAATGCTTGCCGAACTGCGCGAAAAATGCTGTAAGGGCTGCGAAAGGGCAGACCGTTGCAAGCACACCGCCGTATATTCGGGCTTTAAAAAGCTTGTCGACGCGGGTTGCGTAAAGGGCAAGGTCAATCTTATAGACCTGCCCTCCGAAATGACGGCAAGCTGTAACCGTCCCGCGGAAATTTTGTCCGAGCTTAACGCACTGCTGACCGAATACAGACGGTATATGACCGAAACGGAAAACGCGCGCTCCGGCCGCAGACTGCTTGCCGAGCAGTCGCGTGGGGTTGCAGAGGTTATGAAGAGCTGTGCGGTAGACCTTTCCCGCCCCAAAAGCGAATTTGCAGGCGCGGCGGAAAGCGTGCAGAAGGCGTTGTCCGCGCACGGTATTTCCTGCCCCGAAATTTATATAAGCGGTGAAAACGGCTGCGAAATAAGCGCGGTGATGCTTGGAAAAATCAACCGCAAGGCGGTATCCGAAATAATTTCCAAAACGCTTAAACGCAGGTACGTTTTAAAGGATAAAATAGAATACGATTCCGAAAAAAACTGTTATATCTTCGGCGCGCCCCCTCGGCTTGACGCGGCGTTCGGCGTTGCCTACGCAATAAAGAACGGCGAGAAGGTTTCGGGCGACACTCACTCGGTTATACGCATAAACGACCGCTCGTTTTTAATGGCGCTGTCCGACGGAATGGGCAGCGGCGAATATGCGAGGAAGGTTTCAGAGGCGGCAATTTCGCTTATAGAAGCCTTTTATCGGGCGGAAATGCCGCAGGACAACGTTTTAAACACCATAAACAAGCTGCTTTCGTTTAACCGCGACGAGCGTTTTACATGCATAGACATTGCGGCGGTCAACCTCGAAACGGGGCGCGCGGACTTTGTAAAAATCGGCTCGCCCGCGGGAATTATAGTGCGCGAGGGAGAAATTAAGGTGCTTGAAAGCGCGTCTTTACCCTTGGGAATACTCGACAATCTGCACCCCACCGTCTGCTCCGAGCTATTAAAGGCGGGCGACATTGTGGTTTTTATGAGCGACGGAATTACCTCCGCCTTCCCCTCCGCCACCGATTTGTATGAATTTTTGCAGGAATTAAAGCCCTTGAACCCGCAAAATCTGGCGGATAAAATTCTTGCGGGCGCACTTGAAAAGGCGGGGCACGAGGTTTGCGATGATATGACCGTGCTTTGCACGAGAATTTTCGACAATGCTTAATGTGTTAAAATAAACAGCGCCCCGCGGGCTTAGTA
>WSNM01000064.1 GCA_013316055.1 Clostridia bacterium | reverse complement strand
GCCCGACCTTTGCATTTTGCAAGGGTCGGGCTTAACGGCAGCTTTATCATACATAGTCGGCATAAACATAGGTAACGCCGCGCTCGCAGTAAAATTTACTGTTTACGGAAAGGTTTTCGGTATGCACGGCGATATTTTTGTCGGTTTTAAGCATACACAGCGCATAACAGCACCAGCTTTCCTTACAGATTACATAAGTAGTTATATCTTCCTTATCATCGAAAAGCCTTAACATTTTAGCAAACGGATAGCTTGCCTTGTAGTTTGTGAACCAGTACTCGGCAAACTTGGGGAACCGCGCTTTTACGTTATAATAGTCGTCTGCGCTGTAAATCTGTATAACAAAGCGCGAATAAATGTCAAGCCCTTTATTTTCGGCAACGGAACACATAACCGAAAGGATTTTGATTATATCGTCCTCCTTACTGTCGAAAACTATCCTTGCCTGCGGATATTTTTGAAGTATTTCCGCAAGCCCCTCAAAGGACATCGCCTTATAGCTGCCGCCGATTTCATAAGACATAAATTCCGCAAGCGTAGGGCGGTTTTTCTTGCTGTACGGCGTATGCTCGAACCAGTGAGTACATACGACATAGCCGTCGCTCGTAAGCATAAAATCTATCTCAACAAGCTTTTGTCCCTCGGCAAGATATTTTTCCAGCGGCTCGCCGCAGTTAAGATAGGTTTTATCCGCCCTCTCCCTTCCGCCCGCGTGAATAACGTACTGCGGACTTGACTGCGCCTCCGTTTTATTAAAGCCGATAATCATATTCGGGATAAAGGTGATTAGGGCAAAGGCAAGCAGTAGCGCCGCCGCTGTTTTAAACGACCTTTTAGCGGAAAACAGACAAAAAACGGAAATTACCGCAAGAACAACTTCCGCAAACGAGGCAACGGAAATAAGCCGCACAGAATACAGATATTTAAGCAGCTCGAATAGAATTACAATAAATACCGAGGCGGAAAGCAATATTTTTTTTATTAAAGCAGACTTATTCATTTGCATAGCACCTTAAACAATGCGTACAGCCTCCCGCATACTTTAAAATGCAGTTTTGGGCTATATATAGTCCACATAGTACTATATATAGCCCACAATGTCAAATAATTAAGGATATAATTTGTGTATAACGACTTACCGAGGTATGATATGGATACCTATTCCGCCGTAAGGGACAGGCTGTTGGTGCTGTGCGAAATTAAACGCGTTTCCTTCCACAAGCTTGCCATGGATTCCGGCGTCCCGCCGTCTACCATAAAAAATATTCTGTACGGAAAAAGCAAAAACCCCGGCATTGTGACCATTAAAATGCTTTGCGACGGGCTTGGAATTTCTTTGACCGAATTTTTCGATACTAAGGAATTTGCCGAGCTGGAACAGGAAATAAAATAAAAAACACCCCGCCCGCGGAGCCTATACTCCGCGGGCGGGGCTTGTATTTTGATTAAACGTTTTTTATGCTTATGGTTATATATCGCTTTCGGGCTTGCGCAACCACTTTAAATTTTTTAAATCAAGTTTAAGCTTGCCGTCTACTATTACTATTCTGTTATACAGCCAAAGCAGATAGCCGAGCACGGTGAACACGGCAACCAGAATTACAACCCAAACCACTACTCCGCCATAGCCGAGCTCGTTGACGTCCAAAAAGAAATACGGATATTCAAAGTCCTTAATCGCCGCGCCGAGAATAAACGTATAGCATACGTATACAAGCGGAATTATAATACTGAATAGGGGCGCGAAAATCGAAACCGACTTCTTTTCATCAAACAAAAAGTAATCTGCAATAAACAGCAGCGGCGCAAACACGTGGTATGACAGATTGCCTATATTCCGCCAAAAATCTGCGGTGAACGGCTCGCCCAAAAGTATAAGATAGACGAGGAAGGTCACAAGAATCATAACCGTCGTCATAAATTTCAGCAAGCTTATTTTGTTGCAGAACCCCTCTCTTTCGCCCGCGCGTACGCGCTTAACGGTGTCCGCAAGCACGACGACCGAAACGGCAAACACAAAATAATTGCTTATGTTGGTGTAGTATTTCAAAAATTCCCACGTCAGCGTGTTTGGACCCTTGCCCGCGTAGAAAATTCCGAAGGTAAGCAACACCGCCAGCGCCGATACACAGCATAAAACCATTCTGTAAATTAATTGCGTCAATAAATTTTTTCTGAACATTCTTTACTTCTCCCGTTTGCGGCTAAGCACGCCGCAACGCCGTAATTATATCACATATTAATTAATGTTACAAACAAAAACAAATAAGCACCTTAAAAAAGGTGCTTATTTTGGTGGGAGGAGGTGGATTCGAACCACCGAAGTCGGAGACGTCAGATTTACAGTCTGATGCATTTGGCCACTCTGCAATCCGCCCGTATTCAATTTTACCCCGCTTATACGGGGTAATTGTTGGAGCTGGTGATCGGAATCGAACCAACAACCTGCTGATTACAAATCAGCTGCTCTGCCAGTTGAGCTACACCAGCATACCGCCCGCTCGGGGTGGTGCCTTGGGGTGGAATCGAACCGCCGACATATGGATTTTCAGTCCACCGCTCTACCATCTGAGCTACCAA
>WSNM01000063.1 GCA_013316055.1 Clostridia bacterium | reverse complement strand
TTTTCCCAATTAGAAATTGTCGTATTGCGAAGATGCAAATATTCAGCCAAATTTTTTTGTGTTATGCCCTTAGCTTCACGCACTTCTTTCAATCTGCAACCAAAAGTTTTCATAACTTTATTTTACATAAAATATGGAATTAATGCTTGACATTCCATATATTATGGATTATAATAAAGTACATAAAATATGGAGTTGGTGCAAAAAATGAACAAATCGGTTATTGAAAGCATATACAATGCGGACGAATTATTTTACGAAAAAAATATTGACACGCAAGAATTTTTTCAGGCCAAAAAAGAGTTTTGCGAAAGCTACGAAAAGCTTTTGTCGCTTTTAAAGGGCAAACAAAAGGAATTGCTTGACGACGTTTTTTGTCTGCACGAAAATATGCAGACCGCAGGCTACGTTAAAAAATTCAAAGACGGGTTTATTTTAGGCTTTAAGCTTGCAGAAGAAATTTTAAAAAACGAATAAAAAATTTGCGGCAGTCTGCAAATTTGCAAGCTGCCGAAACTGATTTACTTCTCGTAAACGCTGCGTTTTAAAATACCTATATAGGGCAGGTTACGGTACTGCTCGTTATAGTCAAGCCCATAGCCTATTACAAACTCGTTTTCTATATCGAAGCAATTGTAATCGGGCGCAATGTCGTGCTCGCGGCGTTCAAGCTTATTCAAAAGCGTGATTATCGTAACCGAAGCCGCGCCGCGCTCCAAAAGCAGCGCCTTTAAATTTGCAAGAGTAAACCCGCTGTCTATAATATCCTCTACAATTATCACGTCGCGCCCCTTAACGTCGCGGTCCAAATCCTTTTTGATTTTAAGCTTGCCGGAAGACACCGCGCCCGAGCCGTAAGACGAAACCGCCATAAAATCGAGCTCGACAGGCATTGACAGGTGACGGATAAAGTCCGAATAAAAAATTATACTGCCCTTTAAAATTCCCACCACAAGGGGGCGCTTGCCCGCAAAAATTTTATCAACTTCAAGAGCGATTTCCTTCACGCGCGAGCGCAACTGTTCTTCGGAAAGCATAATTCTTTCGCAATCGGGGTGCATTGACATAAAAAGTTTTCTCCTTGGTGTTTTAATATTTCAGGGTGTTGACCCGTTATAAATGCAAATAATCGGCGCATATTACGCACCTTACGGCTTTTGATTCGTCCGTAAGTCTGACCTTATCGGAAATTTCCACGCCGCAGACAATAAGTATTTCACTGCCCGCGGCAACCAGAGGAATAACCCCTCTAAGCCTTACGGGAATTTTTTTATCGGTGAAATAATCGCCTAAATTTTTTGTTCCGCCGCCGAATTTAGTGAATTTGTCGCCCGTACGCATAAATCTGATTACGGCGTCCTGCGGTATTTTTTCTCCGTCGAATTTGAGCGCTTTTATTTTATCGGTTTTAAGAATATTGTGACAGCCCTTTTCGCACAGAAGATTTAGTCTTTCCTCAAGCTCGCCCGCAGAGCAAAACTCTGCATACTGTCCGAAGTAATTATTGCCGAAGCCATTGAACGGAACGGGAGCCGAATGCCTTAAATCAAGCATATCCGCACGGCAAATTACAATTTTATCGTCCTCGGCAAAGGCAACCAGCTTTAAAAATTCAAATTTTTTACCGTTTTCTGCAAGCTGCAAAGCATACAGCCGCTCCGCATGACCAAAGGTATAGTCCTTTATATCCTCTTTAAGCAGTTTAATCGCCTTGATTGCAGCGCGGGTAAAAAGCGGCTTTTCCTTGCAGAAACGTATTTCAATGCCGCATATTGTGGGGGCAATCAGATTTTTTTCGGTTATAAGCCCGTCAAAATACTGCTCGTCCTCGGCGGCAAGCCGCGAAAAGCGGTAAATTGCACTTACGGCAGAGGGCACGGCTTTTTCAAGCTGAGGAATTACCTTATGTCGAATATAGTTGCGGGTGTAATCGTCGCCGCCGTTGGTCGCGTCCTCTACGTACGGTACTTTATTATCGGCGATATAGCAATCGATTTCCGCGCGGGTGCACTCAATCAGCGGATGAACCACGTCAACAACGACCTTATCGCCCTCTTTAACGTAAACGCTGATTTTGCTGTCGGTTATTCCCGTAACGCCCGCAAGACCGCTTCCCCTCGCGAGATTGAAAAGCACCGTTTCGGCATTGTCGTTCATATGGTGCGCGGTAGCAACCGCGTCCGCGCCGAGCCTGATTTTTGCGTTGAAATAGCATTCCCTCCGCCACTCGCGGGCGCATACCTCCACGCCGACGCCCGTTTTTTTTGCGAGAGCCGCGCAATCGGTTTTATAAAAATCGAGCGGGATTTTCCATTTTTCGCATATATCCTTGACAAATCGGCTGTCGCTTTCGGAAGCCTGACCGCGGAGCATATGGTCGCAATTTACGGCGCACAGCGTTATGCCGAACGCTTCCGCATTCGCGCGCATATAGTGCAGCAAAGCCATCGAGTCCCTGCCGCCCGATACCGCAACGCATATTTTTTTGCCGCGGTATTTGTCAAGCTCAACTTTCATGCCAAAAATTATAACACAATACAAAACGGCTTGCAACAAATAAATTAAAAATATTTGCAAAGACA
>WSNM01000062.1 GCA_013316055.1 Clostridia bacterium | reverse complement strand
GTGAAAAGCTGTATTCGCTTTCAAGCCCGCCCTTGACGGAACAGCTGTATTTAATATTGCTTTGGGCGTTATAGCTAAGCTTTCCGTCCTCAAAGGTGTCAAATACTTTAAGACTGCTTAAAAATTTTACCGTGTAACCGTTATCGCAAAAATCGCCGTAGCCTTCTGCAAGATAGGCAATCACGTCCGCGCCAAGCCTTGCGCCGTCTGCCGTGGCGTCGGTTAATATTATGTATTCGCCGCCAGAAAAAGCGCTTTTTTCTTTAACGGTTCCGCAAACGGTATACGACCGATTTTTTACGATGCTTACGTGGTTTTTATCGTAGGTGTCAAGTCTTAATATACAGCTTAGCGCGCCCGCATATAAAAACAGAAGCGCAAGAATAATAAAAATAAGCGGCTTAAAGCTTTTGAAAACTGCCGTAAGAATGATAATGGGAATTGCTGCGGCGGGAATAAATGCCGTAAGCCATATCAATTCCGTCTGATACATTTTGAAAAACAGTCCCGCGGCGGCACCCGTCGCAAGCGAGCATGCAAGTATTACAGGCAGCCGTAAATTTACACATATTTTCACAGTTTACATTTTAATATTAAAAAATCAAGAAAGCTGTTGCTTTTTGGTGTCAGTTTTTTGTTGGTTTTCGTTGTATTTTGTATTTTTTTGTTTTGGCGCGGGCAAGCTAAGCAGAAAGGTATTAAAAATGTTGAACAAATCGGTATGGGCGGAATGTAAAAAAGAATATCCTAAGCTGAACAAAGATATAAGGCGCGATATTGTGGTTGTCGGCGGAGGCATAGCGGGGCTTTTTGACCGCATTTAAGCTTGCGGAGGAGGGAAAAAGCGTTACGCTTGTGGAGGCCGGCAGACTTTTCGGCGGCACAACGGGTAAAACCACGGCAAAAATTACCGCAAATCAAGGCAACATTTATCAGGAGCTGTATTTGCGTTACGGCAAGGAAGCTGCAAGACAATATTTCCGCGCACAGAGTGACGGAATGAGCGGCTTTGCCGACTTAATCGAAAAATACGGCATCGATTGCGACTTTACGCGCACGGACGGTATTATATTTTCTCGTTGCGGCGGCGAAAGGCTCAAAAGCACTTGTCGGCTATTAAAGGAGTTTGGCGCAGATTGCGAAATTGTCGGAGAGGTTGCTCCCGTCAAATCTGTATGCGCGCTTAAAATGAGCGGACAATATTTATTTGACCCGATAAAATTTTTGTCCGCCTTACCCGTTAATTTCGAAATTTTCGAAAACACGAGAGTAACCGAAATCGACGCAAAAAATAAAATTTTATATTGCGGAAATAAAATTTATGCAAACACAGTTGTGATTGCAACGCATTTTCCCATAATCGATAAATACGGCGGGTATATTTTTAAGCTTCGGCAGTCGCTGTCGTATACAATCGCCGTAAAGGAAAAGGTTACCGATAAAATGTTTCTTGACGAGGAGCAGGACGGCTTGTCCGTTCGCCCGTACGCAAACGGTACGCTTTTCGGCGGCTTCGACCACCGCACGGGCAGAGTAAAGCGCGTCGGCAGCTTTGCAAGATTAATAAATAAATCTGCCTTATATGGAGGGAAAGCGGTAACGCATTGCTGGGCGGCGGCGGACGTTATGACCTTTGACGGTATGCCGTATGCCGGTGCTTATTCAAAAAAGCTTCATAAGGTTTACGTCATAACGGGCTTTAACAAATGGGGAATGACAAACGCGATGGTTTGCGCGGAAATTATCCGCGACGCAATTTGCGGAAAGGAAAATGAATATGCGCGTATGTTTTCTCCGCAGAGAAAAATAAAGGCTTGCTTTAAGTCGGCGCTGTCAAATATTTTAACTAATTTCGGGAATATTACTGCCGCGTATTTGCCTTTTACCGTCAAAACTGTTAAAAATATCCCCGTCGGTACGGGCGCTGTTGTGCGATATAAGGGCAAAAAACGCGCCGTTTACCGTGATGAAAACGGAAGGCTTTACGCAATAGGCAGAATGTGCCCGCATATGCACGGTCAGTTAAAATGGAATGCAGACACAATGACGTGGGACTGTCCGTGCCACGGCTCGCGCTTCGATATTTACGGAAATATAATTTCAGAGCCGTCTGTAAAATGCTGTAAACATAAGATTTAACAAGTCCACGCGCAGCGAGACGGCTTTTCGTGCCGTGTTTCGTTCCGCGTTCGAGCCGTCGCCCAACTTGAATAATATATATCCGCAGTCGGGGCATACAACGATAAGGTCATTTTACATTGTTCTGAGTATCATTATGTTGTATTGTTTGTAAGCGTTCGTTCATTTTCTTTATTTTTGCCTTTATTGAAAAGTATATAGAACACCACATGACAATGTAACTGCCGACAAAGCCGCCGACGTAACCTAGCGCGCCGTATATATTATGCGGCATCCAGTTCATAACATAACCCAAACCGAAAAACGGAACGGCAATAACCGCAAAGTTTATCAATGTTTGTTTTAACAAACTCCATTTCTCAATTTCCCATGGGGGTTCAAGTCCCTTCGTCCGCACCAGAAACGGCAGAGATTGAACCCGAAATATCTATTTGTAAACGGAAT
>WSNM01000061.1 GCA_013316055.1 Clostridia bacterium | reverse complement strand
CCGCGCCGTCCGTAACCCCGTCCATTACAAGCTGTTCGTTTCCGTCCTTCTTCTTGCCCCTAATGTTCACAAGCAGGTTGGTTACAATGCCCAGAATAAGCGCCGCCGCTATCGCCGTAACGGTAACCTTGCCGAACTGCAACGCCATACCGCCCACGCCCGTAATCAGTATGACCGAAACGGTGAACAGATTTCTGTTATCGCCAAGGTCAACCTTCTGTATCATTTTCAGACCGGAAACGGCTATAAAGCCGTACAGCGCCACGCACACGCCGCCCATTACGCACTGGGGTATGGAGGAAAGGAACGCCACAAACGGCCCTATAAACGCGCATACAACCGCCATGCACGCCGTAACGAATATAGTTATAACAGAAGCGTTGCCGGAAATCGCCACACACCCCACCGACTCGCCGTAGGTGGTGTTGGGACAGCCGCCGAATATCGCGCCCGCTATCGAGCCAACGCCGTCGCCCAAAAGCGTCCTCGTAAGCCCAGGCTCCTTCAAAAGGTCGGTTTCTATTATAGAGGAAATGTTTTTATGGTCTGCAAGGTGCTCTGCAAAGGTAACAAAGGCAACGGGTATATACGCAACCGCAATCGTACCGATATACGCGCCTATAAGCGACTTGTCGCCGTAATCCCCGCCGAACAGCTTAATAAACGCAAAGTCGGGATACCATTCTATATTTTTAACGTTGAAGTAATACTCGAAGTCGATAATTCTCATGCTCTCCGCGCCGGGGATATAGCTGAACGCGGTGAATATCGCCGCCATGACGTAGCCGGCAAGTATACCCATTACAAAGGGTATCATTTTAAGCATCTTTTTACCGTAGACCGAGCAGGCTATCGTTGTCGCAAGCGTTACAAGCCCGCAAATCACGCAAAGTATTCCGCGCACGTCCATGGTATACGCGCCCGTAACGGAGTCCTTAACCCCGCCCGCAAGCTGCCCTATCGCGCTGCCCGCAAGCGAAAGCCCTATAATGGCAACCGTAGGTCCTATAACAACCGCAGGCATAATTTTATCTATCCACTTAACGCCCGCAAACTTGACTACAACCGCAATTATAACGTATATCAGTCCCGCAAACACCGCGCCGAGCAGTATACCGAGATACCCCAAGGTCGCCGTCGTCGCGCCCGCAAACGCTGCAATCATGCTGTTAAGGAACGCAAACGAGCTGCCTAAAAACACAGGACTTCTGAATTTGGTAAAAAGCAGATACACCAGCGTGCCCACGCCCGCGCCGAACAGCGCCGCGGAAATAGACATATGCGCCTCGGGATTGTTTGCATTGACGACAATGGGCACCGTAATGGTCGCCGCAAGAATAGCCAAAAGCTGTTGCAGTGCAAACAGAATCAGCCTTCCCGCCTTGGGTCTGTCCTTTACGCCGTAAATCATCTTCATCGTAAGTTTACCTCTTTGGTTTTATTTATAGGGGGCTTAAAGCGTCAAGCTGCCGCCGTTTATAATTAAAAGCCCCAAATTTTTTCCATTATATCACACGCTTTTCAAAATTGCAATATCCGTAAAAGCAATGTCGCCCGTTTTAAAAAATTTTTATTGCCTCCGCCGCCATGTGCGCAAGCCGCAAAACATTTTGCCGAATTTGTCGAATTTTGTCGAATACATTTGATTTTTATTTAAAAATTAAATATACTTACTTAGTAAACAATACATTTATGGGAGATGCGTAAATGAATACCAGAATAGAATTATTGATTTTGGAAGACGAGCCCGACGAAAGAGACGCGCTTATAAAGCAGGTGGACGCCCGCGGAGACGACTTTCACCTGATAGCCGCAACGGCAAGCTCTGCCGAAGCGTTCAACAAGGTCATGGATTACAGCCCCGACGCAGTCATTCTCGATTTAGAGCTGCACAAGGGCGACGGAGACGGCTTCGACTTTTTAACCCGTCTGCGCAGCGCAAATATCCCGCGTCCGCCGTATATCCTCGTCACGACGTGGAACATCAGCCCCGCCACCTACGCCGCCGCAAGAGAGCTCGGCGCAGACTACATAATGTCCAAGGTGCGCCGCGGCTATTCCGCGGAGGAGCCGCTCAAATTTCTGCTTTCCATACGCTCCACCATAATGAGCAGAACGGTAAAGGACACCTTCGCCCGCACTGACGCGTACGAGGTCGACCAGACGGAAAAGCGTCTTAAAAGGCGCATTCAGAAGGAGCTTAACCAGATAGGCGTCAACCCCAAATCGGTAGGCTACGCATATCTTACCGACGCAATCGCATACGTTGTAATGGAAAACAAGCACAAGGTCTGCAACTTCGTTGCAAGAAAATGGAACAAGGCGGAATGCAGTGTAGAGCGCGCAATGCAAAACGCAATCAACCGCGCGTGGAACACCGCCGACACGGCCGATTTGCTTAAATACTACACCGCGGTAATCAAGTCCGACCGCGGAGTGCCCACCATAACCGAATTTATCTATTATTACGCACAGCAAATCCGCCCCGACTTCGAAAATTTACTCTAACCCCCGCAACGCAAAAAACGCCCCGAAGCGCACCCCCTTGCGCTTCGGGGCGTATATTTAATAAAATTCAAGTATTTTTCCGCCGTATGGTTGCCGTTTTAAACGCAAACGGTTATAATCGGAATATAAGCAAAAGGAGGCGCGC
>WSNM01000060.1 GCA_013316055.1 Clostridia bacterium | reverse complement strand
AAACCACTTCTCTTGCTTTTGTTCTCATTATGTACCTAACTGAAATTATACCCTTAAAAAATTTAAGGGTATAATCGGAATTTATTTATATTACGGAATTTTCAGGGAAATTAACGTCTTGAATGTGCACGTCTACCTTTGCAACCTTGTAGTTGGTCATAGACTCTACATTGTGCTTGATAGCCTGCTGAATTTTAAACGCAAGCGAGGAAACGTTAAAGGTTATATCCACCTTTACGCTTATATCGGCGTTTATTCCCTGCTTTTCGAAATTCAGCTTAACGCCCTTATTCTTTGTGGATAAAAGCGAAACTCCTTCAACCTCGCTGACGGCAACGGCGACTATATCGCTGACTATATTTGCGTTATAGGTTATTTTGCCCTTTTGCGTAGCCGTAGGATTATGCCTCATATGTGCCATAATTTTTTCTCCTTTAAGCCGACGGTAAGCACAGCTTGGTTTACCGTCGGCTATAGTATAACACTTATTTTAATATTTTGCAACATTTAAGCCCGATTATGTAAATCAAACTTGCGAATATACGGGCAAAATTATTATGCTTCCGGGTGCAATGCCCACTTCGTCCTTAAGCATTGTGTAAATCTGCATAGCAGTGTTGTAGTCAAGCTCGTTGGAGTTGATAAACACGTTTACGTTATCGGAATTCATGCCGATAGACACAACCGCGTCCGAAAAGCCGCGCGACTTGATAAGCGTTTCCAGAAGAAGCTCCTTTTCCATCATCTCGACTATTTTGAGCTTAAGGGCAACAGCTTCCTTATACTTGTCGCTGTCCTCCTCGTAGAGCGCGATAACCTTGTCGATTTCAAGCAGCTCCTCCGAGCGGGTCGAGGTTCTTTCCGTTCTGAAGGTGGTGAAGTAGTTGGACGTTGTTACCGCCTGACCGTTGGTTGACCTTGTGGTTGCAAGCAAAACGTTCAATACCGCTGTTATCGCAAGTAAAAGCACCAGTGAAGACATAATGATAATCTTTTTCTTCTTTGTCATAAATTTCTCCTTAAATATTCATTGAATATATAACTATAATATTTTTTTCTACGTTCAGCGCCGTGGAAACGGCATTTAATATATCGTTTCTGACGATTATGCTATTGGCGCCCTCGCATACGATTATAACGCCCGTAATTTCGTCCTTGCTTTCGTTAATCATAACGTTAGTGGCGCCCACGCCCTCGATAGAGCTGAGTATTGCGGTCAGCTTTACCTCCGTTTCGCTCTGTTCGGTTACGGTAGGCTTTGTCGGCTCCTTATTGCCCCCTCTGCCCAGAAAGTAAATCGTACCGACAAGAACTATAATAAGTATCACGACTATAATTATTTTTTTGTTGTCGTTAACAAAGTTAAGTACTTTCCGCATATACTGTTATATTTATATAGCCCAGCTCCTGCAAATATTCATAAATTGCGTCAATTAATTTGCTGTTATTTTCCTTTATTATAACCTCTGTCGTCTGCGCCTTGAACTCGCCGCCCGTATAGCCGATTTTTACCGCGCATTCGCAGTCGGTTTCGAACTCCTCCTCCAACAGCTTTTCCAGCTGCTCGCTCTGATGGTCGGAATAAATTTGCTCTATATAGGTATAATCGACCTTGCTTTCGGAATTATCCGAGGAACCTATCTTAAAAATGCCCGTAAGCGGCTGAATAAGCACAAGAATGCAGACAAGACGCATTATAAAGGTAATGCTTTTATTAAGTTTGCCCTCCGGCACGAGCAAAGAAACGATAACCGACAGAAAAATCGCCGCCGCCGCGCCCAATAAATAAGTTTTCATATAAAGCTGTTTGCGGAATTGACAATAAGCATAATCAGCAGAGAATACATAAACGCCACGGTAAGCAGACCCGCCACAAAATACTCGACGTCCTTGGAAAGGTCGGATAACAACGAGTACAATACGCCCTCGCCCAGCGGCTGGACAATTGCACCCACCACCTTCAAAATAGTTGAAAATGCAACAACCGCAATTATCGGCTGAATTATTTCCATAAGCAGAAGTATCAGCCCGCATACGCCTACCGAGCTCCTTATAAGCAGTCCGGCAGAGGTAAGCATATCGAAGCCAGAGGAAAGGAAATTTCCCACAATGGGCACCGAATTGCCGACGACGAACTTTGTCGCCTTGAAGATAATTCCGTCAAACAGCGACGACGCCGAGCTTTGGACGGTTATAAAAATGCTGAACACGGTAATCGTAATGCCGATAACCCACTTCAAAATGCTTTTTATAAGCGCGGTTACGCCCGAAAACGACATTTGCGTATTTAGCTTGGACATAAAATCAAGCACAATCACGGCGACTGCCGCAGGGAATACTATAACGCTTACTATTTCCACCGCGCCGCCGGAAAGAAATATTGCGGACGGCTGATAAATCGC
Organism: Clostridia bacterium; assembly: GCA_013316055.1. Taxonomy (GTDB): domain Bacteria; phylum Bacillota; class Clostridia; order Christensenellales; family Borkfalkiaceae; genus Coproplasma. Next base: position 325 of record WSNM01000060.1, on the reverse strand, counting down.
CGCCGAGCCCGTGCCGCCCGTCAGCACTGTAAGCGTTGCAAGTATGGGCGTTATAACCTCTACCTGCCGCTTGATATTGTTTACACAGGCAACACAGTCGGAAACCACGCCGACAACCATAGTTGTAAGTATTAAAATTATTAGCGAATAGCACGCAAGATGAACTATTTTCGAAGACGCCTTGCCTATGATAGTCCCCTCTGCCGCGCTGACCACGGCAGACAGCAGAGCTATCGCCGTAACCGTGGCAAAGGCGGGAACCATATTTATAACGTCCTTGAAAATCACAGAAAACAGCTCGTTGATATAGCCGCTGTAATTTGTG
>WSNM01000006.1 GCA_013316055.1 Clostridia bacterium | reverse complement strand
GGTAATTAAACCTCCGCGGCGCCGCTGTCAGTTAATTTTATTTACCCAGATATTCGGTACAGATATTTTTAAGCTCCGTATCGCCCTTGGTCGCCGTCCATTCCGCCCTTGACGGGCGGCAGCCGTCCTTAACCGTAAGCCCCACGTCGTGTATGCATTTGCCGTTCGGCCAGTAAATCTGCGCGGTGGTAAGCTTAAGCGCTTCCTTAGTGAAGGGCTTTACAAAGGTAGTCTGCATAATTCCCTTGCCGTAGCTTTGCGCCGTTTTAGCGTCCGCACCCGCAAAGCCGAGGTATTCCTCGGAATAATCGGAAAGAAAAATATTTTTATATTCCAGCGCGCCGCAGCTGACCAAAACGCCTATAAGCGCTTCCGACGCGCTTGCCGTACCCGAATTCGCAAGCACATACACCGTTGTATCCGCAGAAACAACCCCCGCGCCCGTATGCCGATAGGCTTTATACGTTTCCTTTCTGCCGTTTTTGTACTCAGCAGTCATGGCAACGCCCGAGCTTTCGCTTGTAGCCGCGTGGAAATAGCCCGCGATGTCCTGCATTACCGAAACATATCCGCCGCCGTTGTTGCGCAAATCGAGAATGAGCGACGTACAGCCGTCGGCATTGAATTTTTCCGCAAGTCTGCCGAATTCGTCGCCCGCATTGCCGTAAAACTGGTTGAGGCGTATATACCCGAAGCCCGAGGGCAGATATTCTATTTTATCGGAGGGCGCCTCGAAAAGCGTCGGAGAGGAAGATTTTTCCGCATAGCGCACCTCCCACGCAGTTTCCTTTGTGGCGTAAAAGGTATAGCCCGCGGTATAAAACTCCTTGGAAACGGTAAAGCTTTCCTCCTCCTTGCCGTTTTCCGCCTTGGCTGTAAGGGTGAATTTTTCGCCCGTGTCGCGGCCGTCGATAAATTCCGAAAAGCTTTGCGCCGTTGTAAATTCTACGCCGACCTCCGCGCCGTCGCCCGCCTTTCCGCCGATTATCGTATCGCCCGCGCGAATTCCGCCGAGGTACGCGGGAGAATTGCCCATAACGGAAATTATCCTTGCTCCCTCGTCGGGCACGAAGTTATAGGTTATGCCGAGGCCGCTTTTTGCGCCCTCGTTTTCCTTTATCACCGCCTTGTACTCCTCTGCGGTGTAAAAGCCCGAATACTTGTCAAGCCTTGCGGCGATTTCTTTAAGCGAAAGCCCCTCGCAAGCCTTTGCGTCGAAATCGTAATAATAATGCTTTTTAATTGTCCCGACCGCCCACTCGTAAACGGAAATATAGCTCGGCTGGGTAAGCTTGCGCGTATAAAAGCCCGCAAAAAACACCGCCGCGGTAACCGCAACAGCCGCTATGACGGACAAGATTTTTTTGATTACAGACGATTTGTTTTCACTCACCTTCATTTCACCGTGCCGCCGTTATTTTAATACATATAATATATGAAGCATGCGGAAGGTTACCGCCATATCGAAATCGCGCAAATCAAGCCCCGTTTTGCGATAGATAAGGTTTAATCTGTACATAAGCGTGTTACGGTGCATGTACAGCCTTCTTGCGGCGGCCGAAACGTTCATTCCGCTCGATATAAACGTATCCGCCGTTGCAAGCATGCTTTCGTCCTCGAAAATCTTTGCAAATTCCTTCAAGTCGTAGGCGGAAAGCAGCTCCTCTCGGCGGGATTTCGACAAGCCCTCCGCAACGGTCGAAAGCGAAATCGCGGGCGAGCCGCCGCCCGTCTTATTAACGCTTAAATCGGGCATATTCCGCGCCCTATCGGAATTTTCGCCGTTAAAACCGGCGTTTGAGGTTGTATCGTTGAAAGCTTTCATAAAAAATTTTCCCCGTGCGTATGCCTTACACAAAATTATACCAGTATTGTGCGCCAAAAGCAACAGTTTTATTAAATATCGACGCAAAGCGCAAGGTTTAGTACCTTTTGTATTGCCGCAAATGCATTAAACGCCGCCGTTCGGGGCAAACTGATTTAAACGGCAAACACGGTTAACCCAAGCATATATGCGGTATAATTTTTTATTAACGCCGCCCGATAAGCTAAAAAAACAGCATTTTAAGACAAATTTTTATATTTTATTCTTGACATATCAATTTGATTGTTATAGAATGTTCATTGTACAAGTTATATAATATGCCGTAAACGGCAAAGATATATCCGCCATTTCGGCGCTTAAATATTTTAACTGGAGATTTATGATATGGGTAAAGACACTAAGAAGTCTTCAATGCCTGCAAGGTCTGTAAAGTGGGTTGCGTTAGCTACATACGCAATCGCGCTTTTGTGCTTGCTTGCGGGCTTGCTGGTTCCGCTTGCACCGGTTCCGCTCAAAGGCAACTTCGGCGTCAGCAATATGCTTATAATGCAGGCTTTCGCGGCTTTGGGGGCCTTCGGCCTCAAGCTGCCCTTCGCGCCCGATACCTTCGTCTATTCCTATGCGGCGGACGTTAAGCTTTTCGGAGTTATCCCCGCATTTGATTTGGGCGCGGTGCTTGTTCTTTTGTACGTTCTTGTCTGCGTTATCGCGCTTGTAGGGCTTATTCCCGTTGCGGCAAGCAACAAATTTAAGCGCACGGCGATAAAAGCGGCTTCGTTTATCGAAATTCTCGGCGCAATCTCGGCGGGACTGCTTATTATAGTACAGCTTGGACAGTTTGCAACGGGCACCGGCTCGTGGAGCAGCTGGGCTTATGCGCCCGTTATAGCTTGCGGCGGCTGCGTGCTTATGCTTATAATTCAGGGCTTTGCAGACAAAAAGGGCTCGGGAGTGTGCAAATTTATCCTCTTCCTCCTTTCGGTTGCGGCAGTGTTCAGCGCACTGTTTGCAAGCATTGCCCAGTCCGCGCTCGGCGGAGTTTTAGGCAAGCTTCCTCCCGTTATCGGCGATTACAGCCTTTACAGCAATAACGGCACGGCAGTGTTCGGCGTTTCGCTTATAAGCGCGCTGTTCACGGGCAATTTCAATTCGATTTTCACGGGTGCAATTCTTGAAAAGGTGCTTACGGGCGCAGTGCTTGCATTAAGCATACTTGTAGTAATCAACGCCGTGCTCGACCTTATGGGTCTTGGCAAAACGACAAAGCTGTATATGCTTGTAGCGAATATCATAAGATACGTTTTACAGCTTATACTCGTCGTATTGTTCGTTGCATTCACGTTTATCGTTAAGAGCGCTTCGCTCGGTTTCTTCGGGTACGTGCTTGCCGTAGTGGCATTACTGCAGTTTATAATCAATCTTGTACGTCTGCTTATCTTCTCCTCCAAAAAGAAGAAGGCGGCAAGACAAAAGAGCAAGACAACCGCAACGGTTGTTGCCGGCGATGCAGTAGCTGAAAACGCAGACGAAGCCGAAGAAAAACGCGACAGAAAGGCCGAAAAGCGCGCGGCTAAGGAAGCTAAAAAGGCAGAAAAGGCTGCGGCAAAGGCAGCTAAGAATCAGCCCGTTGAAGAGACTGCGGCGGAAGAAACGGAAACCGCTGCGGCAGAGGCTGCGCCTATCGTCCAAAAGAACGACGACCCCACTGTTTATGTTGTAGAGCCCACCTACGAGGGCCCCGTTGACGACTTTATCAAAAAGCTGACGAATGCGGAAAGAATAGAATTTGCTTACTGCTTTATTGAGAAGAACCTTATTCTTCCCAACGTGCCCGAGTACGTTGTAGGCGGAAACAATCAGAAGTTCTTTGCTTCGGTATTCATTTATTGGGCAAGAATTTCGAACCGCGTATCCGACGGGCTTATGAATAAGCTTTACGAGCAAGGCAATATAATGAACTAATTCAAAAATAAATCAGCCGCCCCGCTTATAAAAGCGGGGCGGCTTTTTTATGTCTGAATTGATTTAAAGGATATTCGAGCAGTTCAGTCGTGAAGCTTAATGCAAACGGTTAGCCCGCCGTCCGCGGCGGGGGAAATTTCTCCGAAGCATCTTATAATGTATAGCCCGCGGCCGCTTTCGGCAAACACGTCCGGAACCTTGGTATTGACATTAACGCCGTCCAGCCCCTTTGCAATTACAGTAATAACTATTCTGTCGGAGAACAGCTCGGCAACAAGCTCTGCCTCCTCTCCGCTGTGGCGGATAACGTTTGTAAGCAGCTCGCACGAAACAAGGCGGCTTGCAAAAACGTCGTCGTCGCAAAGCTGACGCGCCCGCAGCTGCTCTGCAAGGCTTGCAAGCGCGGCGCTCATTTCGTTTAAATTGTCTACCTTAAATGCTACCTTCACGAAAGCGCTTCCTTTAACTTTTCCATTATCTTTCTTTCCGCGCGGGATACAAACATCTGGCTTACGCCGAGAATTTTGCCCACCTCTGTCTGCGATTTGCCTTGCAGAAATCTGAGCCCTATAACCCGCTGCTCGGTAGGGTCAAGCTTTTTTATTTCGGTTTTAAGTGCCTCTGCGTCCACAAAATTTTCAAACGCCTCTCCGTCGTCTGCAATTACGTCGTACAACGGCGCGTCCGTTTCTCCGTCGTCTCCGTTGACGCGGGTATCCAGACTTACGGGAGTTTTATTTTCCAGCGCCTCCATAATCGCCTCCTCCGAAAGGTTTAACCGCTCGGCAAGCTGTTTTATGGTGGGCTTTGCGCCGTAAAGCTTAAAGAATTCCTCGCTCTCCTGCCTGACCCTTGCCGCCGTTGCGTAAATACGGCGGGGCAGTCTTACGGTGCGCGAATAGTCGCGGAAATAGTTTTTTATAATGCCGGTTACCGTAGGGGTTATGTAGGTGGTGAAGCGGTTGCCCAAATCGGGGTCGAATTTTTCAACCCCGACTATAAGCGCTTCCGACGCTACCTGATACAAATCGTCGTACTCCACCCCGCGCCCCGAAAACTTTTTTGCAAGTATCTCGGCTATATACAAATAGTTTGCCACAAGCTTGTTGCGAATATTTACGTCCTTTGTTTTTCTGTATTCGCGGAAAAGCTTGTCGGCCTCTGCCTGCTCCATCATATTTTAAGCGTAACTCTCTCTATTATTTCACCGCGGCGCGACAGCGCGCATTCCTTTACAAGCGCGGAAATAAGCGCAAGCGAAAGCTCGTTTTCGCCCGCGCAGGGCAAGCCGCCCTCTCCGCTGACGGTACAGCAAACGTCCTTTTCACCGCCGAACGCAACGCAAACGCCTTCAAACCCGCAGTTTTTTAAAATTATTATACTTTCCGTAACGCAGACCTTAAAGTCCTCCAAGGTGTCCAAATCCACCTCGTGAACGGAACAGACGGCGCCTGTAACAAGCCTTACGGCGGTAAGATATTCGCTGTCGGCAAGGTTGAATTTTAAAACAAGCTCTTTCACGGTCGTATCTCCATAATAGTGTTAAGCGCGCAGATATCGAACAGCTTTTTTACGTTGGGGCGAACCCTTTCAAGCGCCATATCAAAGCCGTCCGCGCGCAGCTTTTTAAGAATTTTGACAAACGTGCCAAGCGTTGTGCTGTCTATAAAGGTCAAGGCGGCGCAGTCGAATAGAACATTCTTTTTATCGTGCTCGTAAGCGGCGCAAACCTGCGCGTAAAAATCCTCGCTGGTGGCGGAATCAATCTCGCCCGAAAGCGCGAATTTAAGGCAGTCGTCCGCGGAAATAAGTTTAACCTGCTGCATAAAAAATCTCCTGTAACTATTTATAAACCGTTTTATACTTCAAAAAACATTTTATATCGCTTTTGAATTATTGTCAACCCCGAAAACAACACGCATTTTTTAAAAAGTATTGCAAAATTAAAATTTGTGTGTTATACATGTTACTTTAATAATAGGAAAAGTATATACTTTTCGCTAAAAGGGAACACTATCACGGCATAATTGTATCCTGTTTTTTCTGTGTTCCCACAAAAAAACAAATTAAAGCAATAAGCAATCGTAAAGGGTACTTTATGCGGGCAGCCTTTACGGTTGCCCTTATTTTTTTACCCGCAAAACCACAGGAGGTTTTTTATGAAAAGAAGATTTTTACTTGCAACTTTGACCGCAACGGCGGCATGTTGCCTTGCCTTGGGGCTTTCCGCATGCACAAAGGCTGCCGAATCCGAGCCCCGCGGCATAACCGTTTCCGCCGCCTACACTATGGCAACCGAGCTTGTAATCCCTAACAGCGTAACCTTAATTGAGGTAAGAGCGTTGCTTAACACGTCCGCACTTACAGAAATTACTTACAACGGCACTATGGCGGAATGGAAAGCCGTTCAAAAGGAAAGCGGCTGGAAGACCACAGACAATATTATAACCGACCTTACTATAAGATGCACGGACGGCGTGCTTGAATATATCTGGTAAAATTATATCGGAATAAATTCAAAGCCCGAGCAAGCTAAGCTTGCGCGGGCTTATTATTTTAAGCTTATTATTTTGTTTCGGGCAAAAAACGGCTTTCAAAGGCTTTGCCGCAAAGATATTTAAGCGTGCCGTCGCTTGTAAGCACAAGCCGCTTTGCAACAAGGCACTGCCTTGCAAGCTTATATTTTTTGTTCAGCTCGCTGTCGCCGTATTTATTATCGCCAAGCACGGGACAACCGATATACGCAGTATGCGCCCTTATCTGGTGCGTTTTGCCCGTGTGCAAAGCAATTTCAACAAGCGCAATATCACCGCGGTTTTCCAAAACGGTGTACTCGGTTATAATTTTTACCGCCCCCTTCCTCTCTGTGCCGTAAATATGCACAAGGGAATTTTTTTCGTCCTTTACAAGGTATGCGGTCAAAACGGCGTGCCGCTCCTTAAAGCTGTTTTTACACAGCGCAAGATAGGTTTTTTCAACCCTCCGCTCCTTAAAAGCCGACAAAAGCTCGGCTTCGGCTTGCGCTGTCTTTGCAAATACTATAAGCCCCTGCGTGTTACGGTCAAGCCTGTGCACTGCGCGGTAATCACCGTTGCCGCACAGCTCGGATAGCAGCCCTTCGCTCGTCACGCCCGAAAGCTTGTCCGCAACCAAAATATTCGCGTCCTCGTAAACGGTAAAGTGGCTCGGCTTTGCCTCCTGCACGGGGGTGGTGTAATAAATAACCTCGTCACCCGCATTCAAGGCGATATTTTGACCGACGCGAACGCCGTTCACCTTAATATCGCGCTTTTTTAAAAGCACGTTAAGGCAAAAAGCGCCCTGCGGGTAATTGAAATCGGTAAATTCTTTTAGCTTGCACGACTGTGCAACTGTAAATAGCTTCATAAATCAAAGTAAGGAAAACAGTAAATTTACGGAATATGCGCCGAGAAAGGCGATAACCAGCTGAACCGCAACGCATTTAAGGCTGAATTTTAAGCCGACCTCCTTACACGAAGCGGAAAAAGCCGAAACGCACGCGGGACAAAGCAGAATAAACGTGCACATTGCAAGCGAGCTTGCAAGCCCTAAGCCCAGCCCGCTTGGCATAAGCATTGCAACTGTTGCGGCAACGTTTTCCTTGGCAATGAAACCGCACAAAGCCGCATAGGCAAGTCGCCAGTCGGTTATGCCCATTGGTACGAACAGCGGCAAAAGTCCGCGGCTGAACCCCGCAAGCATACTTTTGTCAGCCTCGACATAGCGGAAGGTGAAAGAAAAGTGCGAAAAAAACCAGCTTGCAGTGCAAAACAGCAAAACTATGCCCGCTACCTTTATTATAAACTCTTTAAGCTGAAAACACAACTTAATTGCAACCGCTTTAAGCTGCGGCAAAACTATGGGAGTTACCTCCGCAAGCATGCCCTCGCCGCCGCTTTTGATTAACAGCGAGGCAATAAGCGCGACCGCAAGTCCAACAAAATAAAAGCAGGTTATTACGGGGAAAGGGTTTTTGAACAGAGGGGATAAAAAGGTTAAAAATACGGGAAGCTTTGCCCCGCACGGCACGAACGGCAGAATTGCAACCGTACGTTTTTGCGCGCTCGGGGTGGAGTATCCGCGCGTTGTAAGTATTGCCGCGGCGGTACAGCCGAAGCCCGAAACAAGCGAAAAAGCGGCTCTGCCCGATAAATGCGCTTTTTCGAATAGTCCGTCCGTCGCAAACGCCAGCGCGGAGGTTATACCGCTTTCGTCAAGCAAAATCAGCACGAGATACAGAATGACAAGCTGCGGCAAAAAGGAAATAACCCCGCCCGCGCCGCCTAAAATCCCTTCGGAAATCAGCGATTTTACCGCTTCGCTTTTAAGACTTGCACATATTGCCGCGGAAAGCTTGTCGCAAATAAGTCCTTCGAGCAAGTCTTTTAAAACCGCGCCGACCATTTTTGGGTGGAACGCAAGGAAAAACATAAGCGTTATCGACGCGATAAAGAAGAACAGCGCGAAATATCTGTTGCAAAACAGCTTATCCGCCTTGGAAACCTTTAAATTTCCGCCTGAATAGCCTTCGGTAAGACTTACAGATTTTTTTGTAACTGACGGAAAGTTTCCGCCTTCGATATATTTTTTAAGCTTTTTGGGCGGGCAGTTTAAAACGGGACAGCCGAGGTAAGCGGAAAGCTTTTCGCAGTCCACCCTTCCGCCGCGCCGTTTAAGGCTTGCGCACTTGGTCAGATATACAACTGTTTTAACGCCCGTTGCAAGAAGCCGGCGCGTTAAATTAAGGCTGTTTTCAAGCGTAAGCGCGTCAACCACGTTGATAATAAGGTCTGCCGACTTCACTTCGTCAATGGCGGACTGCTCCTCCATAGAATAGGGCGTAAACGCATACATACCGGGGACGTCGGCATATGCAATGCCGCCTACGGTCTTGCGGGCGGGCGAGGTGGTTACGCCGTGGAAATTGCCCGTGCGCAGGCTGCTTTTTGTCAGCGCGTTGAAAAGCGTGGTTTTGCCCGCGTTGGGGTTACCCGCAAGCACAACCTTTATTTTTGCCGTATTCTGTTTTGCGGAGGACTTTAAGGATGACTTTAAAACGGCGCCGAGCTTCATTTTGCAGACACCTCTATTTTTTTTGCAAGGGCTTTGCGCACGCCTACGCGCACTGCCGCGCAGGATATTAAAACACTGCTTTTAAACAGCGAAAACGCGATAACCTCTACCTTTTCGCCTACCTTTATTCCCAACGCGTCCAGCCGTGAACGCGCACCGCCCTCCAAAGCTATATCGGTAATGCGCGCGCACTCGCCCGCCTTTAAATCAAAAACGCTCATAGAATAAGCTATGAGCGTTTTTATTATTTAATGCTTTGCATTATTTTATTTTTTTATCAGCGCAAGCGTAACCCTTTCGCCGTTTACGTTCTGTTCGCGGATAAACGCCTCTGCACAGCCTTCGGGCAAGCCCTCGCAAACGCTTTGCGCAAGCACGTCGCCCGCAAAGCGCGCCGCTTTAAGCACGCCGTATGCCTTGCCGTCCGCCTTGAAGTAGACCTCTATTCTGTCGGTAACCTCAAAGCCGGCTTCCTTGCGCATATTCTGAATTTTTGAAACAATTTCGCGCTCTATACCCTCAAAAATAAGCTCTTCGGTAAGCTCGCTGTTCAAGGCAACGGTTATTCCCTTATCCTCTGCCGCGACAAAGCCGCCCGCGCTTTCCGAAAAAATCTGCAAATCCTCTTGCTTTAAATATATATCCTCGCCCGCAATTTGGTAAGCACCGCCGTTTTTGACTGCGTTTACAACCTCTTTCGCGTTGCAGCTTGCAAGGAAGGCAGAAATAGCGCCCAATTTTTTGCCGTATTTGGGTCCGAGCGTTTTAAGCTGCGGCTTTAATTTATAGCTGATATATTTTTCCGCGTCGTCCGCAAGCTTAAACGCTTTCACGTTAAGCTCGTCCAAAACAATAGACTTTTCCTCTGCGGAAAGCTCTACTTTTTTATCGGAAACTACAAACATTTCCGAAAGCGGCTGACGGTTTTTAAGGTTGCCCGCATTGCGTGCGGCTCTGCCGAGTATTACAATCTGCAAAACCTGCTCCATGCCCTCTTCAAGCGCTTTGTCAATATACTTTTTATCTGCCTTGGGGAATGCGCACAAATGCACCGATTTAGGCGCGTTTTTATCGAACTCCGGCACAAGGTTGCCGTACATCATTTCGGCTATAAACGGCGTGTAGGGCGCAGTCAGCTTTGCAAGCGTAACCAGAACGGTATAAAGCGTGGTGTATGCCGCCGCCTTATCGTCCGTCATATCCGCGCCCCAGTAACGGTCGCGGCAACGGCGCACATACCAGTTTGAAAGCACGTCCGCAAAGTCCTGCAATGCGCGCGCGCTTTCGAAAATTTCGTACACGGCAAGGCTTTCGTCCACAAATTTTATAAGCGAATTCAGCTTGGAAAGTATCCACTTATCCATTAAGGACAGCTTACACTTCTTTAAATCGTATTTTGAAGGGTCGTATTTGTCTATTTCCGCGTACAGAGTAAAGAATGCGTAGGTGTTCCAAAGCGTGCCGATATATTTACGCTGAGCTTCGGAAACGGTTTCCTCTGCAAATCTCGACGGCAGCCACGGCGCCGAGGAGGTATAGAAATACCAGCGCACCGCGTCAGCGCCTTGCTTATCGAGAACGCTCCACGGGTCAACGACGTTGCCCTTGTGCTTGGACATTTTTATGCCGTTTTTATCGTTTACGTGCCCTAAAACTATGCAGTTTTTAAAGGGCGCCTTGCCGAAAAGTATGGTATTGATTACAAGCAGAGTATAGAACCACCCGCGCGTCTGGTCGACCGCCTCGGAAATAAAGTCTGCGGGGAAGGTTTCCTCAAACAAGTCCTTGTTTTCAAAAGGATAATGATACTGCGCAAACGGCATAGAACCGCTGTCGAACCAGCAGTCGATAACCTCTGGCGTGCGCTTCATTTTTCCGCCGCACTTCGGGCATTTGCAGGTTAAATTATCTAAATAAGGGCGGTGCAATTCGATACTGTCGGTCGGTTTAAGCCCGCATTTTTCTTTAAGCTCTGCCTTGCTGCCGATAACCTCAATCTCTCCGCAGTCGGGGCAGACCCAGACGGGCAGCGGCGTACCCCAGTAACGGTCGCGGGAAAGTCCCCAATCTATAACATTTTCGAGGAAGTTGCCCATTCTGCCCTCTTTTATGTTATCGGGCATCCAATTTACCGAACGGTTTGCGGCGATTATGTCATTTTTGACCTTTGTAACCTCTATAAACCAGCTTGATTTTGCGTAATACAACAGCGGAGTATCGCAACGCCAGCAATGCGGATAGTCGTGCTCGAAGGGCAGAACTTTAAACAGCGTGCCCTCTTTTTCAAGTCTTTCAAGTATTGATTTATCGGCTTTTTTAGCAAAAACGCCGTTTAAGCTTGCAAACCTTTCGTCGAAACAGCCTCTTTCGTTGACAAGTTGGACTACGGGCAAGGCGTATTTTTTGCCGACCTTATAGTCGTCCTCGCCGAAGGCGGGCGCAATGTGAACGACGCCCGTGCCGTCGCCCATGGTTACATAGGTATCGCACACGATATAGTGCGCTTTTAAAACCTTGCTTGCCGGTGAAACGCGCTTTATCTCCTCAACCGTTTCCCCAAACAGCGGCTCGTATTCAAGCCCCTCCCATTCCTTGCCGTTCTTTTTTGCCAAAACGGTATAATCTTCAAAGAATTTCGGCGCGAGGGCTTCGGCTAAAATATATCTTTCGCCGTCCTTTTCAAGCTCGATATAAGGCTCGTCGGGGTTGACGCAAAGCGCAACGTTTGAGGGCAACGTCCACGGCGTAGTCGTCCAGGCGAGGATATAGCGGTTTTCCGCGCCCTTTACCTTAAAGCGCGCAACTGCGGAATTTTCTTTGACGAGCTTATAGCCCTGCGCAACCTCGTGCGAGGACAGCGCCGTTCCGCAACGCGGGCAATAGGGCACTATTTTATGCCCCTTGTACAATAGCCCCTTTTGGTGCATTTGCTTTAAAGCCCACCATTCGGACTCGATATAGTTATCATCGTAGGTTACGTAAGGGTTGTCCATATCCGCCCAATAGCCCACGCGGTCTGACATTCTTTCCCATTCGCCCTTGTACTTCCATACGGACTGCTTGCACTGCTTTATAAACGGCTCTATTCCATAGCCCTCAATCTGCGGCTTGCCGTCCAGCCCGAGGTTTTTTTCCACCTCAAGCTCCACGGGCAGACCGTGGGTATCCCAGCCCGCTTTTCTTAAAACGTGCTTGCCGCGCATAGACTGATAGCGCGGGATAATATCCTTCATAACGCGCGTTAAAATATGCCCGACGTGCGGCTTGCCGTTAGCAGTGGGCGGGCCGTCGTAAAAGGAAAATTCTTCCCCGCCGATATTTTTGCGGATACTTTCGCCAAAGACGTCGTTACTCTTCCAAAAAGCTATAATTTCCTTTTCTCTTTCCACAAAATTAAGGGAAGTGTCTACCTTCTTATACATATAATCCTCCGTTCACAAGGTAAAAATAAAAAGCGCCCGTGCTTCGGACGCCTTTAATAATGCGCTTATAAACCACCAAAACAAACTGACATTTGCCATATTTTATAACGGAATATGAGCCCGTGCCCTCTTACTTGCGGAAATGCTCCGCGTTGGGAAGGCAAGCTGAAAGGTGATAGCCTGCAAGGGCGTTTGTTTTCTTACACCAACCGAAAACTCTCTTAAAAACGCTTGTATTGCGGCGTTGTCCTTCGTCATAGCCTTTAAAATTAAATTTTATAATTCGATTATACAAAGCCGCTTTAAAAAAGTAAAGCGATTTTTTTATTTTAACGGAATCTGCGCCCTTGCATTCAGCGACATATCCGCAAAATTACCCAGATTGTACTGTATAAGCCCTTCCGCCGCAATCATTGCCGCGTTATCGGTGCAATACTTCTTTTGCGGCAGAATAAGCCTTATGCCCGCTTTTTGGCACTCGGTTGCAAGCGCTTCGCGCAGGTATCCGTTAGCTATAACCCCGCCGCCCGCCGTGACCGTGCCCGCACCAAGCTTTTTTGCGCTTTCCACCGTCTTTTTTACGAGCGGGTCAACCGCCGCGTGCTGAAACGAGCAAGCCACGTCCGCAGGGTTGATTTTTTCGCCTTTCTGCTCTGCATTGTGACAGTAATTTATGACAGCTGTTTTTAAGCCGCTGTACGAAAACTGTAATCTTTCGGAATTTTTTACAAGACACGGCGGAAATTTTATGCTGCCTTCGCCGTTTTTTGCAAGCCGTTCAACATTTACGCCGCCGGGATACTCCAAGCCAAGCACGCGCGCGACCTTATCGAACGCCTCTCCCGCCGCGTCGTCGCACGTTCCGCCGAGTACGTTGAAGTCCGAATAGCTTTCCGTATGCAGAATTGCCGTATGACCGCCGCTTGCAAGCAGTGTTACAAACGGAGGTTTAAGCGCTTCGTCCTGCAAGTACGCCGCCGCCAGATGTCCGCGGATATGGTTGACCGCAATCAGCGGAATATTCAAAGCGTACGCAAGCGATTTAGCGAACGAAAGCCCCACCAACAGCGCGCCCAAAAGCCCCGCGCCGTAGGTTACCGCAACCGCGTCAAGCTCGGTTATTTTAACGCCCGCCGCCGTCAATGCGCGGTTTACAACCTCGGCAACTGCGTCCGTGTGCGCGCGGGAGGCTATTTCGGGAACAACTCCGCCGTATTTAGCCTGCTCGGTTGCAGATGAAATAATTTCGCTTGACAAAAGCCTTCTGCCGCGGATAACAGCCGCCGCCGTTTCGTCGCAGCTGGATTCTATGCCCAGAACAAGCGGGTTTTGTTTTATGGTTTTATCAGGATTGTACATTTGGCAAGCCGCGCTTTATTATACCGTCTTTTTTAAATAGTCTATAATAAACCCTTGAATGTCGCCGTCCATAACGCCTTGGACGTTTGTCATTTCAAAGCCCGTGCGGTGGTCCTTGACAAGGGTATACGGACAAAAAACATAGGAGCGTATCTGACTGCCCCATTCGATTTTTTTAATTTCACCCTTTAGCTCGGCATCTGCCGCCTCGCGCTCGGCAATCTGCCGCTCAACAAGCTTTGCGCGCAGATATTCAAATGCCATAGCCTTATTTTGCAGCTGACTTCTTTCGTTCTGGCACGTTACAACTATGCCTGTGGGGAAGTGGGTAATTCTTATCGCCGTTTCTGTCTTGTTTACCTTCTGACCGCCCGCGCCCGAGGAGCGGTAAACGTCAATGCGGATATCCTCGTCGCGTATTTCCACCTCGCCTGCGTCGTCAACCTCCGGCATAACCTCTAACGAGGCAAAGGAGGTGTGTCTGCGCTTGTTGCTGTCGAAGGGAGAGATACGCACAAGCCTGTGCACACCCTTTTCCGCCTTTAAAAAGCCGTAAGCGTTTTCGCCGTCCACCTTGAAGCTGACAGACTTCAAGCCCGCCTCGTCGCCGTCCTCGAAGTCCAGCTCGGTAACCTTAAAGCCCTGCTGCTCGCAATAGCGGCAATACATTCTGTACAGCATTTGCGTCCAATCGCATGCCTCTGTGCCGCCCGCGCCCGCGTGGAGGTTTAAAATGGCGTTATTTGCGTCGTACTTGCCGCGCAAAAGCGCGCGGATACGCATATTTTCTATATCCTCTTCGGCAGTGGAAATCATTGCCTCCAGCTCGGGAATAAGCCCCTCGTCGTCCGCCTCTTCAATAAGGTCGATAAACGCGTTTGCGTCTGCAATTGCGTTTTCACCGTTTTTATAGGAGGCAAGCTTGCCCTCTACCGAGGAAATTTCGCGCCCGATTTTTTTGGATTTTTCCAAATCCTGCCAAACCTCGGGATTTTCCTGCTCGGTTTTAAGCGCGACAAGCCGCGCGCCGAGATTGTCTATATCCAGCGCGTATTTTGCCTCTGCAAGGGTGGCTTCCAAAGCCTTTAATTTTAATCTGTAATCGTCTGCCTTAAACATAAACGTGGCGTTTATTCCTTGTAGCTAAATTATAAGGTTTATTACTTATGGTCCTTCCAGTAGCAGCAGTCCTTGTATTTTTTGCCGGAGCCGCAGGGACAGGGGTCGTTTCTGCCGACCTTTGCAGATTTAGGCGCAACCTTGGGAATTTGCTTACCGCCGATATTCGTCATAAGCCCCGCGGGCGACTGGGGAGCCGCGCCTATCACGGGCGCGCCAGAATTTGCGGGCCTTGTCTGCGCCGCGGAAGGAGTTGTAGCCGCCGAGGGGGTAAGTCCGCCGTTGTTCTGCACGGAAGGCGCCGCCTCGCCGTTTGACGACTGCTCTGCCGCTCTTTGCTGAGCGATTTCCTGCGCGCGCGCCGCTACCGAGGGGTTAATTCCGCTTACACTGCCGTTTGCGGGTGCGGTCTGCGCCTCCGGACGGCTTGCGGGACGCTGGGCGGGCTGAGGCATGGGAACGCGGACAATTCTGCCCTTCAAAAGTCTTGAAATGGTAGTAGTCTGAACGCGCTCTATCATTTCCTCGAACATTTCGTAGCCTTCATGCTTGTAGGCGATTACGGGGTCCTGCTGTGCATAACCGCGCAAGCCTATACCCTTCCTCAGCTGGTCCATTGCGTCGATATGGTCAATCCAGTTTCTGTCAACCGAACGCAAAAGCTCGTTGCGCTCTATCTGGTGATAGTCAACCTGACCCTCCGTCATCTCGGCAATGTTTAATATCTTCTGCTCGTAAGCGTTTATAACTTCCTTGGAGATTTTGTTTATGGCGCGTTCGTAATCCCAACGCTCCAACATTTCACGAGTAATTACAAAGGTGCACTCGTCGGGATAAACCTTTTGCTGTAAAGCCGCGTTAAGCGCGTTCTCGTCCCATTTTTCGGGCATGGCGTCGGTGTTTACCGTTTCGCCAACGATTTTTGCAACATAGTCGGGGATATATTTGAGCATTTGCTCGTGCACGTCCTCGCCCTTCAAAACCTTCATACGCTCGCCGTAAATGGTTTTGCGCTGTTCGTTCATTACCTCGTCATATTGCAGAGTGTGCTTTCTTATACCGAAGTTTCTGCCCTCTATCGCCCTTTGCGCGTTTTCCACGCTTCTTGTAAGCATTTTGCTTTGCAGACACTGGTCGTCATCTATTTTGAACACGTTGTAAAGCTTTTTCATGCTTTCGCCGCCGAAACGCTTTGCAAGGTCGTCCTCAAGCGAAATAAAGAAAATGGAATCGCCGGGGTCGCCCTGACGACCCGAACGTCCGCGGAGCTGGTTATCAATACGGCGGGATTCGTGACGCTCGGTACCGAGTATGCAAAGTCCGCCCGCCTTTATAACCTCCTGCTTTTCCGCGTCCGTTTCCTTTTTATAGTTTGCGTACAGCTCGGCATAGCGCGCGCGGGCAGTCTGTTCCTCTTCCGTAAACTCTCTGTCCGCGTAGGAGATTGCAACCTCTACCATTTCGTGGTCGAAGCCCTCCTCGCGCATACGCTTTTTGGCGAGATACTCGGGATTGCCGCCCAAAAGAATATCCGTTCCGCGTCCCGCCATGTTGGTTGCGATTGTAACCGCATTAAGTCTGCCCGCCTGCGCGACGATTTCCGCCTCGCGCTCGTGGTTCTTTGCGTTAAGAATGTTGTGCTTAACGCCGTTTCTGCGCAAAAGACGGGAAATTTCCTCCGATTTTTCAACCGTAACGGTACCTATAAGAATAGGCTGTCCCTTTGCGTGGCGCTCTACAACCTCGTTGACAATCGCCTTCTTTTTGCCCTCTACCGTGGAATAAATCATGTCCGCATAGTCAACTCTCTGCACGGGGCGGTTTGTAGGGATAGGCACAACGTCCAAAGCGTAAATCGTTCTGAATTCGTCCTCTTCCGTCATTGCGGTACCGGTCATGCCCGCAAGCTTTGAATAAAGGCGGAAATAATTCTGGAAGGTGACGGTCGCGTGGGTTTTGTTTTCTTCCTTGACCTTAACCTTTTCCTTAGCCTCGATAGCCTGATGAAGTCCGTCGGAATATCTTCTTCCGTTGAGCACACGACCCGTAAACTCGTCTACAATCAGAATTTCGCCGTCGGCGGAAACGATATACTCCTCTCCGTTGTGGAACAGCTCGTGAGCCTTCAATGCTTGCTGAATGTGGTGGTTAAGCTCTGCATTTTCTATATCGCCGAGGTTTTTAATACCGAAAAAGCGTTCTGCCTTTTCCGCGCCGTTTTCGGTAATGGTTACCGACTTATCCTGTCTGTCGATAATGTAGTCCCAGTTTTCCATTTCCTCCAAGACGGCGGCAAGGCGGTCCTGCGCGGCCTGCTCTTCTTCGGAGAGCTCTTTCTTTCTGCGTGAGGGTGCGTGCTTTTCCGCTTCCTTTTTATCGTCGTCGAAGCCGCCCGAAAGAGTGCGTACGAATTTATCCACCTCCTCGTACAGCTTAGAGCTTTCTCCGCCTCTGCCCGAGATTATAAGCGGGGTTCTCGCCTCGTCGATTAAAATGCTGTCGACCTCGTCTATAATGCAATAGTTAAGCTCGCGCTGAACCATTGCGGGAATGGAGGTTTTTAAATTATCGCGTAGGTAGTCAAAGCCCAGCTCGTTATTCGTTGCATAGATAATATCGCATTTGTATGCCTTTTTCTTGTCCTCGTCGTCCATTCCGGGCACGACAACGCCGACGGTAAGCCCCATAAATTTATGAACCTTGCCCATCCATTCCGCGTCGCGCTTTGCAAGATAGTCGTTGACGGTGACGATATGCACGCCCTTACCCGTAAGCGCGTTGAGGTATGCGGGAAGGGTGGAAACAAGCGTCTTGCCTTCGCCCGTCTTCATTTCGGCAATTCTGCCCTGATGCAAGCATATGCCGCCGACAATCTGAACGTGGAAGTGCTTCATTTTAAGCACGCGCCAGCTTGCTTCCCTTAAAGCGGCGAAGGCGTCGAACATAATGTCGTCCAGCGTTTCGCCCTGTGCAAGCCTGTCCTTTAAAACGTTGGTCTGATTTTTCAGCTCCTCGTCGGACATATCCGTATACTTCTGCTCTAACGCCTCCACCTTTAAAGCAAGCTTATTAAGTTTTTTGAGAGCGCTGCGGCTGTCCGCGCCGAGAATAAATTTTATTAAACCCATGATTTTATTCCTTAAATCCGCCGTTTTGGTTTGAACGTGCGGAATATATTTTCTGCCATATACAATTGTACTATATTTAACCGCATATGTAAAATTGTTTTTTGAAAAAATTGTAAATTTTTGCAAAATGAAGCGGCGGCGGACATTAATGTCCGCCGCCGCGCTTTGATTATTTTTATTTATTCCTCGTTTATATCGGTGAACGCGAATTTTTCCACGTCGAAAAGCCCCGCGTCCGTCACCTTCAATTTGGGGATAACGGCAAGCGAAAGGAACGCGAGTGACATAAACGCCTCGTACTCGCGCTTGACGCCCATAGCGTGCGCTTTTTCTATCAGCGCGCGGCTGTCGGCTTGCAGACCTTCGGCATCGCGGGAGGACATTAGCCCCGCAATATCCAGCGTTAACGAATGAATTTCGCCCTTTTTCTTGTCCACAATTACCATACCGCCGCCAATCTCTTTCAGGCGGTTTGCGGCTTTTGCCATGCTCTCGTTATCGTCGCCCATAAGTATAATATTGTGGGAATCGTGCGCGATTGTAATACCGAGCGCGCCGCCCTTGAAGCCGTAGCCCTTGAAAAGCGCCCTGCCGATATTGCCCGTGCATTTATGCCTTTCGACAACCGCAAGCTTAAGTAAGTCTGTGCCCTCGACAACAACGTCGCCGTTTAGGCTTTCGACCTCCACAACCTCGCAGCCCGTCACAACTCCGCCCGCCTCTATCGTCATTGCCTTAGCTTTTTTGCCCTTTAATGCCAAAATAAAGTCGTCGGCAACCATTTCACGCTTTAAATGCACGGTATTAAGCACGTTTTTCGGCAGATAGCGCTTCGAGGTATCGAACAGCGGCTTGCCGTCCTTTGCAACAAGCTTGCCGCTCTTTACAACGTATTTTGCATTGAAATTTTTAAGATTGTCCACCGCAACCAAATCGGCAAGATAGAAGGGCGCAATTGCCCCGCGCCAATTAAGCTTGTAGCACTCCGCAGCGTTTAAAGTAGCGCATATTACGGCACGAATCGGGTCAAGACCGTCCGCGACAAGCCTTCTTAAAGCGTCGTCAAGGTGACCCTTTTCCTTTAAATCGGCGGCGTGTCTGTCATCCGTGCAGAGCAGAAAACGGCGCATATTGCCGTCCGTAATATATTTTGCGTTGCCGAGGTTCTGCGTAGACGAGCCGTGACGGATATGCACATACATTCCCTTGGAAATTTTTTCGTCTATTTCCTCTTTGGTTACGCACTCATGGTCTGTGGTTATGCCCGCGCAAAGGTAGCCGTTCAAATCATAGCCGTAAACGGCGGGCGCGTGCCCGTCTATAATTTTATTTGCAGAGTGCGCCGTCTCTGCCTTTTTAAGCGTGTCGGGGTCGCAATAGACTATACCGGGGTAGTTCATAAACTCGCCCAGACCGAATATATAATCGTTTTTGATATTTTTTTCTATATCCTTGCCCGCGAGCACTGCTCCGCTCGTTTCGAAGGGCGTTGCGGGCACGCAGGAGGGCAGCTGAATTTTAACGTCCAACGGCACGTTTTTTGCCGCCGTTGCAATATATTCGCACCCTGCCATTCCGCAGACGTTTGTAATTTCGTGAGGGTCTGCGATTATGGTGGTTGTGCCGCGGGGTACTATCAAGGCTGCGAACTCCTCGGGGGAAAGCTGCGAGCTTTCGATATGAACGTGTCCGTCGATATACCCCGGCAAAACGGTTAGATTTGTGCAGTCTATTTCCGTTTCGCCCTCGTACTCGCCCGTGCCGACTATTTTATCGCCGACGACGGCTATATCGCCCTTACGCAGAACGCCTGTAAAAACGTCTATAAAAGTAGTATTTTTAAGCACTAAATCGGCTTTTTTTCTGCGCGTTGCCGCGTCTATGTATTTTTCAAGCATTTGTAAAACCTCTTGTTGTTATTCCTTTGACAGTATAACATAAAAGCGGCTCTTTTTCAAGAGCCGCCCGCCAATAACTTTTTTATTTTTTTTCTGTTTTTAAAAACGGCGCCTGCCAAACCGACGATAAAGCATAAGCGCGCCGCATATAGCCCCGCAGATTTTTTCGGAAAAATGCTTCGGCTCGTCTTTTCCGCGCGTGAATAAATGTCTTTTTATTTCCTCGCGCAAATCACCGCTCTCGCCGCAACCTTCCTCTTCGGATTTGGGGTTTTCACTCCGTTCGCCTTTAAGCAATTCGTCCACGGTAACGCCGAAAATCTGCGCGATGTATAAAGAAATCCACCGAAATTTTTCATATAGCACCTCTCTTACATACAGATTTTATAGCTTTTACGCGCGTTTCCGCAATAGAATTGAGTCGAATTAAAGTAGAATATTGCATTTGCGCAGCAAAAAAGCGTCCCTTTAAAAGGGACGCTTTTTAATAACCTTGTTATCAGTGAGTGAGAATGAACGTTGCAAGGAAGAAGATTGTAATTATCCACGTTACAACGGAAATTTCCTTAATTTTACCCGTGCAAAGCTTTATGATAAGGCTGGAAATCATACCTATACCGATACCGTAGGAAATTTCGTAACCGAAAGCCATAACGGCAATGGTAAGGAATGCGGGAAGCGCCTTTGCGGGGTCGGTCCACTCGATATTGGTAACGGACGACATCATAAGCACGCCTACCCAGATAAGCGCGGGAGCCGTAGCCGCATAGGGCACCAGCTGCGCAATGGGCGAAAGGAACATCGCAACAAGGAAGCACAGTCCCGTAATAAACGCGGTAAAGCCCGTCTTGCCGCCCGCCGCAACGCCCGCGGAAGATTCAACAAAGGTTGTTACCGTAGATGTGCCCGCAATCGCGCCGACGCAGGTCGCAACCGAGTCCGCAAGCATGCACTTGTTCATATTGAGGGGGTTGCCGTCCTTATCGAGCAGTCCGCCCTTCTCGCACGCGCCGTACAGCGTACCGATTGTATCGAACATATCAAGCATGCAAAGCGAAAGCGCGGTAGTAACCAACAAAAGCACAAGCGAGCCCGCGTTGTTGCCCTCCATACCAAGGTATTTTGTGAAGTTAAAGCCTTCATAGAATACCTTGCCGGCAGCGTCCTTGCCCCAAGCCTCGAATGCCGAGAACGGGTTTTTAATGCCGATATTCTGGAACATTGACTTGCATGCCTCGCTACCGGCGGCAAAGCCGATTCCCGCCATAGCATAATACAGCACCGTAGAGCCCAAAATACCCCATAATATCGAGCCCTTAACCTTCTTTTTGGAAAGTATAGCTATCAAAATTACGCCAACCAACGCAACAAACGCAGGAAGCATACCCGTAAGCTTGCCGTTTATGGGGTCCCAAACCGCGAACGGGCTTTTTAAAACGTTGAAGGAAACAAGGTTTACAAGCGTGCTTGCCTCGTCAACTATTACGCTTGCATTCTGCAAGCCGATAAACGCAATAAACAAACCGAGGCCGACGTTAATAGCCTTGCGCACCTCGTCTGGAATGGCTTTAAAAATGTGTTTTCTAAGCCCCGTTGCCGTAAGAATAATGAATATAACGCCGTCCAAAAGCGTAAATACCATACAGTTGGCAAACGTCAAACCCGTATTTTCATTGCACAGCGTAAATACTATAAAAGCGTTAACGCCCATACCGGAGGCCTGCGCAAGCGGCATTTTTGCAAGGAAAGCCATTAAGAACGTGCCGACAATCGCGCCGAGCGCCGTTGCTATGTAGGACGCGCCGAACGGGTTGCTTCCGCCGATTACCTGCTGAAACATTCCGGGGTTTACCATAAGTATGTAAACCATTGCCATAAAGGTGGTTAAGCCCGCAATAATTTCAGTTTTGTAGTTGGAACCGCTTTTTGTAATGCCAAACCACTTGTCCATTTTGCCGAAGAAGCCTTTATACGACTTTTCCTCAGCCACGGCAGTGCCGTCCGCCGCGGGCGCGGTATTGTCGGGAACGGCTTCGGGAATGTGCTCTTCGTTCAAATCTTCGCTCATAAGAACCTCCGTAAAAATAATTAATTTAAAGTGTTTTGCGGTTTTTTAAAAAACCGCAAAAGCCCCCGCGGGGGCTTATTTCACTTATCTGTCACAATTTTATCATACAGCAAAAAATTCGGCAAGCGTTGAAGCGCGCTTTGCCGAATTTTGTCGGAATTTTTTTATTATTTTTACTACTGCTTTATAGCGTAAAAAACTTGCAATTTTTTACATACGGACATTTTCTCCGCTTTTTTGGGGAAACCAAATTATTTGCGCAATGCCCACAACCAATAAGCACAAGCTTACCGTCAATCTTTGCAAAATGCCTTTCAAAATATATACATTGTTCACAAGTACTATTTTGTTTCATTTTTACGCCTTTATTAATTATAGATTTATAATATCAGAACTATAATTCTATGTCAACATATTTTAGAAATAAAATTCTATAATCTATTTGTGTTTGGAAATATCTTAAAAACGTTACTTAAAGAAAAACATATATCGCAGTCAGAACTTGCAAATAAAATCGGTTACAGTCAACGTGCAGTTTCAAAATGGGTAAACAATCAAACTGAACCTACCGAAACGGCAATAAAAAAATGTGCCAAATTTTTTGATGTATCAGCAGATTACTTATTAGGCTTAGAAGATGAAAGTGGAAGTAAAATTAATATTGAATAAAAATTTAAGCCCGCGGAGCTTTGTTAAGCTTCGCGGGCTTTTATAAAAACAGTTTATTTTATCAATGACACGCGCATTGCGTTAAGCACCGCAAGCAGCATTACGCCCACGTCCGCCACAACCGAAATTATAAGCGGAAAGGTTGGTATTGCTATACTAAGCGCCATAATCGCCGCCTTTACTATAAGCGAGCCTATAATGTTTTGCAAAACTATTCTTCTTGTGCCGCGAGCAATTTTTCTGCCCTTGGGCAACAGCGACAAATTATCGGAAACAAGCACTATATCGCTTGCCTCGATAGCCGCGTCCGAGCCGACGCTGCCCATAGACACGGCGCAGTCCGCACACGTCATAACGGGCGCGTCGTTTATGCCGTCGCCGACGTAGATAAGCTTCCCTTGCCGTTTCAGCTCCTCAGCGCGGGCAAGCTTTCCGTCGGGCATAAGCGCCGCCTTAAAGCCGTCAAGCCCCGCCTGTTCCGCAACAGAAGCGGCGCGCTCGGGCAAATCGCCCGTCAGCATCTCGGTATACACAACGCCCTGCGCTTTAAGCCAAACAATAGTTTCCTTAACGCCCGATTTAACGCTGTCGTCGATTTCCACCGCGCCGACGTATTCGCCGTCAAACGCAACATATATTGGCGTTGACAAGCTTTTAAGCCTTTCGAAAGCGATATTGTTTTCCTGCATAAGCGCAGCGTTTCCGCACAGCAGTACTTTGCCGTCCACCGTGCATTTTACGCCCTTGCCCGCAAGCTCCTCCGCCCGAGCCGCAGTATACGGCGTTTCGATATCCTTAAAGGCAAGCGCTATGGGGTGGGAGGAAAATTTTTCCGCAGCGGCGGCAAGCTGAACAGCCTTCTCGCTTGTGTAGCTTTTAATTCCGAAGCTGCCCTCCGTAAGCGTGCCCGTTTTGTCGAAGGCGGCAACCCTTGCAAGCGCAAGCTCGTCAAGGCAGGTAGAGCCCTTGACCAGAATACCGAACCTTGCGCATCTGCCGATACCGCTGAAATACGACAGCGGCACAGAAATAACCAGCGCACACGGACACGATATTACAAGGAAGCTAAGCGCCTTGTATATCCATTCCTTATAAATGTCCCACGTAAACGGCGGTGCAACGGCGCATATTATTGTGGGAACAAGCGCGGCGACTATTATTGCGGCTATGCACACAATCGGCGTATAGTACCTTGCGAATTTGGAAATAAATTTTTCCGACTGGGATTTTTTTGCCGTGGAATTTTCCACAAGCTCTAAAATTTTTGCGACTGCGGAATTTTTGTACTCCCTTATAACCTCCGCCTCGATAACGCCCGTAAGATTTATACTGCCGGAAAGAATTTCGTCGCCCGCCTTAACGTCGCGCGGCAACGGCTCTCCGTTCAGACTTTTCATATCGAGCGAGGTTTCGCCGACGGTTATGCGGCAGTCTGCGGGCACCTTATCGCCCGCCTTAATAAGAATTATGTCGCCGCAACGCAGTTCCTCGGGAGCAACGGTATGCTGAATGCCGTTTTCAAGCAGAGTTGCAGTGTCGCTTTTAAGCTGCATCAGCTTTGAAATCGAGTTTCTGGACGAGCCGACGGCAGCCGCCTGCAACAGCTCGCCAAGCTGATACAATAGCATTACGGCAACGCCCTCCGCAAACCCGTCGCCCGCAAATATACCGAGGGCAATCGCGCCGATTGAGGCGATTGTCATTAAAAAGTTTTCGTCGAAAATTTTGCCCTTTGCAATGTTTTTTGCGGTGTTTATAAGCACGGGGTGCCCGACCGCGATATATGCGACAGAATAAAATACATACGCAATTATCTTTGCCGCAAGGCTGTCGTGCGTAAGTCCCGTAAGGTCCATTACAAACGACGGAATAAACAGCGCCGCCGCAACGATTATGCAAATTATATCCTTTAAATGCTGCTTAAAAAAGCTTTTTTGGGCGTTGTCGTCTACGATTTTAACGTCCTCGAAATGCGTTATCGTGTATACGGCCCTTTCGCGCGCCGCCGCGTTTTCCGCATTGAGTATAACGCGCATATTCATAAAATCGACCGTGGCGGCAACACCGTCTATTTTGTTCAAATCCTCTTCAAGCTCTCTCGCGCAATTGGCACAGCACAGATTTGCTATTTTAAGCTTTTCCCCGAACACGCGATTGTCGGAAGGCTTTTCGGCGACGGCATGCTCCTCTTCTATGACCTTAACGCCCTCGAAATGGTTACAGCAGTAAATAACCCGTTCAAGCACGTCGCTATCGCAGTCTACTATCACCTTCTGCGCCATAAAATCAACCGCAACGCTTTGCACGCCGCTTATTTTTTCGATTTCTTCTTCAAGCTCTCTCGCGCAGTTGGCGCAGTCAAGCCCGCTGATTTTAATTTTTTTATTCATTGCAGTTTAAATGCTCCTTTGCAAGCCCCACCATCATCATTATATGCCCGTCCGATACGGAATACAGAACCTTCTTCCCCTCGCGGCGGCACTTGACTATTTTATTGTCTTTAAGCGTTTTAAGCTGATGCGAAACCGCGCTCTGGTTGCCGCCCACGGCCTCGACAATGTGCTCCACGCACAGCTCTCCCACGGAAAGTGCAAAAAGTATTTTCAGCCGCGAGGGCTCACTTATGGTTTTGAACCTTGCGCCCATCTCCGCAAGCATTTCCGCCGACGGCATTTCGGACAGCGCGGTTTTTATCCTTGCCGAATGCAGCTCCTCTTCGTCACAATTATGTTGCATTGCTTACTCCTTTATTATGCGTTAAATATGAATACATATTCATATGATAATAGTATAATAATATATGACAGTATACTTGTCAACTGTTTTTAAAGGAATTTTTTAAAATTAGGTATAAAAAAACCGCGCTTGCGGCTTTTGCCGCAAGCGCGGTTATTGAATTTTAATCAGCTTTTGACTTTTTCGACTTTTTAGACCTTGCAAAGGCCTTTTCGTAAACCTCGTCAATATCTTCCTTATTTTTGGGCTTTATTACAAGCAGAAGAATAATTCCTATAAGCGACGCGCCGGCAATGCTTAAAAGTATTACCGATGTAAGGTTATCCTTAAACCAGGTATTTTCACCCTTCAAGGAGTTTGCCTTTGCAGACGAGCTTATGCCCATATACGCCGTTTCTTTAAGGCCGGTATTTTCCGAGCTGGTAACAACGCACTCGATAAGATAGAACGAATTTGCGTCCTGCGGGGTAAACTTCAATGAAGAATCGTCCCACGCGTAGGGGCTGTAAATTTCGTAGTCCTCGTCCTCTTCGTTCATAGAACTGAGAGGCTTAATTGTTTCAAACCAATCTCTGTGTTCTGCTTTAAGGGTGTTCTTGTTCTTCATAAACTCGTCGTACGTCATAGCGTAGCCGTTTGCCGCATAGAACTTTTCACCCATAAAACGGTAAAGCGTATATTTTGTATTGTAGGAGCCGCCGTTAATATCGAAGGCTTCAACGTTGTACTCTGCTCCGACGTAAGCGGTATCCTGGTCCTCGGGGTCCTCGATGCTGAGCTCCGAGGATTTGACGTCAAAGGTGAACCAGGGCAGGTATCTGTACAAGTCCTCCTTGTCCTCAAACATACTCTGAATGTTGGACGAGGTTGCGTCAATCTGCACAAGCTTGGGCTTGCCGTCCTCCATAACGGTGTTGCCGTTGCTGTCCTTTTCGATATAATACATTCCGTTACCCGCGGCGTCGGTTACAAGCACCGTATATATATATGTGCCGCGCTTGGTAAGGTTGATTGAAAGGTTGGAAGCAGATTTGCCCGTATTCGACTGGAAGGACTTGCCGTCCGTTGTGTAGAATATCGAGAAGTTCAAATCGGAATAGCCCGTAACGTTGTCGGAAAGCAGTCCCTCGACCGAAGGCAGATAGAAGTAGTTTTTACTGCCCGCCTTCAAATCCTCGGCAGCCGCGTCAACCTTTGTCTGATAATCCGCAATCAGCTTTTCCCAATCAGCGTTTTCGTCGGTGTATGCAAACGAAGCGCCCGACTTATCCTTTGCAACCGCAATGTATTTGTTTTGCGTTCCGTTGTTGTTGATATTTACGATATATTTGTCGTTGACGTACCAGTCAAGCAAAATTTCCGTCTTGGTTCCGCCCGTGGAGGTCGTATCCAAAAGCTCGAGGTAAATTTTGACCGCCGCCGTAACCTTGAAGTTTTCGGCGTCGAAAACGCCCTCTGTAAGGTTATCCGCAACGGGCACATAGTGCTTGACGTGCGGTATCATAAGCTGAGCCTCGTCCGACTTAACCTTTCTGTAAGGGCTGCCGTCCGAATAATCGTTCGCGTTAAAATCCTTGTCCGCCGCCGCGTTTTCGTTGGTCAGCATAAAGTAATGCGTAGTTGTGCTGGGCGACGATGCAAGCACGTCTATAACGGTGTAATTGAAGGTGATTTCCTCGCCCTCTTCTATAAACGAAAGTCCCTTGTCAAGGCAAAGCACGGGCGGGGTGTCGTCGTCGACAGTGCCGCTTACGGTATGTCCGTTTTCGGTTGCGGGAACGGAGGTAAGCTTAAAGCTCTGTCCGTTGAGGTTATAAAGCACCATTCTTGCGTAGGACGCAGCCTCTATATCTCCGTCCTCCTCGCCCTCGGCGGGCTCGGCATACTCTGCCGAGAAGGAAAGCGGCGTAACGGGCGTTGTGGTGGAAGAGGAATATCTTGCGTACGTTCCGCCTATGTTCTCAAATTCGCCGCTCTCGGTCACTCCGTCGGAGGTAACCGAAACGCCGTATTTGTCCTGATTTCTTTCGGTAAATTCTATTTTTATGCGGTCAACAGAAAGCGCCTTTGCGGAATCCGCAACCACCCAAAGGTCGCGCTCCTGCTCGGAGGTGATAATTACGTTGACGTGCTTTTTGTCGGCAGTGGGTACAAAAACAATATAGTTTGCGGTTTTGTTGTCCTTGGTCTGGGAATACTGCTGACTTTCGAATTTAAGAATAAAGCTTTTAAAATCGAGCGTTTCGTTGTCGCCGATTTCGAAGCCGATTTCCATATTGAACCAGCCCTCGCCCTTTTCGAAGGTGGAAACGGTTTCCTCGTTTTCCTCTCCCTCCTCCGGCTGAACGGGCGCACTGCTGTTATAATACCACTGATAAGCAAGGTTCTTTTTGTAATTGACAAGACCGTCCGTCTGCTTTACGACAAGCATTGTATAATACTCGTCCTGCTCCTCGGTTTCACCCGCGACTTTATGCGACCAAACGTCCGCCTCGTCCAAGGACGAAACAGTAAAGATATTGCCCGCGCCTACGGTGACGGGTCTGTATGCGTTCGCCTTGCGGAAGCTTGTGCCGAAAAACGCGCCGAGCGTTGCGGCAAAAACAACAAAAAGCGCAATTACAGAACTTAATTTCAGTTTAAATGACTTCATATCTAACTCGCGTACGCGCCTTGGCGGCGCTTTGAATTTTAAAGATTTTTTGTATTTTTACACATTCCCGTTTTATATTTTGCGGGCGTGCGGAGCACATATGCGTTTTACTGCTTGTACCGAATTATTTTACTATAATAAAAATGCGTTGTCAATAAATTTTGAACGCGGTTTGCCAAAAAATGACCGCAAGCGGGGTAAAAACTCTTTACTTTAAAATATCGGTGTGATATTATTTTATTGCATTCAGAGGAGCGGACGGGCATTATTAGCCGCAGCCGAGGAATTTTGAAGGGAATTCCGTTTGACGGCCGCAGTGAAAGGGCGCCTCCGCCGAGGTGCGGTCTGCCTTTAAGCCGCGCCGGTTGTACGGGCTAATACCCTTACGACTGCCACGGAAGTGGAGCGCTAATGCTGTTTACGGTTTGTTTCGGGGCAGTACGGCGCGTACTGCTCTATTTATTTAAGGAGTTTTATTATGAAAAAGTATTCGGTAGGAGTTATAGGCGCAACGGGTATGGTAGGACAGAGATTTTTGCTGCTTTTGGCAAATCACCCTTGGTTCGAGGTGAAGTGCCTTGCCGCCTCCGCCTCGTCCGCGGGCAAAAAATACCGCGACGCAATAAAGCGCTGGCACATGAGCGCGCCCCTTCCCAAAAAATTTGCGGATACGGTTGTTATGGACGCTTCCGCCGATAAGGAAAAAATCGCCTCCTCGGTCGATTTCTGCTTTTGCGCCGTAAATATGGCTAAAAACGAAATACGCGAGCTGGAATACGCGTATGCAAGGCTGGAATGCCCGATAATTTCCAACAATTCGGCGCACCGCTTTACCGACGACGTGCCCATGATTATACCGGAAGTCAATCCCGAGCATTCGGAGGTTATCGCGGCGCAGAAAAAACGGCTTGGCACAAAGCGCGGTTTTATCGCCGTAAAAAGCAATTGCTCTTTGCAGTCGTACGTGCCGCTTTTGCACCCCTTGAAAAAATTCGGAATAAGGTCCGCGGCGGTATGCACCTATCAGGCGATTTCGGGCGCGGGCAAAACCTTTGAAACCATGCCCGAGATTTGCGACAACGTTATACCGTATATAGGCGGCGAGGAGGAAAAGAGCGAAAACGAGCCTTTAAAAATCTGGGGCGGCATAGAAAACGGTAAAATCATACCCGCTGCCTCCCCCGTCATTACCGCGCAATGCGTGCGCGTGCCCGTTTCCGACGGACACACCGCGGCATGCTTTGTCAGCTTTGAAAAAAAACCGAAGCCCGAGGAAATACTTAAAGCGTGGGCGGACTTTTCGGGCGAGCCGCAAAAGCTTAACCTGCCCTCCGCGCCCAAAAAATTCATACATTATTTTGCGGAGGAAAACCGTCCCCAGCCCGCACTTGACAGAAATACAGAG
Organism: Clostridia bacterium; assembly: GCA_013316055.1. Classification (GTDB taxonomy): domain Bacteria; phylum Bacillota; class Clostridia; order Christensenellales; family Borkfalkiaceae; genus Coproplasma. The sequence goes on along the minus strand of WSNM01000006.1, from coordinate 26,301 downwards.
AACGGTATGGCAGTCTGCGCGGGAAGGCTGAGAGAGGATAAGCTGTTCGATTACAGATTTATCGGTTTTTCGCACAATACCTTGCGCGGCGCGGCGGGCGGCGCAGTGCTTTTGGCAGAGCTTTTGGCGGCAAAAGGATATTTAGACTGATTTGCCGCATAAAGACACATTTTTTACACCAACGCACTAAGATAATTAGAGGATATTTTTTATGACAGGTTTTTGTAACGGAATTTTAACGGCAATGATTACCCCGTTCACTCAAAACGGAGTAAATCTTGAAGAATTCGGCAAAATGATTGAATATCAGATTGAAGGCGGCACAGACGCGCTTGTAGTGCTTGGCACAACGGGCGAGCCCGCCACTATGACCGAGGCCGAAAAAGAGGAAGCTATTACATACGCCGTAAAAAAAGCGGCGGGCAGAATTAAAATTATCGTAGGCACGGGCAGCAACAACACCGCAAAGGCGGTTGCAGCTTCGGTCAAGGCGGAAAAGCTCGGCGCGGACGGTGTGCTTGCCGTCACCCCCTACTACAACAAATGCACGCAAAAGGGACTTCTGGAATATTACAGGGCAATCTGCGCGGCGGTTAAAATTCCCGTTATCGCTTACAACGTGCCCTCCCGTACGGCGGTGAATATTCTGCCGGAAACGGCGGAAAAGCTTGCTTGCATACCCAATATGGCGGGAATAAAAGAGGCAAGCGGAAACATGGCGCAGGTATGCGAAACAATGCGACGCATACGCGGAAAAATGGACTTGTATTCGGGCGAGGATTTTTTAAATCTGCCTATGCTGGCAATCGGCGGGGCGGGGCTGATTTCAGTCACCTCCAACATTGCGCCCGCGCTCGTCAAAAAAATGTATACGCTTGTAAAGCAGAACAAGCTTGACGAGGCAAACGCCGTTCAGGACTTTTTACTGCCGTTGGAGGACGCCTGCTTTTTAGAGGTGAACCCCATTCCCATCAAAGCCGCGTACAATATGCTGGGCTTTGACGCAGGCGTGCCGCGCGCACCGCTTACCGAGCTTGAGGAAGCCAACAAGGCAAAATTATACGAAGAAATGAAAAAGGCGGGTTTAAAAACTGTATGATAAACGTTTTGGTTTGCGGAATTAACGGAAAAATGGGCAAAAGCATTACAGAGCTTATTGCCGCTGAAAAGGATATGCAAATTGTTTGCGGGATAGATTTGCGGGCGGATAAATCGGCTTTGCCCCCCGTATATGCCTCGTTTGACGCTGTTTGCGAGAAGGTTGACGTAATTATCGACTTCTCCTCCCCCGCCGTTTTAAAAAGCGAGCTTGACTGGGCAACAAAGCACAACTGCCCCGTAGTGCTTGCCGCAACGGGATACACGGAATGCGATTTGAAGCTGATTGAAGCAACCTCGAAAAAGCTTGCGGTTTTTAAGACGGGCAACTTCTCATTAGGCATAAATCTTTTGGTGAAGCTTGTAAAGCAGGCGGCGCTTGCCCTTGGCGAAGGCTTTGATATAGAGATTATAGAAAAGCACCACAACCAGAAGGTGGACGCGCCCTCCGGCACGGCGATTATGCTTGCGGAAAGCGCAAACTCCGCATTTGATAACGTCAAGCCGTACGTCAACGGAAGAAGCGGAATTACCGGCAAGCGCGGTAACGAGATAGGCGTGCATGCGGTGCGCGGAGGAACCATCGTCGGCGAGCATGACGTGATATTTGCCGGCGAGGACGAGATTATCACCTTGTCGCATTCGGCGCGCTCTAAAAGGGTTTTTGCGGCGGGCGCAATAAAGGCGGCAAAATGGCTTGCGGGCAAGCCTGCGGGCTTATACGATATGACAAACGTGCTTGAAAATTTGTAATTTGAATTTATAGAGAACCCGCCCCGCGGACGTAAAGTCCGCGGGGCGGGTTATTTTTAATCGTCTTTAATTCCTAATAAATAATCTGACGAAACGTTATAAAATTTGCATAAACGTTTTATTATATCAACTGACGGTTCTCTTATTCCGTATTCATAATTTGCATATGCGTTTAAAGTTATTTGCAACGCACTTGAAACTTGCTTTAATGTAAGCCCCTTTTCGTGTCGAAGTTCTTTTAATCTTTCACACAATTCCATATATTTATGTATTACACAAAACGTTAAAAAATGCTTGACTTTTAACAAAACGTGCAATACAATTTAACAAAACGTGGAAAAAGAAATGTTGGAATTTATAAATAAAAACAGTTGCATAAACTGCAAATACTTTTGTCAGTATTACGTTAAATACAAAGAAGAATTTAAACCCGTTTCGTGCGGATTTTGCACAAATGAAATATTATCGGTAGCGCAACGTAAAGAATATATGACAAAGCTAAACGCTTGTTATTTTTGGGAAGAAGAAATTAAGACCAAGTAAACGTTGCAAAATGCAACGCCCCACCCCCTTTTATTCCCCCGCCCAAGCGGGGGGATTTGTTTACTGCATTATTGCCCGCCATTCCTTCTGTCATTCTGAACACATGCAGTTTAAGGTAAAAACAGCGGGGCGGACATAAAGTCCGCCCCGCCTGATTCAACTTAATTACTTAAACTTATTTACCGTAAGATTTTTCATAGGTTTTGATACATTTTTTTATTATTGCAACCGCTTCCGGAGCGTGGCAGATTTCCTTTACGGTTGTGGTTTTATGCTCTAAAACCTTATACACCTCGAAAAAGTGCATCATCTCCTCGAAGATATGCGAAGGCAGCTCGTGAATATCATAATAGTCCTTGTAGTTAGGGTCGGTTACGGGCACGGCTATAATTTTCTCGTCCAAGTCCCCGCCATCTATCATCTTTATCACACCAATCGGCTTGCACGTTACAAGCGTCATGGGAATAATTGAATCGTTGCACAGCACCAGCACGTCAAGCGGGTCGCCGTCGTCGGCAAGCGTTCGGGGAATAAACCCGTAGTTTGCAGGATAGACGGTTGAAGTATACAAAATTCTGTCAAGCCGCAAAAGCCCCGTTTCTTTATCGAGCTCGTACTTGGCTTTGCCGCCGCGCGGAATTTCTATAAGCGCCTCGAACAGCTCCGCCGTTATTCTGTCTGCTGAAATATCGTGCCAGATATTCATAATAGCCTTCTCCTTTGTGTTATATAAATTTTACGCGAGCGAAATTCTGTCCGATACCGAGCGTATTAACAGTCCGCGGCGAACGCCCTCGTCAATGCACGAATACACAAGCGAAACAAGCTTATCCGACGAGCGCGGCACCTTAATCTCCTTTAAAACCGCGGGGATAAGCTCGTCCGCGTACATGCTTACGCGGTTCAACAGCATTCCCTTTATTACGGAAATTATATCGTAGGGCGTGTAATCGGTATCTGCCGAACGCAGGAAGGTATTTTCCTCCACTCGGTACTTATCGAACGCGCCGTATTTATCGGTTTTGAAGTAATACACGTTGCCCAGCATTTCGCAGCTTGCAAAATCACATTTATCGATAAGCGAGCGCAGCTTGCTTTCAAGCTTTATTCCGTATTTGGATATACCGAACAGCGACAGCGTGCGCTTCATTAAAAACTGTGTGGAAATCGGCTCTTCCGCCGCGACGACAGCCTTTAAGACGCGGATAACCTCCGCGTCGTTTTCTCCGTTTAAAATATAGACGGGGTCAACCTCTTTGGCTTCGGCTTTTACAGCGCGGTAGGGCTTTTTAAAGCTGATTGCCGCGGGCTTTCCGCCCTCGGTAAGCTTATCGAGGTAGTCTTTAAGCTTTTTGATTTCGCGCTTGGGGTTGTTGAAAAAGTTGATTGAATACAGCCGGTAAACGTTCCAGTTGTTGCGCTTTAAGGTCTGCACCTGCATTACAGAGCGGTCCTTGACGGAAAACTGCTGCGTTCCGTCGCACAAAACCGCCAAAATAAACACATGCTTGTTTTTGGGGTCGGTTACGGCAACGTCTATCTTGAAGTCGGAAACGCCCACGTCGCAGCGGCAGTCATAGCCGTAGGTGGACAGCTCCTCCGCAATAAATTTACCTATTCCCTGACGGTTTATAATAATTTCGTCGCTCTTTAACGATATGCTCGTCCTGCCCTTTTCCGCAAATTCCAAAAAGGCTTTAAGACCCGCAACCCCGCGCGAGGTTGTGCGGGACAAATCTATCATAGAATAGCGCATTGACGAGAATACGACCATTTCTTCCCTTGCACGGGAAACGGCCACGTTAAGGCGGCGCCAGCCGCCGAATTGGTTAAGGGGACCGAAGTTAAGCGAGATTTTGCCGAACTTATCGGGGCCGTAGCATACGGAAAACAGTATCACGTCCCTTTCGTCGCCCTGAACGTTTTCAAGGTTCTTTATAAACAGCGGCTCCTCGCGCTCGTAAGCCGCCTCCTCGAGCCCCGCCTTTATAATCTGCTTGTTCAAAAGCCTTTCAATATAAATCTGCTGAGGCGTGCTGAACGTAACAACGCCTATGCTCGAACGGCGCAAGCGTTCGTCCTTCAAACGTCTTATTACCTCGGCAACAAGCGCGTCTGCCTCCTCTTTATTGCATTTGGAGGTGCCGCGCTCGTATACGCCGTTTTCGATTAACCGCAAGGATACCTTGCTGTCAAGCGCGTCGGGCGAGGGGAAGGTGCACAGCTTGCTCGAATAATAGGTGATATTCGAAAAAGCAATCAGGCTTTCGTGCTTGGAGCGATAGTGCCAGATGAGGTGCTTTTCGGGTATGCCCAAAGCAAGGCAGTCCTCCAAAACGCTTTCCAAATCCTCCGCCTCGGGGTGGTCCTCGTCCTGACCGGAGCCGGAGAAGAACATTGTGGGAGGCATTTGCTTGGGGTCGCCGACGATAATCGCGCTTTTTGCCCTTGCAAGCGAGGGCACCGCCTCGCACGTAGGCATCTGCGACGCCTCGTCGAAGATTACCAAATCGAACAGCGAATTGTCTGCGGGAAGGTACTGCGATACGGTTATCGGGCTCATAAGCATACACGGCGCAACCGTTTTCATAAGCTCGGGCACCTCGGTAAACAGATTGCGCACGTTAAAGCCGCGCATGTTGCCCTTTATACTGCGCTGAAACGCCATAAGCTCCAACGCAAGCGCACCCTCCGTTTCCTTGGCGGGCAAGCGGGAAATAAGCTCGGCGCGTATAGTTTCGCGCGTTAATGCAGTGAATTCTTCAAGCAAACGCGAGAAATTCGCCGCGTTTTCGTCCAGAACGTTGCCCGAGAATGCGGAAAGGCTTTCGTCCGCAGGGATATTCGTCTGTATAAAATTGCGGTATACGTTTTTGCGGAAGGACGACAGAATCTGCTTGCCGTTAATCTTTCCGCTTTCCATTGCGTCGGTCATAAACGACAGTCCGCTGTCGTTAAGCTTTTTGGCAGTCTGCTTGTACATACACCACGCGGGCAGCATGTCGATATTGTCGATAAGCGCCGTGCACTTCTGGGTATAGCATTCAAAGACGTCCTCGTCTGAAAACGCCGTCCTGTCCGCCTTAATCGTGCGCAAAAACTGCTCTGCACTTCTCACAAAGCCCGTTGCGGCGGAAATAAGCCCCGTTATAAGCGGTTTTAATGTTCCGCCCTGCGACTGGACGCAGACGCTGTTGAACGCGTCCGCATTGTAGTCCATAAACGTTTCGGCGCACAGCGCGTGCAGCTCGTAAAACGGCTTTAAAAATTCCGAACGCTTTTTGTCGTTTATTCCGCCGAAGCTTACGAAGTTCTGATAAAGCTTGGTGTTTGTGAATATGCGCGTTTTAGCCTGCTCTATCTCGTACGCGCGTTTAATCCATTCCAGCTCGTCCTTTTCGGGCACGGGCGCCTTTGCACAGCGGTTTATGCGCTTGATAACCGCAAGCAGCGTGCGCGAGGAGCGGTAATTCTCTCCCCAATTGTCTATTTCCCCCTCTATATCGTTTGCAAGACGGGAAATATCGGGCAGAGCCTTGAAGTTTTTAAGCCAATGCTTTACCTCGCTGTCGTAGCGCAGGTTTGCGTTGTAAAATTTATAAAGCTCTTCCTCGTCGCAGCTGAAAAACTCGTCTAACGAGCCGTCCTTCAAAACCGCGGCGACGGCAATTAAATTTTCAAGCTTTTTATAGGTGAATTTGCTTATCTTCTGATTGAACGTATCAAGAAAAATGCCCAGATAGCTTTTAAGGTGCTTTAATTCCGCAAGCACAACCTCTGCCGCGCACAAAACAGCGGTTTTGGTCTTTGCCGTGCATTCCGTCAGCTTCACCTCGGAAAAGGGCGAACGATACACGCCGCCGCATTCCTTTGCCGCCGCCTGCGCAGTTAAAAGCATTCCCTCGCAGTCCAAAAGCTTTTGCTTTGTAAGGCTGTCGTAAAAGGTGCTTTCTATATTCAAAAGCTCGGGCGCGTTCTTGTTTTGAAGGTAGTAAACTATTCCCTCGTATACGGAAACGCCCAGCCTGCGCTTTTTGTGGAGCGCGGAAAGCGGAGCCCTTAACGCCGAACGGATTTCAGAAATCTTCGAGCCGGTGCTTATAAACCTTTCGTTATCGCTGTTTTGCGTCAGGGCAAGCGTATTTTCTATACTGCGGATAATTTCCGCCTTGTCCGCAGACTTGCCCGAATGCAGTTCGAGGCAGAACTCGCCTATGCCTATGTCGCAAAGGCGCTTTTTAACGACCTGCAAGGCCGCTTGCTTTTCCGCTACGAACAGCACGCGCTTGCCGCCGTGCAATGCGTTTGCGATTATATTCGTAATCGTCTGGCTTTTGCCCGTTCCGGGGGGGCCGTGAAGCACAAACGACGTGCCCTTTGCAGACTCGGCAACGGCCGCGTATTGAGTACTGTCGCAGGGCAACGGGGTTAAAACCTCGCAAGGGTCGCCATCGTCCTCGGAAACGGCGGAAAGCTTGTTTTCCGGCAAGCGGTTTGTGTTGGTTATAAGGCTTGCGATAAGCGGATTTTTTGAATACAGCTTTACATTGTTTTTAACGTCCGCCCACATTGCGTATCTTGCAAAGGTGAACTGCGAAAGATACACGTCCTCGTAGACGAGCCAGCCCTTCATATTGGCCGTCTTTGCGCGGAATACGGCGATAATTTCCTTAGGGGTAAGCCCCTTGCCGTCAACTCCGCGAATGTCTATGCCGAAATCCTGCTTTAAAAATTCGAGGAGGGTTGTGTTTACCTCGTAATCCTCGCCCGCCTCCAACAGCACGCCCTGAGTTTTCATGCGCTTTAAGGTCACGGGCAAAAGCACTATGGGCGCGTATTTATCCTCGGTATCGTCTGTGTGCCGCCATTTAAGAAAGCCCAGCGCAAGATAAAGCGTTTTCGCGCCCGCCTCCTCCTCGGCAGAGCGGGCCTTGCGTATAAGCGTGCCCGCCGTTTCCTGCAAGCCCTCGGCAGAGCAGATACAGCGCAGCTTGCCCGACTTCATTTCAATCGAAATAAGCTCTGCCATGCTTGCAACGCCCTTGCTGTCGCCGAAGTACACGGCGTCGTCGATTGCGGTATTGTTGGGCAAAAGCGTAAACTTGCCTTTTTCCTCTAATCTGTGCCAGAAGATAGGCAAATCCGCGCAAAGCAAATGCAAGCAGTCGCGCTTGTAGCGGAAATTTAAAAGATTGTTTTTAAGCGAAAGGTCCAAAAGCCGCCTTTGCCAGTTTGTTTCCTTGGAGGCGGTTTTGTCGTATTCGTAGCCGGAGGCGTCAAAAACCTCCTGCGGCTTTTCGTCGTAGGAAAGCTGCTTATCCGCAAGCAATTCGTACCCGTGCGCCGTTTTCACCTTTAACGGCGTAGGAAAAATACCGCCGACGCGGCAACGCTTTATATCGAGGCAGATTTCGTAATCTCCGCGCTGCAAGCCCGCGCGGGCGTGCGCCTCGCTTGTGGTCGAGCTTGCGTTTTTATGTCCGAACAGGTCCTCTGCATCGAACAGAGTAAGATTGTTTACGCCGTCGGACATATATTTTTCTATCAGCTGCATATCGTCCTGCAGGGCGGAAGAAAAACAGCTTTCGTAAAGCCATACTCCCACGGCAACGCGGCTTTTGCCCAGCAATATAACGGGGTTAAGCTTTGTCGCCTCTAAACAGCTTGCGGCAAAAAGCGCAAGCTCCAACGGGGTCGCGGTTTTGTTCTTAACCACCTCGGAGGCGTCCTTTATCTGCGTTACCGCAGTAAGGTCGCCGTCCTCCGCACGCTCGGAATTAAGGCGGTGAATGGCGGTAAACACAGCCGCCGCCGCGCCGCGCACGCCGTTTTTATCCGTACCGGAATACCCTGCAAACTCGGTGGAATAGCCCCACGTTTTAAGCTGTAAACCCGCCTCCGCCAAAATTTTCTGGCAGTCTGCGATTTTGGGGCGAACGAACGAGGCAAGCATTTCCGCATTGCCCGAAAGTCCGCTCCAACAGTCAATCGGCAGTGCGGTTACGTTTGCCTCCAACGCGCACACAAGCTCCTTGCCGCACGTAAGCCTTACGCTTACCGTACAGCCCTCGGGCTGTTCCAGCTCGGCAAGGTATTTCGGGTTTAAAATGTTCTGGGGAATTGCCTCCACACTGCTTTCGTGCGGGATTTCCTCTATATGAATATCCGCGGGCAGAATAAGCGGGGTAGAGCCTGATACCGAAACGGTTATATCGTTCGCGCTTTCAACGTCTGTATTGAAAATTTTAAAGGAGGTAAAAAGCGGAAGCCTGCAATAAAAGGTCGCATAGGAAACTGAATTTAAAATTTCCCCTTCTATCTCAATTGTTTCAACCGGTTTTTGAGCTTTGGTAGCCATATATGCCTCTTTTATGCACATTTGTACAAGTGCGTCGTTCTTTCGTTTAAATTGTACCACTTTTTCGGAGCTTGGGCAAGCGGTATGTGCAGTATTTTTAACGTATTCCACAGCAATTTTTCGCATAAGCAAATTATTGACCTGCGCAAAAAAATAAAACCGCCATAACGGCGGTTTTTTAAATAATAAGACTGTAACGGCGCTATGCTTACCTTATAAGCGCAAGCTCCTTCAAGGCGCGGGTATAGGCAATGTATTTTTCGTTATCCGTCATATCTCCGTCCGCAACGGCAACGGCGGTAAATTCCAGCCCCTTGCTTTCGTAAACGGTCATAACGTTGATTTTGGTCTTGGAAATTTTACCCGTTTCCCGCAGGATATTATAGCTTTTACGCGCGTACTCTAAAAGGCATTGCTCCGAGCATATTACGGCTTTAAGCCCGTTTTTTTCCGAAAGCCAGCTTGTAACCGAGCGCTTGGGAATGCTTATAACTCCGCACCCGTCAAAGCCGATTGCGCGCATTTCAATACCCAGATTTTGCGAAACGTATTCCACAATCTGGTTGGTGTTGCGGTAATTCAGATTTAAATTATAAATTTTATAGCCCAACGCAGACCAGTCCGTCACGCCGCGGACGGGCGTAATATTCTGCTTCAAATCCCCGAAAATGTTGAACACTGCTCTGTCGTTAACGGCTTTAAGCACGCCGTATTCGGCGGAGGAAATATCCTGCGCTTCGTCGATAAACATAAACGAAAATTTAGGCGACAGATTAAAGCCGAGCTTTGTGAGAATAAGGCAGAGCGCGAACGGGTCGCACCTTACCATAGGTCTTGCGGAAACGCCGTATTTGGTTTTTGCCTTTTTAATAATTTCCTTATTGAAAAACCGCAGAATATCCAGCGTGCCCTCGCACCTGCCGATTGCAACAAGATAGCTTTCCCCGCGCAGTACGCCCGCAAAATCGTAAAGCTTTAAAAACGCGCCGGAAATTGCTTCAACGCGGCATATTGCCGTATCAATTTCGCCGATAAGCTGTTCACGCTTGTCAATTCCGTCGGAATAGGTCAGCACTTCCTTGTCGCCGACCTTCATTTTATAGCGCTTTAAATCGGTGATTTCCTTTTCGACCGAGGTCTTTAATTGCGCCAAATCCTCAACCGCCGCAAGACAGATTTTGTGCGAATAGCGCCTTAAATACCGCACCGATTTATAAAAGGACAGTAGCTGGCGGTAAAAATATGCATACTGCTTCATTCTGTCGTCGCTTAAAGCAAGCGAAAGGAACTCGCTTACGTCAAGCACGCAGTTGAACATATATCTGAACTGCTTTGTATAGTAAAGTCCGCCGTCCGGCTTTTCCTTTATTTCGCCGAGAATACAGCGGCGTATTCTCAGACCGGAATTCTTTATTTTTTCATACTCGGCAGTCTGCATTGCGCACGCGTTTTTCAGCTCGTTTACCGTATCGCGGCAGTCGTCGGAGGCAAACAGGCCGTAAATGCCGTCGAAGATTTTGCAAAGCTTCCGCTCTACGTCCCTTGAAAATGCGGGAGAATAGATATATTTGAGGTATTCCTCGGGAACGGGCGCGTTAAAGTCCACCTTGGCGGAAATATCCGCGTCCGCGCTTTTAAGCAAATTGAGAAAATAGTCGTTAAGCGTACTCGTGCGCACCTTTTCCAGCTCTAACACGGCGGAAAGCTCGTCTATAAACGCGTTAAAGGAATTTGACGGCGTTATTACAAGCACGTCGGAGGGGCGCACGCTTTCGTTATTGTACATTATATACGAAAGTCTGTGCAGCAAAATCATAGTTTTGCCGCTGCCGGCAACGCCTTGCAAAACAAACTCGTCGCCCTCGGGCAGGGTAATTATTTCAAACTGCTTTTCCTGAATGGTTTCTATAATGTCGCAAATCTCTTGCTTTTCCTTGCGGGTGCGGAGTATCTCCTTTAAAAACGGGTCGAAGATAAGACTTTCGTCCCGCCCGCCTATTTCCTCCTTAGTGAGGAAATCAGACAAGGAGAGGTACTCGTTTTTCATATCAAGAATTTTGCCCTTGCCCGTTCTGAGGGCGCGGCGTAAAATCAGCTTGTAATTATATTCGTTGATTGAAAACGCGGTACGGCTCTTCTGATAATATTTGCGGGCAAGCGGGGCGCGCCAGTCCACAATTTCAAGCCCCTCGTCGCCGCGCTTGCCTATATAATAGCTGTTATAGCCCTCCTGCTCGTCCGTCAAATCCATGCGCGCAAAGTACGGCTCGTCGAAAAACGGCTTATATTCCGCGGTCTTTGCCTTTAACCGCGCGATTTCCGCATTAATTTCAAGCACGCGCTTATATTTTTCCGCAGTGTAGTCGCCCTCATTCATAATTTGCTCTTTTTCTGCTCGGGCGGCAAAAATTTTCGCCTTTAACCTGCCGATATACAGCGCTTTAAGCATCTGCATAACTGCGGAAACATGCGCCTGCTCGTATTCCGTCTGCTTGTCGGCGTCCAGCAAATCGAGGAAAAACTGCTTTGTCGGCTCCTTATGCGGGTCTATTGAATTTTTAAGCGATTTTAAATCAGTCATAAAAAATCCCTACAACATATTAGTTTAGCACAGCAGCCAAAAAAAATCAATACTTTTACCCGGATTTGTTTTTGTGGCCTCTTTCACTTAAAAAAGCAAAAACCCCGACATATATCGGGGTCAATCGCGGTTTTTCGGTATGCTGCTTTTCGGTTTTGCCAAGCCTTGTAAAGTACGCAACGGTGAGTACTGATTTGTTGTATTTACAACTCTCTTTTTTCGCACAAAAAATACTGACGGCTAATAACGCAAAGCCTTAGGAAATAAAACGTTCCGTAATCGGCTTTACGCCGCGCACCGCCATTGTGACCGAAACCGCCGTATCCCACTGCTTTTCGCCTCTATTGTATTGCGCAAGCCGTTCGTCGTACTTTGCGTTGGCAAGGCGGGTCATTTCTTCGAATTCCTCCGCGGAAAAATATTGCGGCATTGCAAAACGCACCGCGGAAATTGCGTCCATCGCGAAATATCGTTCAGCGTTAATCATCTCACACGCCATTTCTGCCGAATATTTGGGGTTATCGGGCGTTAAGTCAATTACGGCGTAGCCCGTGCTGATATCTTTAAAACCGTACTTTTGCATAACAGTCGGCAGTTGCGCCTCGTTCATGCGGTATTTCCCTACCGAATATTTTTCAATAGTGTTGTCGTGCTTTGCCGCTTTTTCCCAAAAACTGCGCTCAAAATTGCTGTCCGCAAGGCAGTCCGCCTCAACCTTTACACCCTTGCTTGCCACAAGCACAAGGCATATTCCGCCCTCTTTAAGCACGCGCAGCTGCTCGGAATAAAACCTTGAAGGCTCGATATGCTCGGCTACGGTGTTGGATATTGCAACGTCGAAGGAACCTTCCTCAAACGGCAAAGCGGTTGCGTCGCACTCTATAAATTTCGCACCGCGGCTGTGCGTTGAAGCAAACTTAATAAACTCGCTGTCGCGGTCGATTGCCGTTATTTCAGCATTCGGGTACCAACGGCCTAACGAGCTTGCAAGCGCGCCCGTACCGCAACCGATTTCAAGAATTTTCAATTTTTTTAAAGCGTTTAAATTGAACAGAGCTTTGTACTGTCCGGAAAAAATATCGTCAAAACGGAGCTTGCGGGAATAGTGCAACGTGTTTGCGCCCTGCACGTATTTAGACCACACATCATTCATTGTTTTTCTCCTTTTAATTGCGTTTAAAAAACAAAAACGGGGAATTGCCCCCGTTATATGTTTGAATTATCGTTGTTTTATTTAATCGCTTTACTCCCATTCTATTGTTGCGGGGGGCTTGCTTGTTATATCGTAAACTATTCTGTTTGCGTGCTTAACCTCGTTAACTATACGGTTTGAAATAGCTTCGAGCACGCCGTCGGGTATGCGCGCCCAATCCGCCGTCATTGCGTCAAGCGAGGTTACCGCGCGAATGGCTATAACGTTTTCATAGGTGCGGAAGTCGCCCTGCACGCCTACCGTTTTGCTGTTTGTAATAACGGTGAAGTACTGCCAGATTTGCTCGTCAAGTCCCGCCTTTGCGATTTCCTCGCGCAGAATATAATCGCTGTCGCGCAAGGTTTCCAGCTTCTCTTCCGTAACCGCGCCCATAATTCTTATTGCAAGACCGGGGCCGGGGAAGGGCTGGCGCATTACTACCGATTTGGGCAACCCAAGCTCGAAGCCGACCTTCCTTACCTCGTCCTTGAACAAGTCGCGCAGCGGCTCGATTATCTCCTCGAAGTTGACGACCGACGGAAGTCCGCCAACGTTATGGTGCGATTTTATAACCGCGCTTTTGTCCTTTCCGCTTTCGATAACGTCGGGATAAATGGTGCCCTGCACCAAAAAGTCGACCTTGCCGATTTTTTTCGCTTCCTTTTCGAAGGTGCGTATAAACTGCTTTCCGATAATTTTGCGCTTTTTTTCGGGGTCGCTTTTGCCCTTCAGCTTTTTAAGGAATACTGCGCCCGCGTCGACCTTGATAAGGTTCATTTTAAGACCGTCTTTAAATACGGACATAACCTCGTCGGCCTCGTATTTTCTCAAAAGTCCGTGGTCGACGAAAACGCACGTCAGATTATCGCCCACCGCCTTATGTATCAGCGTTGCGGCAACCGCGCTGTCAACGCCGCCGGACATAGCGCACAAAACCCTTCTGTCGCCTATCTTTTCTTTAAGCGCCTTAATCTGGTTTGCGACAAAATTGCTCATAGTCCAGTCGCCCGCCGCGCCGCATACCTCGTACAAAAAGTTATGCAACAGCTGCGTGCCGTATTGCGTATGGTTAACCTCGGGGTGGAACTGCACGCCGTAGATTTTGCGCGCTTCGTCGCCGAATGCCGCATAAGGACAATTGTCCGTGTGCGCAAGCTTTTTGAAGCCCGCGGGAAGAGCCTTAACGCTGTCGGTATGGCTCATCCAGCAAACCGCCTTCTCGGGAATATCCTTGGTCAGCGGAGATTTTTCGTATACGACCTCCGTCTTGCCGTATTCGGAGGTATCGGTATGCCCTACCGTACCGCCTAAAAGATGAGCCGTCAGCTGACAGCCGTAGCAAAGCCCCAAAACGGGCACGCCGAGGCTGAAAACGCCCTTGTCTATTAAAGGACTGCCCTCTGCGTAAACACTGCTGGGTCCGCCCGTAAAAATTATGCCTATGGGGTTATAAGCCTTAATTTCCTCTAAAGTCATATCCGACGACTTCAAATCGCAAAAAACGCCCTGCTCGCGCACGCGCCTTGCGATAAGCTGGTTATACTGCCCGCCGAAGTCCAGAATCAAAACCTTCTGATGTGTCATAAATTAATCCTCAGTTGTAATCAAGCCGCAATACCGTCAGTTTTTAGGCGAATAGTTGGGCGCTTCCTTGGTTATGGAAATATCGTGAGGGTGGCTTTCCGCAAGCGACGCCGCCGTCATTTTGACAAAGCGTCCGTTCTTCCTCAGCTCCTCTATTGTGCCGCAGCCGGTATAGCCCATGCCCGCGCGCAGTCCGCCGAGCAGCTGGAATATAATGTCTGCAAGCGCGCCGCGGTAGGGCACCCTGCCCTCGACACCCTCGGGTACGAATTTTTTCGCGTCCGCCTGAAAATACCGCTCCTTGCCGCCCTTTGCCATTGCGGGAAGCGAGCCCATTCCGCGGTAGGATTTAAAGCTTCTGCCCTGATAAATTTCAAGCTCGCCGGGGGATTCGGTCGTACCCGCAAACAGCGAGCCTATCATGACCGCGCTGCCGCCCGCCGCAAGCGCCTTGACAATATCGCCCGAATACTTGATGCCGCCGTCGGCGATAATACGCTTGCCCATTTTGTCAGCCTGCTCCGCGCAGTCCAAAACCGCGGTAAGCTGGGGCATACCTATGCCGGCTACAATGCGCGTGGTGCAGATAGAGCCGGGGCCAACGCCGACCTTTACAACGTCCGCGCCCGCATTCATTAAATCGCGGGTTGCTTCTGCCGTAACCACGTTGCCCGCAACAAGGGGTAAATCGGGGAAGGCGGTCTTAACCTTTTCAACCGCCTTGATAATGCCGAGAGAATGACCGTGCGCAGAGTCCATAACTACAACGTCGACCTTCGATTTAACAAGCTCTGCCACTCTTTCCAAAACGTCTGCCGAGGCGCCTATTGCCGCGCCCGCCAAAAGTCTGCCGTTTTTGTCCCTTGCGCTGTTGGGATACTGAATTGATTTTTCAATATCCTTGATTGTTATAAGTCCCTTTAAGTTGCCTTTTTTATCAACAATGGGCAGCTTTTCTATTCTGTGCTTGCCCAAAAGCTTTTGCGCCTCCTCCAAAGAGGTGCCCTCGGGCGCGGTGACAAGGTGGTCCTTCGTCATTACGTTTGCGATAGGCTGGGCAAAGTTGGTTTCGAACCTTAAATCGCGGTTGGTCAAAATTCCCACAAGCTTGCCGTCGCGGGTAATGGGCACGCCGCTAATTTTGTATTTTGCCATAAGCTCGCACGCAGCGGAAACGGGCTGCTCGGGCGATAAATGGAAGGGGTCGGTTATAACGCCGTGCTCGCTGCGCTTAACCTTGTCCACCTGCATAGACTGCTCTTCTATGCTCATATTTTTATGAATTATACCTATGCCGCCCTCGCGCGCCATAGCTATTGCAAGCTTGCTTTCGGTTACGGTATCCATAGCCGCGCTTATAAACGGGATATTTAAATCTATACCCTTACAAAGCGTAGTGCGCAAATCCACCGTTGCGGGCAAAACTGCCGAAGCCGCGGGAATAAGCAGCACGTCGTCAAACGTCAAAGCTTCCTTTACAATTTTGTTCATAAGTAACCTTCTCCTGTTTAGTTTTGAGGTTTATTTCCTTAAAATATAATAAAAATCTCGGAAGCAAATATCCAAAGATTTTTATAAAGCCATTATATTTTACCGTCTATACGGCCTTGCGCCGCATCGCGGTTATCGGTTATATACTGTCTGTAATCGAGCTTAAGCTGAACGCCGTTGATAATGACGTTGCCGTTCTTTTCCTCGCAAAGCCTGTCAAAGTCCTTGTGCTGTAAAAGCTCGTTACAGTACTTAACTATGTTTTTATCCTTTTTTGCAAAAATACTGTCCTCGGCACAGCGCGCCAAATCCTCTACCTTGCCGGAATATTTGTAAGCAAGCGAGGAGTAGCCCGCCGCCATGGAATAGTTACCCGTATTTTCGCAGATGTTTGCCATTCCGCCGGGGAATGCAAGACTTGCAATTCCGAAAGCGAGAACAAGCGCTATTATAACCGCAAGCAGAGTTTTTAATGCGGTCTTTAAAACTACTTCCTTCAAACCGAACGACACTCTTTTGTAAATTTTTATTATTTTATCACAGCGGCGCCAAAAATGCAACTGTTTGAAATTATTTTTATATTCATATAATGGCGCGAATTTAATATATTTGTAATATGAGAAAAAAGTTTTTTGCCGTAATGTGCTTTTGTATTTGTATCGTTACCGCCGTCTGCGCGCTTTCGGGGTGCTTTAAAAGGGTCAACTACCTCGACTATATTTCGGAAAGGCGCTCCGACATATTTTTGTACGAGGACGACGGGGTCAGCGTTAAAATAGTCTGCTCCCAAAAGGAGCAGCCGTACGCCGCAGACGGGATAAAGGGCGAGCTTTGCGACATTACCGAAATTTTTGTAACCCTTCCCAAAAGCTATGACGGCGTTGAGGTCGGTATCGGGGACTTTAACGGCGAAATGAACTGGCAGGCAGTGGAAAAGCGGTATTATTTAAGCTTTTCGGCAAAGCCGTTTAAATCGGACAGCGCAGACGTTACGCTTACCTACGGCGGAGAAAGCAAGACCTTTGCCGCATTATCCGTCAAATACGACGGAGTAATCAGCTGTGACGAAGCTGTTAAATGCGTAATAGAGCACGACCGCAAGCTGTTTGAGGGGCTTACGGAAAACAGGCTGTTTCTGGGCGAAATTTATGTAAGACTGCTATACGACGAGGGCTGTTATTACTATGTGGGCGTATGCGACAAGTCAAAGCACGTTACCGCTTATCTTATAGACGGCGAGCATGGCAAGGTTATTGCAACCAAGGATATTCAGGGCTGAATAAGCAATAAAATAGCGGACGGCTTAAAGCCGTCCGCTTTGATTTTACAAAAGTCTTTCGTAGGCTATTCGCGCAGAGCTGTCGCGTATAAGCGTTATCGTTCCGCATTCGGTAAACCCCTGCGAGGTTAACAGCGAGCGCATAGGCAAATTCATAATATGCGTATCCATACGGATACTTTTGCACCTTCTCGCCCTTGCGATTTCGACTGCGGCGGAATTTACAATAAACTTTGCCGCGCCGCAGCCGCGGTATTTTTTCGCCGACGCAACGCGGTGCACGGCAAGATATTTTCCGTCAAAAAGCCAGCCGCCGTCAATATCGTCGTAATCTCTGTCGTAGCCCACAGCGGAAAAAACCGCCGCAATTTCACCGTTTAAAGCGGTGACGACATACAGTACACCCCCTACTATGCCGCATTTAACGTCATTCTCGTCGGGGAAGCCCTTCGGCCACTGCGGGTTGCCGTTCGCCTCCATAAACGACTGCGCGTCTGCATAAATGCGCATAGCTTCATTTAAATCTTCAATTTTCGCCTTTCTGTAAGCAAGCTTCATTTCAACCCCGCAAGCGAAGATATTCTACGATTATACTATTCTGGACAAACAGAAATTCGTCCTTAATTTTAACAAAGCCGTCCGTAACCTCGATATATCCGCGGGTCTTTTGCAATGCCTCGGCATATTTTTTTGTGAAATCACTGCCGAACAAGGAAGCAAACTCCGCCAAATCGATGCCAGCAGAGGTGCGCAGTGCAAGCATAATATACTCTTCCTCCTGCCCGTCCTTGTCAACCTCCTCGCTGTTGACGACGGCAAAATGATTTGAAAGTATGCATTTAAAATACTCGTCCAAATCAAAGGTGTTAGTCATTCTTACGTTGTTCACACATGACGAGGCGGCAACGCCGAAGCCTATATAATTTCCGCGCTTCCAGTAATTCAGATTGTGTCTGCTTTGCTTTCCCTTTTTGCAGAAGTTGGAAACCTCGTACCTTTCAAACCCGAGCGCGCAAAGCCTTTTTACGCCCGCGGCGTACATTTCCGCAACCGTGTCGCCGTCGGGCAGCTCGCCGTTAAGATAGTCTGTATAAATCGGCGTGCCGTCCTCCGGTGAAAGGGCGTACATGGAAATATGACTTGCACCCGAGCTTGCCGCAACCTCTATACTGTACTCGATGTCTGCAATACTCTGGTTTTTAAGACCTATCATTATGTCCGCGCTGAAATTTTTGCCCTTCAACAGCTTTGCGCATGCAAGATAGTCCTTTAAATTGTGAATTCTGCCTATATTTTCAAGCTGGCTGTCTATTGCCGACTGCAAGCCGACCGAAAAGCGGTTTATGCCGCATTTTTCGTACAGCGAAATTTTACCCGCGCTGACGGTGCCGGGGTTCATTTCAATGGTAATTTCTGCATTTTCCGCAAGCTTGAAATGCTTTTTTGCCGCCGCAACAAGCATTGCTATATACTTTTCGTCAATAACCGAGGGTGTGCCTCCGCCTATGTACAGTGTGTCAAAGGTCATACCTTCAAGCTCGGGCGAGCGCATTGCCATCTCGCGGTAAACGCAGGCCATATAGCTTTCCGCAAAGCAAAGCTTATCGGGATAGGACGCAAAATCGCAGTAGGTGCATTTTGATTTGCAAAAGGGTATATGAACGTAAATTCCCGCCAACTCAATCGCCCTCCCAGCGGTATTTTTTTAAATCTATTTTAAAATCGTCGGAAACCTCTACACCCTCGGCCTCCAGCATAGCCTTCTGCACCTCGGGCCCGCCGAACGCAAAGCCCGTGCAGACGCTTCCGCTTGAAAAAATTACTCTGTGGCACGGTATAACGCCTTGCTGAGGGTTGCAGTGTAATGCCCAGCCGACCTGTCTTGCACAGCGCGGCGCACCGATTGCGCGGGCTATATCGCCGTAGGTTGACACCTTGCCCGCGGGCACTTTTCTAACCGCCTCGTATACTCTTTCGAAAAAATTATATTGCATATTTATATTTAAAAGGCGCATATATGCGGGGCAATGCAGTTATACCCACGCAAAACGCGTTAAAACCAACAACGCAGATATGCAAACACAACGCATATCCAAGCCTTAGAGAAACAAGCAAGACAAGGAAGGTGCGGCTTTTAAAAGCGACGTGTACTTAGTTGTACACGAGCAAAAAAAACGTAAACCTGACGCAGTATTGCGCTGTTTATATAAGGCTTAGCTTAATCCTTGTTGGTCTTTAAAATCTGCATAAACACCTCGGACGGCACTTCAACGCTGCCTATGCTGCGCATACGTTTTTTGCCCTCCTTCTGCTTTTCCAGAAGCTTTTTCTTACGGGTAATATCGCCGCCGTAGCACTTTGCCAAAACGTCCTTTCTGACCGCCTTAACCGTTTCCCGCGCGATAATTTTGCCGCCGATTGCCGCCTGCACGGGCACCTCGAAAAGCTGGCGGGGAATTGCTTCCTTTAAATTTTCGCAAAGCGTTCTGCCGCGGGTATATGCGGAATCCTCGTGCACAATCATTGAAAGCGCGTCGCACACCTCGCCGTTAAGCATAATATCCAGCTTTACAAGCTTGCTGCGCTCGTAGCCGATAAGCTCGTAATCGAAGCTTGCATACCCGCGCGTGCGCGATTTTATCTGGTCGAAAAAGTCGAAAATTATCTCGTTGAGGGGCAAATTGTACTCCAACTGCACCCTACTTTTGTCAAGATAAGTCATTCCGAGGAAGGTTCCGCGCTTTTCACGGCATAAATCCATAATCTGCCCGAGGTAATCGGGCGGAGAATAAATATCCGCCTTGACAATCGGCTCTTCCATGTGCTCTATTTCGGATACGGGCGGCAAATGCGAAGGGTTGTCCACAAAAATCTCCTCGCCGTCCGTTTTAATCACCTTATAGCTAACCGAGGGCGCGGTAGTTATAATTTCAAGACCGAACTCCCTCTCTATACGCTCCTGCATAATTTCCATATGCAAAAGCCCCAAAAACCCGCAACGGAAGCCGAAGCCCAGCGCAACCGAGCTGTCGGGTTCGAAAATAAGCGACGCGTCGTTTAGCTGTAATTTTAAAATTGCGTCCTTTAAGTCGTTGAATTTACTGCCGTCAAGGGGGTAAATTCCGCAAAAAACAACGCTTTGCACCTTTTTATAACCGGGGAGCGGTTCGGGAGCGGGGTTGTCCGCATTCATAACGGTATCACCCACGGCAACGTCCTGTATTGACTTGATTGACGCGGCAATATACCCTACCTCGCCCGCAAAAAGTCCGTTTTTGGGCTGTAAATTCGGGCTGAATACCCCCGTTTCAACCACCTCGTAAACCTTATCCGAGCGGAAGGTTTTTATTTTGTCGCCCGCACGCACGCAACCGTCCTTTATGCGCACAAACAGAATTACGCCCTTGTAATTGTCGTAATAGCTGTCGAAAATCAGCGCCTTTAATGGCGCGCGCTCGTCGCCCTGCGGCGGAGGAAAGGCGGAAACAATCGCCTCTAAAACGTCGTCTATGCCTATACCCTCCTTTGCGGAAACAAGCGGCGCGGCGGACGCGTCCAGCCCGATAACCTCCTCTATCTCCGTCTTAACCTCATCGGGACGTGCGGACGGCAGGTCGATTTTATTGATTACGGGCAGAATTTCGAGGTTGTTTTCAAGGGCAAGATAAACGTTTGCAAGCGTTTGCGCCTCTACCCCCTGCGATGCGTCGACTATAAGAATAGCCCCCTCGCACGCGGCAAGCGAGCGCGAAACCTCGTAGGTGAAATCGACGTGCCCCGGCGTGTCTATCAGATTGAACTCGTATTCCTCGCCGTTTTTCGCCTTATAAAACATTCTTACGGGGGTAAGCTTGATTGTAATGCCGCGCTCGCGCTCGATATCCATAGAGTCCAGCAGCTGCGCCTCCATATCCCTTTCCGATACCTGCCCCGTGCGCTCCATAAGCCTGTCGGCAAGGGTAGATTTGCCGTGGTCGATATGCGCGATTATGCAGAAGTTTCTTATATTTGACTTTTTGCCCATATATTTGCCTTGATTTTTTTCTTTAATTATATAAAAATTCCTTAAAATAATCAACAAAAAAGCGGCGCATTTGCACCGCTTTAATTATTGTATAATTTTTCTTCGTCCAATTTGAACAGCTTACATACATCAGTTGATTTTTTATAGCCGCATTTTTCTTTGTTAAGCAAATTAATGCAATGCCCGCAATAAACCTCTGCAAATTCATTATCGATTTTAGCATAGTGCTGAACAAAGTAAGTGCAGTTTTTACATATGTTTTCCGTATTCATAACATTATTATATTCTAACTGTTGGTTAGTGTCAAATAAAAAACTAACTGTTGGTTAATAATATTTGGGTATGGAAGAGATTTTCAGACAAAGATTACGAGAAGAAATACAACAAAGTCAAATAACTACTACCGAACTTGCTAAAAAAGTCGGCGTATCGCCGGAAATGATTACGCAGTACTACACCACAAAAAAATTACCTAAGCTTGATACGTTTACAAGATTGTGCGAAGCTTTAAATGTATCCGCCGATTATTTGCTGGGTTTGAAAGATTTTTAATTTATCTTATGGAAAAGTTAGCTGAAAAACTGAAAGAACTGCGGATAGAAAAAGGGCTGTCGCAAAGAGAGGTTTCGAGCGCGCTTGGAATGACGCGCAACGCATTCACCAACTACGAAAACGGTTACAGAGAGCCTTCGCTTGACAACCTTAAAAAAATTTGTCAGTTTTTCGACGTGTCGGCAGACTATTTATTGGGGTTGAAGGATTTTTAAAAACACCTTAATCGTCCACGGTTGCAAGCTTGTCCAAAAGCGCGTCGCTTGCAAGTATGGTTCCGCCGCCGATAACCGCCGCAAGCTGGGGTTCCTCCGTAAGGTTTACGGGAATTTTCAGCTTTGCGCCTATATAGTCGGCAAGTCCGTCCATTTTCATAAGCCCGCCGGAAAGATAAACTCCGCCGTGCATTATGCTGGAAGCGACCTCTGCGGGCAGCTTGGATATTACAAGCACCGCGTATTCCAGAATTTTATCGATATAGGTTGTTATAACCTCGTAAATCTGTCCCGAATACACGGTAACGGACGCAGGCGCTCCGCTTGAAAGCTCTCTGCCGTCCACCTCGGTCATTTTATTGTCGTCGTCCAAAAGACTGCCGACGGTATTTTTAAGCCGCTCCGCCGTCTGTCCGCCTATCTTTATGTTGCGCGTTTCGGCAAGCTCGTCAATCAAATGCACGTCTATATTGCCGCCGCCGAGGTTAACGCTGAGCCCCGAAATTATTCCGTCCTGAGAGAATGCGGCAATGTTTGTAATAGCGTGGCCTATATCTATCGAAAATACGGGCGTGCTTTCGCCTATTTCCACATTGTGTCCCAAAACCGCGGCAAAGGGGGTTTGCGTAAAGCAGACCGAGCCCAGCCCGCAGCTTTCCGCCAAATGCACATATTTTTTGCGCACCTCGCGCTTTACTCCGCACGGAAGAATGAAAATCGCTTCCGTGCGCTTTGCTTTTTTATAAGGAATTTCTATTTTTTCAAGGAAGTATTCCAACAGCGCGGCGGCAAGCTCTTCGTTGACGATGTCGCCCTCGGCTACGGGGTTGATTATGCGGGTATTCACCGCCGCCCTGCCGCTTAATGCGCGCGCCTTGTCGCCGCACGCCTTAACGCCTATCCTTTTTTCTCCGCGCTCGACATACTCCTCAACGGCGATGCAGGTCGATTCCATAAGCACAACGCCGCAGCCCGACATATAAATTTTCGTCACGCCGGAACCGAAATCTATAGCAATCTTTTTCATAAGTCGGAAATTACCTCTTCAATCAGTTTTTTTGTAAGCATAACGGGCAGACCGACTACGTTTGTGTAGCTGCCGAAGTACTCCTTTACAATGCCTCCGTCCTGAATGCCATAGCTGCCCGCCTTATCCATAGGCGACCCGCCGTTGACGTAGCTTTCTATAAATTCGTCCGTTAGTATGTTGAACTTTACCTCGGTTCTGTCAAAATCAACGGTCTTTTTAAATTTGTTGCGCACGCACACGCCCGTTATAACATAATGAGTTTTGCCCGAAAGCATTTTAAGGGTTTTTACCGCGTCCGCCTTATCCCTCGGCTTGCCTAAAATTTCGCTGCCGAAAACAACGATAGTGTCGCACCCGATAACCGTTTTGTTGGGATTAAGCGCAAAAACCGCGTCGCACTTGCTTTCCGCAAGAGCACACGCCATTTGTTCGGGGAAAAGGGAAATATTCACTTTTTCGTCCGCGTCCGAAGGAATTACTTCAAATTTGCTTAAAATCTGCGCGAGCAACTCTTTTCTGCGCGGGGACGCGCTTGCAAGAACGTATTCCATATAATCTGTGTTTAGTGCTGAGTATTTTCCGCGCCTTCCGCAATGCTTGCCTCAGCCGCGGCAGTCCGCGCGGCGCTTTTATTGCTGTAAATTTTAAAAGCAATCGCAATTGCCATAGCCACAACCGACAGCACAAACGCGGCAATCGGCACCCCGTAATATAATACGCTGTCATTTTGCGAATCGCCTATTTCCAACGCTATGTCAAAAACCATTTCGCCGCAGACTATGACAAGCACCATTGCAAACAGCACGAATACCGCAGTGCGCACGCTTGCGCCCAATAACGACCTTTTGCCGTTGCCGGATATATTGTTTATTGCCTTTATTATGAATTCGCCCCCGCATATTATTGCGGCTATTGTAGCAAAGAACGCAAATATACCCAAGCCGAACACAACCCACGTCTTTGCCGCAAGCTCGTTGCCCACACCTTTAAAGCTTAACAGTCCCAACGAATTAAGCAACTGCAACACACCGCATTTTACGTCGGTAATACCCGCCTCGCTACTGTCAATAGTTATAGCGGGCAACGTAAGCAAACTAATCGCCACAACCGTGAACACCGTTCCCGCCAAAGCAAGACAGCATTTTACGATATTTGCGGTTTGGAAGAATTGTTTTCCGCAAACGGCTATTTTACAGCAAAGCCATATAGCGGTAAAAACACAGCCTAAAACTATGCCTGCAACGGTTGCAGAGCTAAGCTCATAATAGATTGTTTTGGACTGATAGCCGGATGAATACTCCGCAGTTGAGTTTACCATAGCTAAAAGCGCCGCCGAGCAGAAAACGAAAACCGCAAAAGCCGCAATTGCAAAAGCTTCACCGCTTTTTTTACTCTTGCCCATAACGTACTGCACGTTGTACACCGTTGAAAGCACAACCAGCACGCACACGGCAATTAAAGACGCCGCCGAAATAACCGTGCCGAAAATGCAAGGCAAAAAAGTAGCCGCTTTGTAATAGTTCGAAGGCTGCATTAATTTAATTGCCTCCGCACGGTCTTTATACGCTTTGCCGAAAAAGTAAAAAATATCCGCGGTTGAGGTAACCTTTTGTCCGCTAAGCTCTACAATGCTTTTATATCCCGCAAAAAAGATAAAAATAAGCGCAAAAAGCGCAACCAATGCAGAACAAGCCACCGCCGCAATATTTAAAATACGCGTCAGGCTAAACGCCGTTTTGCCGCCAACGCCCGCCGCTGCGGTTGCGCCCGACGTTGCCGCCGCGGGCGCGGCTTGGTTATGTACTGCGCTTTCTTTTCCGTCCGCACTTGCCGCAGCCTCGGACACAGCCGATACAGCCGCCAAATCCGCGCCGCAAAACGAGCAAAACATACTGTCGAAGTCTATGTCCTTTTTACAAACGGGGCAGGTTTTAAGCCCGTCCGTTCTTTTGCCGCAATATTTACAGAAAACCGCGCCGTCCGCGATTTCATTTCCGCAATGTTGACAATTCAATTTTCTACCTCTGTTTACAAATTTTTTTCATATTCCAAACACGTCCCCGGTCAATGAATAACCGAGGACGCAAATTTATTATAAAATTTCGAGATTTTTATGGAAGGATTTGCGGAACTCGGTCGAAGCCGTCATAGCGTTGCGTATTTCCAGCGTTGCGTCGCCGTCCACCTCGGTTTTCATTATAACGGAATCGCCCAAAATATCGCAGTTTATGCTCTTAATACTGCCCGCATGCGCTCTGTCAAGGCTTTCCGCAATTCTCAGCATAACGCCGAGCTTTTTAACAACCTCTAAATCGTCCTCGGAAACTATATCCTTATACCGCGCCCAATCCGCCATATTTATATCTTCCTTTTTATGACAGCACGCCGTAAACGCGGCAAGCACTATGTCGCGGTGGGTTACGCCGTACAGAGTGGAATTAAGTATCATATACCAGCTGTGCCGCTGATGGTTGTAATATTTAATGCGCTCGCCGCAGTCGTGAAGCATTGCGGCAACCTTCAAAATTCTTAAATACTGTCTGGGGAATTTATGAAGCACTCGCAGCTGCTTGAAGAGCTGAATACTTAAATTGACGACGTGCTCCACATGCTTTTCGTCGCAGTCGTAATACTTTACAAGCGTGGTCAGAGAATAATTCAAAACGTCCGCAACGGGCTTTTCAACGGTCATAGGCAGTGCCTGATTGAACATTATGCCCTCGCGCAAGCCCGCACCCGAGAAGGTGAAGCTTTCCACCCCGAGGTAGCTTATAAACGACTTTATTACCGCCAACGCCGCGGGCAGAATATCCGCGCGCTCTGCCGAAAGCCCCTTTATTTTCTTCTTTTTGTCAAGGTCCAAAACCTTAATCATATCATAAACGGGCAAAAAGTC
The DNA here is from genome assembly GCA_013316055.1 of Clostridia bacterium. Taxonomy (GTDB): domain Bacteria; phylum Bacillota; class Clostridia; order Christensenellales; family Borkfalkiaceae; genus Coproplasma. The sequence continues at coordinate 705 of WSNM01000006.1, read as the reverse complement.
CTCTACCTGCATTTTGTAATTATGAACGCTGTCAAGAGGGTACTTGTGCACCATTTTGCTTATTTTGAAAAGATTGCGGAACGAGCCTCCAACGCCCATCATCTGCACGTCGGGGTCAACGTCCTTAAGCCATTCCACCTGCTTTAACTGCTCGGTAAAAAATTCCTCTATCTTTTCCGCCTGCTGCTCTGGCTTTAAGCCGTCGCCGGAAAAAAGTCCCGTCAAGGTAACCGCGCCGAATGGCAGTGTGACGTAGTTAAGCATATTTCTGCGGTTGTAATAAACTATTTTAGTAGAGCCGCCGCCTATTTCAAGCACTATTCCCTTAGGCACGTCCATTGTGTTGATAACACCGCGGTAAACAAAGACGGCCTCTTCCTCTGCAGACAAAACGCGTATCTTTATACCGCAGCTGGACTGGATTTCGTCAAGAAAGCTACGCTGGTTTTTAGCGCGGCGGACAGCCTCTGTCGCAACGGCGATAATGCGCGTAACTCCGCTTGCGTCGCACAGCTTGCGGAACATTTTAAGCGTTTTGATAGTTTCGGCAACGCGGGCGGGCTTTAAAAAGCCGTCGCGCTCCATATCCTGTCCAAGGCGGACGCTCTCCTTCAGCTCGTCGATAACCATAAAATGGCGTATCTCGATAGGGCGATAAAGCTGCTTGACGCAACGCGCGGCATAAGGGTTGAAAAGGTTTCCTCC
>WSNM01000059.1 GCA_013316055.1 Clostridia bacterium | reverse complement strand
TCAGCGCTGCAAGCTCTTTCAGCTTATTTTCAAGTCCCTCTCTGCAGCCGTAAATATTTTTTAAGGCTTCCGCATCCGTTCTCGTTAAAATAAGCCGTAAATATTCCTCAAACCGCTTGTTTGCCGCAGAAAAATCGCCTAAATCATTCAAAACGCATTCGGGCAAATTGTTTTTTAACAGCGGAGAGGTAGCGTTTTGCCGAATTGCGCTCGCCGAAGAAAAGCTTTCCATTAAATTTCCGTCGTTATAGCCCGCTCCGACGCGCTTGACGGGGCAAATATCAATGTTCTTTTTAGTCCGCAATATAGCTTTGGTGTATTCAACCGCAAGCACGTTGTTGGGCTTCGCAAGCATTTCTCCGTCGCCGCCCGCGGCTTCAAAGGCCTTCTGACAGCTTTTTATGTAGCTTTCTCCGCCGCTAAGCCTGCTTTCAAGCGTTTTCTTGAAGCTTTCGCTCTCGTTCAGTAAAATTTCCGCGCTTTTTAAAAATTCCGCCCTGCCGTCGTTTTCGCAGCCGAAGGCAACGGTGGTAACTTCTGGCACGGACGAAAGAATTTTTATTGCGCCGCTTGCAAAAATCTCCGCAGGCGCAACGGCAAAGGCGGCGGGTAGCTCTATAACCGCGTCCGCGCCGCACAAAACGGCGTGGCGGGCTCTGGCAAACTTGTCCATTATGCATATTTCGCCGCGCTGGGTAAAGCTTCCGCTCATAATGCAAACAAGTCTGTCGCATTCCGTCATGGCTTTTGCCCGCTCTATGAGATATTTATGCCCGTTATGGAAGGGATTGAATTCGCAAATTATTGCACTAATTTTCATTTTGAACTTTACAATTGGAAATAATTGGTATATAATCAAGCTGTTTGAATGTCCGTATTAAGTATATAAAATTAATGCGGAAAAATAAAGCGATTTAAGGAGAAAGAAATGAGTTTACTTGATGAAATCAAGTCAAAGGCGGCTGCACGCAAAAAAACGATAGTCCTTTGCGAGGGTGAGGACAAGCGCGTTATCGAGGCGGCGGCGCAGATTACAAGAGAGGGAATTGCTAAAATAGTCCTTATCGGCAACGAAGCCGAGTGTAAAAAAATCGCTCCCGAGGTGAAGCTTGACGGGATAACGCTTGTAGACCCGCTTACATCGGACAAGACTGCGGTATATGCTAAATTGCTTTACGAGGCAAGAAAGGCGAAGGGTATGACGGAGGAGCAGGCGGCGGAGCAGGCTAAGGACAGAACAATGTTCGGCGCGCTTATGCTTAAAGCGGGCGACGTTGACGGCTATGTTTCGGGCGCGTGCCATTCAACCGCAAACACGCTCCGCCCCGGCTTGCAGGTCGTAAAAACCGCGGCTGGCATAAAGACGGTTTCAAGCTGTTTTATAATGATTGCGCCCGACAATAAAAATCCTTACAATCCGGACGGTGTTGCCGTGTTTGCGGACTGCGCTATCAATATCGAGCCGACGGCGGAGCAGCTTGCGGATATAGCGGTATCCTCCGCAAAAACCGCAAGGTCTATCGCGGGTATCGAGCCGAGGGTGGCAATGCTTTCCTTCTCTACCAAGGGCAGCGGCAACGACGATAAATTTACGCAGACGGTACCTAAGGTTCAGCAGGCTACCGTGCTTGCCAAAGCTATGGCTCCCGAGCTTGCGCTTGACGGCGAATTCCAGTTCGATGCGGCAGTCGCGCCCGAGGTGGGCAAGCTTAAAGCGCCCGACTCCAAGGTGGCGGGTCACGCAAACGTGTTCGTTTTCCCCAATATAAATGCGGGAAACATCGGCTATAAAATCGCACAGCGCTTCGGCGGATACATGGCGATAGGCCCCGTTTGTCAGGGCTTTGCAAAGCCGCTTAACGATTTATCCCGCGGGTGCAGTGTAGAGGATATCGTTGCAACCGTTGCGGTAACGGCGTTGCAGGCTGAATAATATACGATTTAAAGGAGAAAATATATGAAAATTTTAGTTGTGAATGCGGGTAGCTCCTCGCTTAAATATCAGCTTATAGATATGCAGACGGAAAAGGTGCTTGCAAAGGGCGGCTGTGAAAGAATAGGCATTAAAGGCTCTTTGCTTAAAGCAAAGGGCAACGGACTTGAAAAAGAGTATCGCCAGAGCATGCCCAACCATAAAATCGCGATTGAGCTTGTGCTTGACGCCTTGCAGGACAGTGAAATCGGCGTAATTAAGTCAATGGACGAAATCGGCGCGGTAGGACACAGAGTTGTTGCAAGCGGCGAATACTTCAAAAAGCCCACGCTGGTTACTCCCGAGGTTTTGCAAACGCTTGAAGAAAAGACCTTCGAGCTTGCACCCTTGCACAATCCAGCGGCTGCTACCGGTCTGCGGGCATGCATGGAGGTTATGCCAAAAACCCCTATGGCTCTGGTTTTCGATACGTCCTTCCACGCGACAATGCCCGAAAAGGCTTATCTTTACGGCATAAATTACGACGATTATAAAAATTACGGCGTGAGAAAGTACGGTGCGCACGGCACAAGCCATAAATTTGTTTCCGGCGAGGCGGCAAAATACCTCGGCAAAAGCCCCGAGGAGCTTAAAATTGTCACCTGTCACCTTGGTAACGGCTCTTCCATAACAGCGGTGGATGGTGGCAAGTGCGTTGATACATCTATGGGCTTCACTCCGCTTGCAGGCGTGCTTATGGGCACGCGTTCGGGCGATATAGACGCTTCCGCAGTGGAATTCCTTGCAAAGAAGAAGGGGCTTTCCCATTCCGAGGTTATAACATACCTCAACAAGCAGTGCGGCGTGGCGGGAATTTCGGGCGTTTCAAGCGATTTCAGAGATTTGTGCAAGGGTGCGAAAAAGGGCAACGAGCGCTGTGCGCTTGCGCTTGAAATGTTCGCTTACCAGACAAAGAAGTATATCGGCGCATACGCCGCGGCAATGGGCGGGCTTGACTGCATTGTATTTACCGCGGGTATAGGCGAAAATACGGCTACTGTAAGAGAGGACGTTTGCGCGGGGCTCGAATTCCTCGGCGTAAAATTCAGCTCCAAGGCAAACAAGGCAAAAAACGACGGCTCCGTACGCGAAATATCCAAGAGCAACTCCAAGGTTAAGGTGCTTGTTATACCTACCAACGAGGAGCTTGTTATCGCAAGGGAAACGGCGGCGCTTCTGTAAAAATTCGCGCTGTTTATTAATTGTTTTAATAAATTATTGAAAAAAGCGGAATAAAATGAGTTGACAAAGCGTTGTC
>WSNM01000058.1 GCA_013316055.1 Clostridia bacterium | reverse complement strand
CTATGGAAGAGTTATCCGACGTATTAAAAACACTGTACGAGTTAGCCGAAAGCAGTCAGGACGACGGCGCGCTTGCAGAAAAGCTTAGCGACTATCACGAGGCGGACATAGCAAGCATCTATCCGCTTTTAAGCGATACCGCCCGCAGACGCCTCTCCCGCATACTCTCCGACGAACAGCTCTCCGACGTGTTCAGCTACCTCGAAAATGCAGAGGACTATATCGAGAGCATGGACAAGGAGCGCGCCGCCGACATTATCGAAAGCATGGACGCGGACGACGCCGTCGACCTTTTAGACGGGCTTGCAGAGGACACCCGTTCGGAAATAATAAGCCTTATGGACGGCGAGGCGGTCGAGGATATTCAGCTCATTTCCTCCTATAACGAGGCGCAGGTCGGCAGCAAAATGACGACCAACTTCATTTTAATCAAATCTGAAATGAGCGTAAAGCAGGCAATGCGCGCCATGGTAGAGCAGGCGGCGGACAACGACAATGTGTCCACCATCTATGTGGAAAACGCGCAGGGCGCGTACTGCGGCGCAATAATTCTGCGCGATTTGATTGTCGCAAGACAAGGCTCCGCATTAGACGATATAATCATCACCTCCTACCCCTCCGTCCGCGCCGACGGGGAAATAGAGGAATGTATAGAGCGGCTTAAAGACTACGGCGAGGATTCCATTCCCGTCCTCGGCGCAAATAACGAGGTGCTGGGCGTAATCACCTCCACCGACCTTATAGAGGCGGTTGACGACAGGCTCGGCGACGACTACGCAAAGCTCGCGGGACTTACCGCCGAGGAGGATATTAAAGAGCCCCTGCACCGCTCCATAGCCAAGCGCATACCGTGGCTTTTGGTGCTGTTCGTGCTCGGTCTGGGCGTATCCAGCGTGGTCAGCGGGTTCGAGCACGTAATTGCAAGCCTGCCGCTAATCGTCAGCTTCCAGTCGCTTGTGCTGGATATGGCGGGCAACGTCGGCACTCAGTCCCTCGCAGTCACTATCCGCGTTTTAAGCGACGAACAGCTTACGGCCAAACGCACCGCAAAGCTCATTTTCAAGGAGGTTCGCGTCGGCGCAATCAACGGGCTTATCCTCGGCACGCTGTCCTGCGTGCTTGTCGGGCTGTTCCTCTTCCTTACGGGGCAAACGGCGGAAATGGCTTTAAACCTCGGCATATCCGCGGTGCAAGCGTCCTTTTTAACCTCCGGCTGCATAGGCATTTCGCTGCTTGCGGCAATGCTTTTGTCCAGCTTCTTCGGCACGGTTATACCCGTAATCTTCAAAAAAATCAAAATCGACCCTGCGGTCGCCTCGGGACCGCTTATCACCACCATAAACGACCTTATCGCAGTCGCCTCCTATTACGGGCTTGCGTGGCTGCTTATCCTCAACTTTACAATATAAAATGCCGCGCGGGCGATTGCGTAAAAGCAATCGCCCGCGCTTTATTCAAAAACCCCTTATAAATACCTCCAAGGCCATAACTATAAACAATATCCCGCCTATCACCATAGCCTTGTCGGCAAGCCGCGTCCCGAATTTTCTGCCTATAAAAAATCCCGCGGTATAGGCAATAAAGGTTATCGCGGCAATTATTCCCGCGCCCGCAACCGCCGTCCAAAGGCTGTATTCCGCTATGGTAAAGCCCATCGACAGCGCGTCTACGGAGGAAACCGCCGCACTCAATAACAGCGCGCCTATGCCGCTTTTCGGCTTTTCCCCGTCCTTGCTTTTACTCTGCCTCAGCCCCTCCACCAGCATTTTAATGCCCAAAAACAGCAGCACCGCAAGGGCAATGCCGGACAAGCATTCCTTAAAAAACAAAAACCGCTCGGCAACGGTGCGCACGCACAGCCGGCCTATAAGCGGGGCGGCAAGCTGAAACAGCGCAAACACCAATGCCGAAGCGAGTATTTTCCCGCGCTTTGCGTTCGGCTCGTTTACGCCTCCCGCAAGCGATATTAAAAAAGCGTCTACCGCCAGCCCTAAGCCGAACAGTATGCTGCTTATAATAAACGATAGCCAGCCGTTCATGCTTTCTCCCTCGTACTCCGCGCCGCGCGCTCTTTACGGTAACCGAGCCAGACAACCGCCGTCCCTTCACCCTTCCCCGCGCGCCGCTTCCGCTCAGGTAAAAATTTATCAATCTGTTTATTATATGCCCTCCCTTAAAATACTGTTACGGAAACCGTTTCTGCCTTTAATTTGTTATTTTTTGCAACAAAAAAGAACCAGTGCTGGCACCGGCTCTTAAAAGTAAAACTTTTTATCCCACACACCCGTTTGTGTAGCGAATTTCAATTATTATATAATATAAAATATAATTTGTCAATTCAAAATATGACAGTTTTAAAGATTTTCTAATTAATTCCGTTTTTAAAAATTTCCGCAACCTCTCTCATAAACCTGTATACCGATACCAGCATAGAATTTTTTGCAAATAGTTCGGTATATTGCTTGCAACTGTCCAAAAGACCGCTTAATTTTTTATAGGTTCTTTCAATTTTATACTTTGGCTCGATACCGCAATATAAATACATCATATTACAAAAATCAAACACCAACGCCTTTGACATATTAGTAGTAAGCGTTTTGTGTTTTATACCTTTTTCTCTCAAAAAGCCAACTATGCTTTGCGTGCCGTAATCGAAAGGCTCTTTAAGTTGAGTAATAATCGCCTCGCAATGCGCAGCCTTATTTCTCAGTCTGTAAGCTGATTTAATATAATTATCGTATTCATACGGCTTATTTGTATATGTATTATAAATATACGCGCAAAAACGCTGAAACGTTCCAAACTGTATTACGTCCAAAAACTCTTCAATAGACAAAGCCTCAATCGGCTTAGAGTATTTTATTAACACCTGCCTGTTTTCGGGCGTATATGTTTTATTTAAAAATTCGGTATCCGTCTGTATATACTGCTTTACAATATCGTCGCTTATGTTCAGTCGTTCCCATCTTACAAGTGCTTTTAAAAATGAAAAAGATGTTATGGTGGAAGACCCGTATTATTTGCGATTTTTTAGGGATAGCAAGATTAAGGCCGATATTTTGACCAATGAAAAGAATTTTAAAGCTAATTTTAAAAAATTCAACAGCAATTATAAGCAACTGATTTCTATTCCTATAATTTATAAAACTTCAACGGTTGCTGTGTTGCAGCTAATCGGTTACGATGACAGTTATATTTTAAATCCGGATATAGAAAAATGCGAGCTGTTAAAGCAGGTTAATAATTACTTTTTTGTGTATGAAAAGCTTGCGTTGCTTACGCTTATACTTGGTTTAAAATCATAAAAAGTGGTTATATAATAAATGAGGAAGCATATTGCAT
>WSNM01000057.1 GCA_013316055.1 Clostridia bacterium | reverse complement strand
CATATGCACAGCCTTTGCGCCGTGGGAATATAAAAAGTCAACCGTTTCTTTAAGCTGTGTACCGCGTACAATGCTGTCGTCCACGAGCAGAAGCCTTTTGCCGTCGATAAATTCGTGTACGGGAATAAGCTTCATTTTTGCGACCTTGTTGCGCTCCGTCTGGTTTACCGGCATAAAGCTGCGCGACCATGTGGGCGTGTATTTTATATACGGGCGCGCAAACGGCACATGGCATGCGTTTGCATAGCCGATTGCGTGCGGCGTGCCCGAATCGGGAACTCCGCCTACGTAATCTATATCGTCAAGCCCGTGAATTTTAGCGTCGTTTTCCGCAAAGACAGCGCCGTTTTTACAGCGCATCATTTCAACGTTTATGCCCTCGTAGCTGGACGTGGGATAGCCGTAATACGACCATAAAAACGCGCAAATGCGCAAGGCAATCTGCGACAAATTTCAGTTCGAATCTCTGGAATTTCAGTCTATCGAGGGGCTTATAAAGGCAATCGGGATAGAGCCTTGCAAGCTTTGCACCTATTGCTGGACGGGCAAGGAGTAGCCTTGCGGTTACGGGTGGATATTATGGAAGAAAAGCACGAGGAATGCGGCGTATTCGGCGTTTACTCGCAGGAAAACCGCAATGTTGCGCAAACCGTATATTACGGCTTGTACGCCTTACAGCACAGAGGGCAGGAATCAAGCGGTATTGCCGTAGCCTATGCGGATAAAATCTCGTATCATAAGGGCATGGGGCTTGTTGCGGACGTTTTTTCGGACGGCAAGCTCGAAGCGCTGCCCGAGGGCGACATAGCTATCGGTCACGTCCGCTATTCAACCACGGGCGCAAGCATGCTGCTTAACGCTCAGCCCGTTGTTTTTACGGGCAAATGCGGTAAAATGGCGGTTGCGCATAACGGCAATTTAATCAATACAAAGGCTCTGCGCGACGGGCTTATCGCACAGAACGCGGTATTTCAGACCACAATCGACAGCGAGGTTATAGCCGTTTTAATCAACAGCCTTTCCGACGGCGATATTATTAACGGCGTAAAGCGCGCGTGCGCTGAATTAAAGGGCTCATATGCGCTGGTTATTATGACTTGCGACAAGCTTATCGCCGTGCGCGACCCTTACGGTATCCGTCCGCTGTGCATAGGCATAAATGACGACGACGTTATAGTCGCAAGCGAAACGTGCGCGCTCGATGCGGTAGGCGCAAATCTTCTGCGCGACGTAAGGGCGGGCGAGATTGTCGTTATAGACAGCAACGGAATTCACTCGCATATGATGGAAAACATTCCCGCGCAGTCCCGCATGTGCATATTCGAGTATGTGTATTTCGCCCGTCACGATTCCGTTCTGGACGGCTACAGCGTGTACGAGGCAAGAAAGGAAGCGGGCAGACTGCTTGCAAAGCACTATGCTGTGGAGGCGGATATGGTTTCGGGCGTGCCCGATTCGGGCAACGTTGCGGCGCGCGGCTATGCGGAGGAAAGCGGAATACCGTTTGTGGAAGCGCTTGCCAAAAACCGCTACGTCGGCAGAACGTTTATCCAGCCCGACCAAAGACAGCGGGAAAGCAGTCTTAACGTAAAAATGAACGCGTTGCGCGGCAATGTGCGCGGCAAAAGGGTTGTGCTTATAGACGACAGCATCGTCCGCGGCACGACTATGCGGAAGATAATAAAAATGCTAAGGGACGCGGGTGCAAAGGAAGTGCATATAAGAATTTGCTCCCCGATAATAAAGCACCCGTGCCACCTCGGCATAGATATTCAGACCTATTCCCAGCTGATAGGCGCTTATAAGGACGAGGAGCAGATTTGCGAGAGCCTTGGCGCGGACAGCGTAAGATATCTTACGGTTGAACAGCTTTTATCTACGTGTACGGGCGCAAATACGGGCTTCTGCCTCGGTTGCTTCAACGGGCAGTATCCTTATTCTCTCGAAGCTTACGAGGCGGACAAGCACAAGCTTGACTAAATACAAAAACAAAACTCAAAGGAGATAAAATGAGTATTTCTTATAAAGACAGCGGCGTCGACGTCGAAAGAGGCTACGAGGCTGTAAGATTGATGAAGGAGCACGTCAAATCCACCTATACAAGCGGAGTGCTTGGCGATTTAGGCTCCTTCGGCGGCTTCTTTGCAATGCCCAAGGATATAAAGCGTCCCGTGCTTGTCGCGGGTACGGACGGCGTAGGCACCAAGCTGAAATACGCCATAATTTCGGGTAAGCACGATACAATCGGCATCGACGCGGTAGCAATGTGCGTAAACGATATTGTCTGTCAGGGCGCAAGACCTCTGTTTTTCCTTGACTATTTTGCAACGGGCGCGCTCAGTCCCGAAAAGGTTGCAACCGTTGTCGCGGGTATTGCCGAGGGCTGCCGTCAGAGCGGCGCGGCGTTAATCGGCGGAGAAACTGCAGAAATGCCCGGTTTTTACCGCACGGGCGACTACGATATAGCAGGCTTTGCGGTCGGCGCGGTAGATAAAAAGAAAATTATAAACGGCAGTACCATAAAGCCCGGCGACGTGCTTATCGGTCTTAAATCGAGCGGTATCCATTCAAACGGATATTCGCTTGTAAGGAAGCTTTTCGGCGAAAACATTTACGAGCTGAATCAGTTCAACGACGAGCTGGGCGCAAAGACTATAGACGTTCTGTTAACTCCTACGAGAATTTACGTTAAAAGCATTTTAGAGCTGATAAAGAACGTGAACGTAAAGGGCATTGCTCACATTACGGGCGGCGGGTTTATAGAAAATATTCCCCGCATTTTCCCCGAGGGCGTGGGCTGCGTAATCGATACAAAGTCCTACGAGGTGCCCGCTGTTTTCCGCGTTATGCAGCAGAAGGCAGAGCTTACCAACGAGCAGATTTATAACACCTTCAATATGGGTATAGGAATGGTAGTCTGCGTCAAAAAGCACGACGTCAAAAAGGCGATTGCCCAGCTTGAAGCCACGGGCGAGCAGTGCGTTGTGCTCGGCAAAACGGTCAAGGGCAGCGGGGTAACCTTAAAGTGAAGCGCATAGCCGTCTTTGCCTCCGGCGGCGGCACCGATTTTCAGTCGGTCATAGACGCCAACGAAAAAGAAAAGTTTTGCGAAATTGCTTATCTTATTGCCTCTAAGGAGGGCATAGGCGCAATCGTCCGCGCCCAAAAGCACGGCATAGCCACGGCTGTTTTTTCAAAGCGCGACTATCCCGATACAGACGCGCTTTATGCCGAGCTTACTTATCTGCTTAATTTTAACCGCATAGACTATATTGTGCTTGCGGGTTGGCTTAAAATGAACGCGTTGCGCGGCAATGTGCGCGGCAAAAGGGTTGTGCTTATAGACGACAGCATCGTCCGCGGCACGAC
>WSNM01000056.1 GCA_013316055.1 Clostridia bacterium | reverse complement strand
TAAGAAGCATTTATGACAGAAACCAACCTCACCTCAAAAAATACGCTTGAAAAATTGAAAAAAACGCTTGAAAACGGCGGTTATACCTGCGTGCTGTCGGACGGGGAGCAAACCGTAACAAGCACAAAGCGCGGCATAAGCCCGCTTATAGGGCTGATAGAAAGCGGTAAAAGCTTTGTCGGCTTTGCCGCGGCGGATAAGGTCGTCGGCAGAGCGGCGGCGCTTTTGTATGCGCTTATGGGCGTCACCGCCCTGTATGCGGGCGTAATCAGCGCAGGCGCGCTTGAGGTATGCAACAGCAACGGCATTTATGTTGAATACGGCAAGTCCGTTCAGTACATAATCAACCGCAACGGCGACGGCGTTTGCCCTATGGAGCAAGCCACGGCGCAAATATCCGACCCGCTTGCGGCGTTTGAGGCAATAAAGCAACGGCTTGCACAGCTCGGCGCAAGCAATATCAGATAATTAAGAACAATTGAAAATCGCTTAAAATAGTTGATAAAATCAATTTACAAAGCCCGTTGGCTGTGATAGAATTCAGTAACATAAAAATCAAAGAGGTCGGCTAATGACTATTCATCACGACAAGCTTGCCTACGGTAAGCTTGCGCCCGAAAGCGAGGGGCTTTCCGAAGAGCGCATTGCCCAAATGCTTGCAGAGCTTAACGGCGATACGGAAGAGGCAACATACAACGACGCAGAGGGAACAACGGACAACGACGGAGAGGCAGTAACAGCGGAAGATACCGCAGAGGCGCAAAAACGCTTAACTGCGGCATATCCCGCGCCCAATTACGATAAAAGGTCCAAAAAACGCAAAAAATAAACGACCATCGGTCACGCTATGCTTAACATAAAAGAAAAAATCAAAAACCTAACGCAACCCGTGGATTTACGCAAGGGCAAAGAGTGGAAGGCGCTGCTTTTATTCTCTTTGCCTATAATATTTTCCTATCTTTTGCAGCAGGTCTACACCATAAGCGACGCGGCAATCTGCGGTCAAACGCTGTCCGCGGACGAGGTGGCGGGCGTAAACGACGTTTCCCCGCTTATTTTCATATTTTTACAGTTCGCCTTCGGCTGTACGGCGGGCTTTTCCGTCATTACCTCCAACCGCGTCGGCGAGGGTGACGAGGCGGGCGTTCGCAAGTCCTTTGCGGCGCAGATTGTTTTAAGCTCTGTCATAACGGTAATTTTAACTGCCGTGTCACTGCTCTGCTTAAAGCCGCTTTTAAGCTGGATAAACGTAACCGAGGACAACGCGCTTGTGTTCAAGGCGGCTTACAGCTATTGCTTTGTCATATTTTCCGGCATAATCGCGCAAATGTTCTATAACTTTATCTGTTCTGTTTTGCGCAGTGTGGGCGATTCCGTCACCCCCCTTATTTTTCTGTTCGTATCCACGGTTTTAAACGTCGGTTTAGACCTTCTGTTTATAAAGGTTTTCCGTTGGGGAGTAATCGGCGCGGCTTCTGCAACTGTCGCGGCGCAGGCATTAAGCACGGTCGCGTGCTTTATATACACCTTTGTAAAATACAAGAGCCTGCGGCTTAAAGCGCAGGACTTTAAGCTTAGCATAAAGGAGCTTAACCGCCACATATTGCAGGGCGTACCGCTCGGCTTGCAGTTTTCCGTGCTGGCTGTTGGCATAATAGTAATGCAGGGCGAGCTTGTCAAATTCGACCTCTCGCCGGAGGGAGTAATGGTCGCGGGCAATCCCGCGCAGAATGGCTACGGCGCGGCGTGCAAGCTCGGCGGGCTGTTGATGTCGCCCATGAGCGCGCTCGGCGCGGGCGTGGTCAGCTTCACCGCGCAAAACTACGGCGCGGGCGAGTATAAGCGGATACGCAAGGGCATTTTGCAGGCTACGCTTATTGTGCTTACCATGTACGTCGTTTTTGCGGGCGTCGGGCTGCTGCTTACTATAAACGGCGCGTATCAGTACATATTTTTAAGCGCGGACAAGGTTACCGAGCAGTCTGTAAGCTTCGGCAACCGCTATTTGTACGTTGCGCTAAGCTTTTACTGTCTGCTGGGTCTGATTTTTGTTTGGAGAAGCGGCGCGCAGGGTATAGAAAAGCCATTTTTCACGCTTTTGACGGGCACGGTAGAGCTTGTTGCAAGGATAGGTGTCTGCATATTTCTGCCTGCGGCAATCAACGGCGGCGCAATCAATTGCGAGGCAAGCTCTGCGGCGTATATCGCGCTTTGCTTTGCAGACCCCATCGCATGGATAGGCGGGGTGGCAGTGCTTGCGTACCCCGTTGTCCGTTATATGCTGCTTATGAAGTACAAGCCGCCCAAGCCCGTAGCCATACAACCCGACAGCCAACCGACAGACAAATAACACAGCTACGATAAAAACAAGCCGCCCGCAAGAACAAATCAGTCCTTGCGGGCGGCTTTAAATATTTATTTGGCGCGGGTCTTTAACACCGCGTTTTTCCAGCCCTCCAACAGCTTAAACCGCGTTAGCTCGGGCATATTCGGGGTGAAAATTTTGTCTGCGGCAGAGTTTTGCTTTATTTCTTCGGTTCCGTTCCATACGCCCTTGCACAGTCCCGCAAGATACGCCGCCCCCAAAGCTGTGGTTTCCGCAACCTTGGGCCGCACCGCCTCGCAGCTTAGTATATCCGACTGAAACTGCATTAAAAAATCGTTTGCGCACGCCCCGCCGTCAACGGCAAGCCGCGTCAGCTTCATGCCGGAATCCTTTTCCATTGCGGTAACCAAATCGCACACCTCGTACGCAATCGCCTCCAACGCCGCCCGCACGATATGCGCGGTCGTGGTTCCGCGCGTTATCCCCGTAATCGTTCCCCGCGCCTCTGCGTCCCAGTACGGCGCGCCAAGCCCCGTAAACGCGGGCACAACGTATACGCCTCCGCTGTCCTCAACCGAGCGCGCAAGCCTTTCGCTGTCCTCTGCGGTGGCAATCGCCTTCATTTCGTCGCGCAGCCACTGCACAACCGCGCCGCCTACGAATACCGAGCCTTCAAGCACATAATCGGGCTTGTCCGTCAGCCCCGCGGCAAGCGTGGTAACAAGTCCGTTGCGGCTTTTAACCGCCCGCCGTCCCGTGTTCATAAGCAAAAAGCACCCCGTGCCGTATGTGTTTTTAACGTCGCCCGCCTTAAAACACGCCTGCCCGAACAAGGCTGCCTGCTGGTCGCCCGCAACCCCGCATACGGGTATGGGCGAGCCGAAAAAGCCTTTGTCCGTTTCTCCGTAGCGATATCCGCTCGGCTTAACCTCGGGCAGCATACAGCGCGGAATATCGAACAGCCTCAGCAGCTCGACGTCCCATTCCAGCGAATGAATGTTGAACAGCATTGTTCGGCTTGCGTTGGTGTAGTCGGTTGCAAAGATTCTGCCTTTGGACAGTTGCCATAAAATAAAGGTGTCAAC
>WSNM01000055.1 GCA_013316055.1 Clostridia bacterium | reverse complement strand
CCCGAACGCAAGGCAAAGCGTTCGGGCGGCGTTTTTGTGTTTTTTAAACATAAAATTTAAATAAAAAGTAATATTTGCGCTATGTGAATTTAATGTTTAAATCGTTTGCAATGCGGTGGCTGAAAGTCTATAATTTGAGCCGCTATGAACGATATTAAAATATTTAAAAACAGAGGTAACGTAAAGCTTACGGACGGAAACGTCTGGAAAGTGCTTTTGCTGTATGCATTGCCGCTTTTCGGAAGCGCTTTTGTACAGCAGGTCTATTCGCTTGTCGATTTGCTCGTTGCTGGCAACTACGCGGCCGACGGGGCGCGCGCGGTTGAGGCGATAGGCAACGCTACCGTAATAATTAACATTCTGCTTGCTTTTGCGCTTGGCGCAAACGGTGGGTGTTCGGTTATCGTGGCAAAATATTTGGGCGCCGGCGACAATAAAAAGGTAAGGGAAACGGTTACAACTTCGCTTATAGCCTTCGCCGCGCTGTGCGCGTTTATAATGGTTGTCGGTTTTTCGTGCGCGCGACTGTTTATAGCGGCGCTCAGCGTTCCCGATACCTATTTTAAATGGTGTCTTGATTATCTGTACATATATATCGGCTCGCTTCCGTTTGTGTTTATGTATAACCTCGGCTGCGGAATATGCTCCGCGCTCGGCGACAGTAAATCGCCTTTCGTTTTCCTTGTGATTTCGTCCGTTCTGAATATCGGGCTTGACTTTCTGTTTATAGCCGTATGGCATATGGACGTGGCGGGCGCGGCGTGGGCAACGTTCATCTCGCAAGCCGTTTCGTGCGTGCTTACATTTATAGTGCTCGCTTTTAAAATGCGCGGTATACGTTCGGAAGAAAAGCCCGCCGTTTTCGATAAAGGGCTGTTAAAGGAGCTTACCGTCACTTCCATTCCCATTATTTTGCAGCAGAGTTTTGTTTCGGTGGGCAATTTCTTCATAAGCAAGCGCATAAATCTTATAAGCGAGGATGCAACCGCGGGCTTTACTACGGCTTTTAAGCTTATAGTTATAGGCACTATGAGCATAGTTGCTATGTCGAACGGGTACTCCAACTTCGCCTCGCAAAACAGAGCGGCGGGAGAGTACGAACGCGTTAAAAAAGGCTTTTGGATAATGCTTTGCTATGCCGTTGCGGTCAGTTTAATCTTTTTGGCGGTCTTTGCCGCCTTCCCCGAGCCGCTGACGCGGATATTCATTCAGAAAGATAAGCTCACCGACGACGCGCTTGCGTATTCGGTGCAGTATTTAAGGATAGTTTCTTGCTTTCTGCCGATGGTTACGGCAAAAATAATTGCCGACGGCGCGGTGCGCGGCTGCGGCGGAAATCTCGGCTTTACCGTAAGCACTTTTCTCGATTTATTGCTTAGGGTAGTGCTTGTGTATGTGCTTACTGCAATAGGCTGGGGCTTCGGCGGAGTTTGCTGGGCGTGGGCGATAGGGTGGAGCATAAGTATGTTTATTGCACTGCTGTTCTGGTTTTTGCGCGTTAAAAAAATTTCGAAACAGCCCGTTGCGCACGGCGGAGTAAGCAATGAAACCGCCGAAAGCGCGCCCGATTGTCAATAGCATTTGACATTTCCGCACAAAAGGGGTATAATAATACGGAATTAAATTTTAAAGGTATAAAAAATGCATCCTCAACCTTTATTTACAATGGGAAGCCTTGAAGTATATTTGTACGGCATTTGTATGGCCTTGGGCATAATATCCTGCTTCGGCTTTCTTATGTACACGATGTGGAAAAAGAATTTCAACGACGAGGCAACCGATAAAATTCTGCTTATAGGCGTATTCGGAACGGGCTTCGGCATTCTTTCCGCGGCGCTCTTTCAGGGGCTTTACAATTATATCGACAACCCCGCGGGCGGGTTCAATTTAAGCGGAATGACCTTTATAGGGGGCTTGATAGGCGGCGTTTTAAGCTTTTTGGGCGTTTACTGGCTGTATATTTACGTTATTGCCCCGCGCACAAAAATAAAGCTTTTGCAGAACAATATGAACGCAACGCTTACAGACGCGCTGCCGTTCATACCCGTAGGTATAGCAATTGCGCACGCGTTCGGCCGTCTGGGCTGCTTTTTCGGCGGCTGCTGCTACGGTATGGAGGCGGATTGGGGGCTTTACTGTGCGGGCAGCTATTCAAACGGAATTTATTCCCAAGGTCCCAAGGTTGTGCCCTTGCAGCTCTTCGAAATGTCGTTTTTGATTGTGCTTGCCGTTGTTATGGCTGTGCTGTACTTTAAGGTCAAGTTCAATTATAACTTCGGTCTTTACGCTGTCGCGTACGGCGTGTGGCGCTTCTGCATAGAATTTGCGCGCGGCGACGAAAGGGGACAGTTTATCGGCACGGCGCTCTCGCCCTCGCAGTTCTGGTCTATCATAATGGTAATCGTCGGAGCGGGCTACTTCTTCTTGCAGTATTATGTGCTTGCAAAGCATATGAAGCATCCCGAATTACAGCCGAGTGTAAGAAAGCCCAAGGGCGAAAACGGCGACAGCGGCGAGGCAGTTACAACCGAATAAATACTTTTATAAAAGCCAGCGGCGGTCGGAAGAATTTTCCGACCGCCGCGTTTTATTGTTTTATCAAAAATTACGGGTATTTCTTGCAAAATATGCACGGCTGTGTTATAATACACGTGTTAAAAAATTACATAATTTTGGAGCAGATATGAAAAGTCAAAGCGTTGTTACCGATTTAAGAAGAAAAGTTTTTTGCGAGGTTGCAAGGGTTGCGTACGAATCGGACAATCCCGCGGGTGATTTGGAGGAAATTCCCTATTTAATCACCCCGAACGAGGTTCCGCAGTACCGCGAAAGTATTTACCGCGAGCGTCAGATAGCCTCTGAACGCGTTCGCCTTGCAATGGGTCTTTCTTTGCGCCCCGCAAACAAGCCCGTGCATATTACGGCGGGCGTGGACAAAAGCACCATTGCGGAAAAGTATTACGAGCCGCCGCTTATGCAGGTTATTCCCTCTGCATGCGATAAGTGCCCCGATAACGAGTACGTCGTTTCCGACCAGTGCCGCAACTGCGTTTCGCACGCGTGCATAAAAAGCTGTCCCAAGGGCGCCGTTTCCATACAGAACGGCAGAGCGTTTATCGACCAAAGCAAGTGCATAAAGTGCGGGCGTTGCAACGCCGCCGGAGCATGCATAACCCCTGCCTGCGCCCGTTGCCTGAATGCTTACAGGCAGCTCTTCAAGCTCTTCCAAAACAAGCCCCTTTGCATCGAACATACCCGCAAGCTCTTCAAACGTGATTACAAAATCAACGTAGCTTCTTACCGTGCGGCGGGAGGCTTCGAGCTTTTTGGCCGCGCACGGGCCTATAAACACCACGCGCGCATTAGGACGCTTGACCTTTATCGAGCGAGCCGTTGCGACCATAGGCGTAAGCTCCTCCGACACTTCCGAAGCAAGGTCGGGGAACTGCTTTTTGACAAGCACCGCCCACGCGGGGCAACAGCTTGTAAACAGGAACGGAAGCTTAACGGGTATCTTATTGAGGGAATGGGCTGCCCCGGCGGCTGTGTCGCGGGTGTGGGTACCATAATCCCGCCCGAGCGC
>WSNM01000054.1 GCA_013316055.1 Clostridia bacterium | reverse complement strand
ACTATATTGCGGGGTGCTCTATGGGCGCGGTTGTCGGCGGTTGCTTTTCAAGCGGACTGACCGCGCTTGAAATTAAAGAGGTTATCCTCGATTTAAAAATGCGGGATATTCTGGATATAAGCCCTGCGGTTATTACAAAAATGTCGCTTTTGCGCAGTAAAAAAATGGCCGATATGCTTGCGGAATACCTCGGCGACAAAAAGCTTGAGGATTTCCCTATTCCGTTCAGATGCGTTGCTACCGAGCTGTATTCGGGCAAACTTCACGTTTTCGAAAAGGGCAATGCGGTAAAGGCAATTCAGGCTTCAAGCACCATTCCCGCAGTGTTCCGTCCCGTAAAAACGGACGAAATGATGTTTGTGGACGGCGGCTGCTTGTGCCGCGTGCCCGTTCAGGTTGTCAAGAATATGGGCGCGGACGTTGTTGTGGCGGTTGACGTGCTTAAAAACGCGGGCGAGCCGGTTGAAAAGGTCGGCAATATCATAGAGCTTGTGCTAAGAGTGTTCGATATTATGGACACCAACCAGACAGAGCTTTGGCGCAACAGCGAAGGCGGCCTGTGCGATTTGCTTATAGAGCCCGAAATGAAGGGTATGAGCCAGTACCTTATTAAAGACCTTGACAAGGCATATGCCGAGGGATATGCGGCGGGCAAGGAAAATGCGGAGAAGATAAAAGAGCTGTTGAGGTGACGGCGTGGATTTATTCGATTTAAACGGCAACGAGGCAAAGGCCAAGCCGCTTGCCGAGCGCATGCGCGCAAACAATTTAAACGATTTTATAGGGCAGAAGCACATTGTTGCGGAAGGCTCGCTTTTGCGCAGAGCCATTTCCTTGGACAGGCTTGGCAGCTGCATTTTCTGGGGGCCCCCCGGTACGGGCAAGACCACGCTTGCAAACATTATAGCGCAGACCACGCACGGCGAATTTATAAAGCTGAATGCCGTTCAGTCGGGCGTTGCGGACGTAAAAAGGGCGGTGGAGCAAGCTCGCGACGCGCTAAAAATGTACGGCAAGCGCACCTATTTAATGCTTGACGAGTGCCACCGCTTCAACAAAACCCAGTCTGACAGTCTGTTGCCCGCGATAGAGCAGGGGACGATAATTTTTATAGGCTCCACAACCGAAAACCCGTATGCTTCCATGACGCCCGCAATCGTTTCAAGATGCAGGGTTTTTGAGTTCAAAAGGCTTTCCTTCGAGGATATTCGGGGGGCAATCGTAAAGGCGCTTGCCGATAAAAAGCACGGCTTGGGCGAATATTCGGCGGTTGTAGACGACGACGCGCTCGACCATATTGCGCGGGTTGCTGGCGGCGATTTGCGCACTGCCTACAATGCATTGGAGCTTGCCGTGCTTACTACACCGCCGCAGACCGACGGAAGCATTGCGGTTAAGCTTGCCGATGCCGAGCAGTCCATTCAGCGCAAGGCAATGGCGTATAACGAGGACGCGTTTTACGATTATTTATCCGCCTTCTGCAAATCGCTGAGGGGAAGCGACGCCAACGCCGCGCTGTACTACGCAATGCGGCTTATCGAGGGCGGCTGCGACCCTATGATTGTAGCGCGGCGGCTTGTAATACATTCGTGCGAGGACGTCGGTATGTCCGACCCCAACGCGCTTGTCGTTGCAACCTCGGCAATGTACGCGCTGGAAAAAACGGGCTATCCCGAGGGCATAATTCCGCTGACGAGCGCGATTATTTACGTTTGCGAGGCGCCGAAGAGCAACAGCGTTATAAGGGCGCTTGACGCGGCAAAGCGCGACGCAATACAAGTGCGCGACGACGAGGGCGTGCCCGCATATTTAAGGGATAACACCTTCGGCGACAAAGAAACCAAGGCGCAAAGCTATAAATACAAGTACCCGCACGACTTTGCGGGCGGATATGTCGAGCAGCAGTATCTGCCCGACAGCCTGCGCGACAAAATTTATTATGTTCCCTCCGATTACGGCTTCGAAAAAACGGTTAAGCAGTGGAGAAGGGATAAGGGTAAACTTAAATAATACGGCTTACAAAATTCAATAAGCATATAACGGACGGCGCGCCGTGCGGAAATATCCGCACGGCGCGCCTTATTTTTTTGTACATATTTTAAGGACACGCCTCATAGAATATTTTCAGAAAGTCGGTTTTTGCTACGGCGCCGCCTTTTCGGGTTTTGACAAAAGAAGTCATACAATTACATTTAACTACAAAAAAATCTATTCTTTGTTTGGTATTATCGGGGTAAAGTTTGGTTCGCGTTTATAAGCTTAAAACAATTTTGGTTTCACTTGCCGCGTTCGCGCTGCTGGCCGTTCTTTCGGTTACAACCTATTTTACGGGCGCGTATGCGGTGTACTTCGGCAATACGCCGAGGCTGGTTCCCATATACTCCGTGGAAACGGAGGAAAAGAAAATCGCAATCTCCTTCGACTGCGCGTGGGGTACGGAATACACCGATAAAATTCTGTCCGCGCTAAAAGCCTCGGACGTGCGCGCAACGTGGTTCATGGTCGAGTTCTGGACGACCAAATACCCCGAGTTCGTCAAAAAAATAGACAAAGCGGGTCACAGCATAGGCACGCATTCCTCCACTCATTCGTATATGAGCAAGCAGAATGCGGAGGAAATAAAAAAGGAGCTTACGGTATCCTCGCAGGCGATAGAGGACATTACGGGCAAGAAGGTACAGCTTTTCCGCCCGCCGTACGGCGATTACGACGACGAGCTGATTAAAACGGCAAGCGCGCTTGGCTATTACACCATTCAGTGGGACGTAGACAGCCTCGACTGGAAGGATTTAAGCGCGTCCGACATAGCGATGAGGGTTATCAACGGAGTAAAAAACGGGTCGATAATTCTTATGCACAATAACGGAATGCACACCGCCGAGGCTGTGCCTATAATTCTTGAAACACTTAAAAATAAAGGCTATTCCTTTGTACCGATTGACGAGCTTATTTATAAAGAAAACTACGTCATTGACGGAACGGGGCGGCAAAAGCCCAACGCATAAGGCGCATAAAAGCGTTTGAAGCGGGCGGCTGCCGCGGCTTTTGCAAACGCTTGGAAAAACTTTTTTGGAGGCATATATGAATTACAACACGGAAAAAAACAATAAGGTGTATATTTACGGAGAAATCGTATCCGAAGCGCAGTTTTCGCACGAGGTATAGGTCATGCGGCTTTCGGGTCAGGCAGACCTTCTGCCCGTAACCGTTTCCGAGCGGATTATGACAGAGGATATGAAGGTAGGCGGCTACATCTGCGCGCTCGGTCAGTTCCGTTCCTACAACAAGCTCGAGGGCGGACGTTCAAGGCTTATGCTTACAGTTTTCGTAAGAGAGCTTTTAGAGGTGCAGCCCGCCAAAAACCCCAACTCGATAGTGCTTTCGGGCTATATCTGCAAGCCGCCCGTGTACCGCACTACGCCGTTCAACCGCGAAATTGCAGATTTGCTTATCGCCGTTAACCGCAGCTATAACAAGTCCGACTATATCCCCGCGATTGCGTGGGGCAGAAATGCAAGGTTTGTGCGCGGGCTTGCCGTGGGCGACAGGGTTGCGCTTTCCGGCAGGATACAAAGCCGCGAATACCAGAAAAAACAGCCCGACGAAAGCTTTGTGACAATGACCGCTTACGAGGTTTCCATTTCCAAGCTTGCCGCATTCGATGATGATTCGGAATTTGATATTGACGAGGAGTTTGACTTATATTCCGCGCCCAGAATGTTCGAGGGCAACGAATAATTTTAAATCGGATATGAC
>WSNM01000053.1 GCA_013316055.1 Clostridia bacterium | reverse complement strand
CAGACATACAGCCGCTGTTAAATCAGGGCGCAAAGAAGGAGGATATCTCCGCTTCCATTTTTCAGGCGGTCGTTGACCAGACGGTTTCGGGGCTTGCGCAAGGCCGCAGAATAAAGGGCAACGTTCTTTTTCTCGGCGGGCCTCTGCACTTTTTAAAGGCGCTTAGAAAAGCGTTTGTAACTAGCTTGAAGCTTGGCGAGGATAATGCGGTTTTCCCCGAGGACGCGCCTTGCTTTATGGCTATCGGCGCGGCTTTGTATTCGTCGGCGGTTCAGTCGGAAAGTATCGATGGTATTATTGAAAAAATTTCCTCGGTTAAGGAAAGCGACGAAATAATAACGGGCAAGCCTCTTTTTGAAAGCAAGGAAGATTATGCGGCGTTCGTCAAACGCCACCGCGCAACCGATTTGAAGTTTGCGGATATATCCTCGTATTCGGGCGACTGCTACCTCGGTATAGACAGCGGCTCGACAACGACAAAGCTTATGCTTATCACACCCGACTGCCGCATTTTATGGTCGCACTATCAGTCTAACAACGGTCAGCCGCTCGATATAGTAATTTCAAAGCTTAAACAGTTTTATAAGGACAGCGGCGGAAGGCTTAAAATCCGCGGCGCGGCGGTTACGGGCTATGGCGAGGATTTGATTAAAAGCGCAATCAAGGCGGATTTCGGCATAGTTGAAACGGTTGCGCATTTTAAGGCGGCTTTGCACTTCAACCCGAGGGTAGATTTCATTATCGACATCGGCGGGCAGGACATAAAGTGCTTCAAAATCAAAAACGGCAGTATTGACAGCATTATGCTTAACGAGGCGTGCTCGTCCGGCTGCGGCTCGTTTATACAGACCTTTGCCCGCGCTATGGGCATGGAGATTGACAAGTTTTCCGAGAAAGGTCTTTACGCAAAGCACCCCGTAGAGCTTGGTTCGCGCTGTACCGTATTTATGAACAGCGCCGTCAAGCAGGCGCAGAAGGAGGGCGCGACCGTAGAGGATATTTCCGCGGGGCTTTCCTCCTCGATTGTTAAAAACGCAATTTACAAGGTTATCCGCGCTTCCAGCGCAGACGAGCTTGGCGACAATATCGTAGTGCAGGGCGGAACGTTTTTAAACGACGCGGTTTTGCGCTCCTTCGAAATCGAAACGGGCAAAAAGGTTATCCGCCCCGGTATAGCGGGACTTATGGGCGCGTTCGGCGCGGCGCTTTACGCAAAGGAAAATATCAAGGGCGACAGTACCGTCCTCGGCGCAGACGAGCTTGAAAAATTCACCTATTCGTCAATGTCGGCAATGTGCCGCGGCTGTACCTCCAAATGCAACGTAAACTTTATAAAGTTCGGCGACGGAACGAAATATGTTTCCGGCAACAAGTGCGAGCGCGGCGCGGGGCAAAGGCCCGCCTCCGACGAGCTGGATATTTACGCCTACAAGCAGCGCAGACTTATCGACAGTGTTGAGGGGTTGTGCCGCGGCGACAAGAAGGGCAGAGTGGGACTGCCGTTACAGCTGGGTATGTACGAGCAGCTTCCCGTTTGGGCGGGCTTTTTCGAAACGCTCGGCTTCGAGGTGGTGCTTTCGGAAAAATCCTCGCGGGAGCTGTATTTCAAGGGTCAGCATACGGTTGCCTCGGATACGGCCTGCTATCCCGCAAAATTAATGCACGGGCATATCGAAAGCCTGCTTGACGAGGGCGTGGACTTTATATTTATGCCGTGCGAAAGCTATAATATAGACGAGCATTGCTCGGTTAACCATTATAACTGTCCCGTCGTCGCATACTATCCCGAGCTGTTAAAGGCTAATAACGAGCGGCTCACGCACGAAAACTTTTTAATGCCGTACATAGATTTGAATATGAAAAAGAGCACGGTTAAAACACTTTTTGCCGCTCTTAAAAAATACAAAATCAAAAAACGGCAGATTTCTTGCGCGCTTGACGAGGGCTTTGCCCGTCTGGAAGCATACCATGCCGACGTAAAATCAAAGACGGACGAAATTTTATGGAAGGCAGAACAGCTCGGCAAGCAGGCTGTGGTACTTGCCGGCAGACCTTACCATTTAGATAACGAAATAAATCACGGTATAAACAAGCTTTTAACCTCGCTGGGGCTTGCGGTGCTGTCGGAGGACGGCGTTTACGACAAGGGTAACGAGGTTAAGGTTGACGTGCTTAACCAGTGGACTTACCACGCAAGGCTTTACCGCGCGGCGGACTTTGTGGCAAAGCGCAAAAATTTGAATTTGGTACAGCTTGTATCCTTCGGTTGCGGGCTTGACGCCATAACAACCGACGAGGTGCGCGCTATTTTAGAAAGCAACGGAAAGCTTTACACGCAGATAAAGATAGACGAAATTAACAACCTCGGCGTTGTTAAAATACGTTTGCGCAGTATGCTTGCGGCGATAGAGGAAAGCAATAAATAACGCATATATAATGCTCAATACTTTGTTAAGCTTGCGTTTTCCTTGCTAGTGTACGTCTGTGTACACGTCACGCCTTGCTTGTATCTCTGCGTTATTTGCAGTACTTAGGAATTTTTAAACGGAATTATGGCTGAAAATTTTACCGATTATACAACAAAATACCCAAAGTGGGATAAGTCTATGAAAAAAACGCACAAAATTCTTGTGCCGGATATGCTGCCGTGGCACTTTTCTATTATAGAGGAAGTGTTAAAGCTGGACGGCTTCGATATAGAAATTTTGCATAACGAAACGCGTTCGGTCATAGACGAGGGCTTAAAGCACGTCCATAACGATACCTGCTATCCTTGTCTGTGCGTTGTCGGGCAGTATATAGACGCGCTTAAAAGTGGCAAATACGACCCCGAGCATACCGCAGTGCTTATAACGCAGACGGGCGGCGGGTGCCGCGCCTCCAACTATATGCCGCTTATCCGCAAGGCGTTAAAGACGGAATTCCCGCATATACCCGTGGTTTCCGTCAACTTTTCGGGACTTGAAAAGGACAGCTCGCTTAATATTTCCTTAAAGCTGTTTTTAAAGCTTGCATATTCGATTTTTTACGGCGACAGCATAATGTGGTGCTATAACCAGACCAAGCCCTACGAGGCGGAGGCGGGCGCGGCGGATGCGGCAAGGACAAAGGCGATTGAGCTTGTCGTAAACAAGTTCAAAAAAGGCGGCTATTCCAAATATAAAAAAATTACCGCGGAAATAATAAAAATTTTCGCCGCAGTTAAAAGAAATAAAGAGCGCAAGGTAAAGGTCGGCATCGTCGGAGAAATTTACGTCAAGTATTCCGGCCTCGGCAATAACAAGCTTGAAAAATTTCTGCTTTCGGAAAGCTGCGAGCCGGTTGTTCCCGCGCTTATCGACTTCGTGCTTTACTGCATTATCAACGTCGTAAACGACAGAAGGCTTTACGGCAGAGGCAAAAACGCTGCGTTTGTTTACAATCTTGCTTACAAGCTTGTGCACGGAATGCAGAAAAAGGTTATAAAGGTGTTTGAGGAAGAGGGCAGCTTTGCCCCGCCGCACGATTTCGAGCATCTGCGGACCTGTGCGGACAAGGTAATTAATCAGGGCGTAAAGATGGGCGAGGGCTGGCTTATCCCCGCGGAAATGGCGGCGCTTGCCGAAACGGGAGTGCAGAATATCGTCTGCGCACAGCCGTTCGGCTGTCTGCCTAACCACATTGCGGGCAAGGGCTCCGTAAGGGCGCTTAAAGATATTTATCCCGACGAGAATATAGTTGCGGTAGACTACGACCCTTCTGCGACAAAGGTCAATCAGGAAAACCGCATAAAGCTTATGCTTGCCACCGCAAGAGAGAACCTTAACAAATAATGTACATAATAAAAGCCGTGCGCGCGCTTAATCTAAAAGTGCGCGCACGGCTTATTTAATTTTATGTAAGGACTATTTTATCAGCTTATAGGTTTCTTCAAATGCACGGCGGCGCTTTTCACGGACGGGATAATCGTTTACGGC
>WSNM01000052.1 GCA_013316055.1 Clostridia bacterium | reverse complement strand
CATTTGTGCGCGGGGCTTTGCTTTAAAAAATATTCTCTAATTTAAGGCTGTAAGCGTCGGGCAGATTTTTGGTTATTTCCTTTAAAACCTCTATCTTTCCCAACGCCAGCTCGTAATTGTTATAGGCAAGCAGTCCGCACGCCTCGTTAAGCCAATAATCGATATAAGAAATATCGTTGTGCGGTATAAGAATGTGCAGCTTTTCCTTTTTATCGTCCCATATCGCTTTTACGGCAAGCGCATCGCTGCGGGTGGCGGTTTCGTCCTCGATTTTTGTATACAGCGCGTTTAAAGCATCGTGAAATTCGTTGAATTGGTTGTGCAGATACAGCTCGGTAAAGATAAACAGCCCTATGCACAGCGCTATTGCCGTAAGGGTGTAGGCGATTGATTTTACCATTGTCCGTTTACCTCAACCTGTAAAATTTTGTATTTTTCGCCGCGCTTCTGGAAGTATACGCGCCCCTCGCCGTTCACCGTCATAACCACAACCTCTTTAAGCTTTTCGTTCTGCTCTGCTAAAAACTGCTTTAATCTGTCTGTATTAAAGCCGCAGCGCGTGCAGTTCTGCTCGTCCGCCTTGCCGCGGTCTATAAGCGTCAGCGGCAAAGAGCTTGCGGCGTGCTCTTCCTTTTCCAAAGCGGAAAAGGAGCCGTTTGCCTCGTAAAGTCCGTAATATACGTCGTCGAGGTTGAAGTACCCCGCAACGCGCATGCTCTCGATTAAATCGCTTACGTCGAGGTTATTCTTTTTTAGCTGGAACTCGTCTATGCCGTCCTTGTTTATGACTACGGAGGGCTTGCCGCTTACCACCTTTTTCACGGGCTTGAACCAAAGCTCCAACAGCCATACAATCTGGTGAAGAATAAAGATTGTGACTATTGCGATTATGCCGTAAAACAGCGGGATAGAGGTGTCCGCCATAGGTATGCAGGCAAGCTCGGCAATTACAAGGCTTATAACAAATTCAAAGGGCTGCATTTCGCCTATTTGGCTTTTACCCATAAGCCGCATAACAAGCAACAGCACAAAAAATATAATTGCAGTTCGTATAAAAATGAGTGCCATACAAACAGTATTGTCAAAAAAATTTTCAATATTCTTGCTAAAAACAGATAGATATGCTATAATTCGTATGATTTTATTATGACCCTTAAGGAAGTATTGAAGAGGCTTGAAGGACTGTCCGTGCGTGGAATGGATTTCGGTGTGGAACGCACGCGCGCACTGCTTGACGGACTTGGCTCGCCCGATAAAAAGCTTAAAATTATACACGTCGCGGGGACGAACGGAAAGGGCTCGGTTGCGGAATATCTTACGCGTATTTTGCTTTGCGCTGACAAAACGGTTGGCACCTTTACATCGCCCGCGGTTTATGATTATTTCGAGCAATACCGCATTAACGGCGAAAATATCGACGGTGACCTGTTTGCGGAGGCGTTCGGTGCGGCATTGTCTGTTGCGGACTGTTTGGCGGCGGACGGAGGCGCGCACGCAACCCGCTTCGAGGTTGAAACGGCTGGCGCACTGTATGCGTTTGCGCTTGCGGGCTGCGGGTATGCGGTTGTCGAATGCGGCTTGGGCGGCTTATATGACGCGACTAACGCCATTGCGGGCAAAGCGGTTGCCGTAATAACGTCTGTGTCGTTGGAGCATACCGCTATATTAGGGGACAGCATAGAAAGTATTTGCCGTCATAAGGCGGGGATAATAAAAAACTGCCCCGCCGTGGCAAGCGCATTGCAAACGGACGAAGCTGCGGCATATATGCGGGGCAAAGGCGCGATTATTGCCGATAAGCCGATTAAAATTATAAAAAGCTCGCAGTGCGGACAGACGTTTTTGTACGGCGGCTGTGAGTTTTTTACACAAATGACGGGCGTTGCCCAGCCGTACAATGCGGCAACGGCAATAGAAGCGGCGCGACTGCTTAAAATATGCGATAACGCAATATATTCGGGGGTCAAGGCCGCAAAATTAACGGGAAGGCTGGAATTGCTGACGGCAAACGGCAATACTTATGTTCTTGACGGAGCGCACAATCCCGCAAGCTTTGTTCCGCTTGCCGAGCTGTTGAAAAGCACAGGCGGTGCGGACGCGGTTGTTTACGGCAGTCTGTCCGATAAGGATATAGACGGGAATATTGCGGCTTTAAAGCCGTATGCGGGCAAAATATTTATTGTGATGCCCGACAGCCCGCGGGCAATGAACGCGGAAAAAATTTACGCCGTGTGCGCAAAATATAAAATCCCCGCCGAGGTATGCAAAAGCGTTTCCGCGGCAATGGAAAAGGCGCGGGGCACGGTTGCCGTTTGCGGTACGTTCACAATTCTGAAAGAAGCAAAAAGATATATTGACAATGCTTGACGTTCGGAATTTTCAAGGGCGGATTTATTTTGCCTTGTGAAGATAAAGGAATAAATGTAAATGATAATCGGAAATAAAAGCTTTGATAACGGCACGCATGTAATGGCGATAATAAATTTAACTCCCGACAGCTTTTGGAAGGAGAGCCGCAAGACGTGCGACAACGTTCTTTTTGCCGTTGAAAGGGCGGTGAAGGAGGGCGCGGCTGTCATAGACATAGGCGCGCAGTCGTCGCGGCCGAATTATATCGAGGTCAGTGCGTACGAGGAAATTTCCCGCTTTGCAAAGCCCTTGGAGCTTGTGAAAAGAAATTTCGATATTCCGCTTTCGGTGGATACCTATTTTTCTGAAAGCGCGCGCGTCGCGCTTGAAATAGGCGCGGATATGATAAACGATATATGGGGGCTTACGCACGACGGCGATATGGCGGGGGTCATTGCGGAATACAAGGCCGCCGTATGCATTATGCACAATGCGAAAGCGGCTTTATCGGGGGATATATGGGGCCCTGTATTAAATTTTTTGGATAGCAGCATAAAAACGGCAACTCAAAAGGGCATAGACAAAAACAAAATCTGCATTGACGGCGGCATAGGGTTTGCAAAGTCTAAGGAACAGAATTGGGAGCTTCTGAACGGTTATGAAAGGCTTTTGCCCCTCGGATATCCATTGCTTTTGGGGACAAGCCGAAAATCCATGTTCGGCGGCGTGCCCGAGGAGCGGCTTCCGCAGACAATAGACAGCACCCGCCTTGCCGTAAGAAAAAACGTGCTGTTTGTGCGCGTGCACGACGTAAAGGAAAACGTGGCGGCGATAAAGGAAGAATACGATAAAATTAACGGGTGAGCAATGGACAAGATTTTAATCCGCGGGTTAGAGGTTTGCGCCCGTCACGGCGTTCACGATTATGAAAAAACCAAGCCGCAGAGGTTTGTATTCGACGCAGATTTATCTGTGGACTTTTACAGTGCGGCAAAAACGGACGATTTGGAGCGCACTGTAAATTATTCCGCAGTGTGCAAGCTTATTGCCGCTATAACAAATAACAACAGCTTTAACCTTATCGAAAGGCTTGCCTATGAGTGCGCGTTTGCCGTTATGGAGGAGTTTGCACAGGTGGAGAATATCAGTCTTACCGTGTACAAGCCCGAAGCGCCGATAACGCATAAATTCGGCACGGTCGGCGTTACGGCAGGGCTTACGCGCGAAAAGGCTTATCTTTCGCTCGGTTCGAGCATAGGCGATAAAAAGGCGTATCTCGATAGGGCGATAAAGCTGCTTGACGCAACGCGCGGCATAAGGGTTGAAAAGGTTTCCTCCTATATTTCTACTAAGCCGTACGGCGGAGTTGCGGAAAACGAGTTTTTGAATTGCGCGGTAAAGGCGGAGGTTTTTCTTTCCCCCGAGCAGCTGCTTGACGAGGTAAACCGTATAGAAGCGGAGTGCGGCAGAATAAGGCAAAAGCGCTGGGACGACAGAACGCTTGATATAGACATAATTTTTTACGGCGGCAGAATAATAAACGGGGAAAGGCTTATAATTCCGCATCCGGAATATCATAAGCGGGAATTTGTTTTAAAGCCGCTTGCGGAAATCGCGCCCGATTTTGTTTGTCTATGCCCTTTTGAGTTGCCGTTTTTATGCTGCTATCCAAAAAATTTAATACAGGGCCCCATATATCCCCCG
>WSNM01000005.1 GCA_013316055.1 Clostridia bacterium | reverse complement strand
AATGCCGAAGCCCGTCCCCGCAACCAGCCACAGCGCAGTTGTCAGCAGACTTCCGCACGATTAAAATATTGCAATTTGCAAAATATATTTTTATGCGGGAATTTGCCGTAAACGCCTATCAAGGGGTTAAAAAAACAATTAAATATTATACCGATAAAAGATTTTCCACAATAGCGGGCACGCTTGTTTACTTTTTTTTGATGAGCATTACCCCGTTTTTGCTTTGGCTTACGCTGGTTTTCGGGAATGTTGACGTCAGCAGATTTTTAAATCACAGACTTCTTGAAGGCGCAAGCCCCGTTTTGAGGTATTTAAAAAGCTCGGCAGAGGCCGCGGCGGGCAACAGCGACGGTACTGCGCGCTTCGGCGATATTGCATTTAACGGCGCGGGAATAGTTTTTTTGGCAACCTCGCTGTACTCCTCCTCCAACTTTTTCTATCATTTACGGCGGAGCGGCGAAATAGTATACGAAAGTCAAAGCCTTAAGGGCGGCATTAAATTAAGGCTGCTGTCCGTTGCGCTGATTGGCGCGGCTCTGCTTATGATTGCGCTGGTTGCGGGAATTTCGGTTGTAGGCACAACGTTTATGGAAATGCTTTTGCCCGCGGAAATATCGGACGCAATTTCGCTTGTTTTTATAACCGCGCTGATGTTCGGCACGGCGGTTGTAATGAATATATTCGCATGCCCGCAAAAAATAAGTCTGTTCGATGCGGCGTGCGGAAGTCTGCTGACAACTGCGCTGTGGCTGGTTGCGGGGACGGGCTTCGGCATTTATATGGGCTTTGCCTCGCCCGAAAAGCTGTACGGTAAAATAGCGTCCCTTATAGTATTTTTGCTGTGGTGCTATGTTATGATGTGCTGTTTTGTGATAGGCATGATTAACAACCGACGGCATGTCTGCAACAGACCCGTGCTGTCCGAAGCATTATACGGCAAAGGTCAAAAAAATAAAGAGCTTTCTTCAAGAAAGCCCTTTAAGGATTATATTACGGCAATTAAATTTAAGCGATTATAATATGGTTACGTTGTTGCAGCAGGACGCGGAGCGGGTCTGGCATTCAAACCAGTCGTTTCTGCCGCAGCAACCCATGTTCAGTCCGTACTGTCTTGCATAATAGGCGTCGAAGTAGCCGCAGCCGTTGTTGTTGCCCGCGCGGTTGTTATTGCAGCCGCAGCCGCAATGATGATGACAGCCGCAACCGCTTCTGTTATTTCCCCAAAGCAGGCTGTTCAGCAAGCCGCACAAGCTGCAACAGTTGCAATTGTTACAGCGGGAACAGCCGCAGCCGTTTGCATTGCGGAAAGCGCCGCAGTTGTTAGGTACGCCATTATTATTACAGCCGCAGTTATTATCGCGTCCGCAGCCGCAGGATGAATTTACACACATTTGTTTATTTTTCCTTTATCCGAATAAGTTTGCAGTGCAAGGGTTTTCCCCCTTGCCTGTATTTTATTATATGCGGGATAAAAGCATGATTGTGCAGAACCGGATTTCAATATAAAATAAGGCGGCGGACTGTTTGTCCGCCGCCTTAAATAAGTTGGATTTTAAATAATTATTTGCCGAAATATCTCTTCAACAAACCTGCAAAGCCCGCGCCGTGTCTTGCTTCGTCCTTAGCCATTTCGTGAACGGTATCGTGAATAGCGTCAAGACCGAGCTGCTTTGCACGCTTAGCAAGCGCGAACTTACCCTCGCATGCGCCCGCCTCTGCCGCCGCGCGAAGCTCGAGATTCTTCTTTGTGGAGGAGGTAACAACCTCGCCGAGCAGCTCTGCGAATTTAGCCGCATGCTCTGCCTCTTCATAAGCGTAACGCTTGTAAGCCTCTGCTATTTCGGGATAGCCCTCGCGCTCGGCAACTCTTGCCATTGCAAGGTACATACCAACCTCGGTGCACTCGCCGGCAAAGTTTGCGTGCAGGCCCTCCATAATTTCAGCGTCGTCGCAAACACCGTCACCCACAATATGCTCGCAAGCATACTTAGCGTCAGCCGATACGGGCTCGAACTTCTTTGCCTTGCATACGGGGCAAACCTCTACGCCGTCTTCTACGATTTCACCGCAAACTACACATTTCTTCATAATTTGATTTTACTCCTGATTATTTTAAATTTTTATCTTTGAATATTGTAACACACCGTAAGGCGAAATACAATAATATTTGCAAAATTTTGACCCGCAATTGGCAAAATTTGGTAATTTATGCGTCACATAGTACTATGCAAATGCTTGATTATCTTTATTTTTTGCAGTTTTTGCTTAATTATAACGAATAAATCAGCTTTTGCAGTCGGTTATAGCTTTCCGCAAAAATACTGCCGCCCGCATTCAGCAACTGACTGCGGGTACGGAAGCCCCACAGAACGGATATACATTTTATGCCCGCCCGCGCCGCTGTCTGCACGTCTGTTTCCCCGTCGCCGACAAAGACGCATTCGCTCTTTTTCACTCCGAATTTTTCAATCAGCTTAAGCGTTGTATAAGGGTCCGGCTTTAAGGGAACGCCGTCCGTTTGACCGACGACAAAATCAAAGCCGAATTTATCGAGGTGCTTTTTGCAGACGTTTTCCGCCGCGCGTTGCGGCTTATTGGTTAAAACCGCAAGTCTGATTTTTCTGTCACCGAAATCTTTAAGCGCCTGCTCTTCGCCGTCGTAAAGCGTAGTCAAGGCGTTGTCGCACCCGACAAAAGCCCTTGAAAAATCCGCATAAATTTCGGGAACAAGGCTTGCAAATTCCTCTCCCGCCGCGCGCTCCACAAGCTTTTTTGCACCGTTGCCGACAAATTCTATCGTCTGCCGCAGAGTAATTTGAGGAACGGAATATTTTTGCAGACTTGTATTCAGCACCTTATGAATATCGCGCGAGGTATCAACAAGCGTGCCGTCCAAATCGAATATAATCGCCTTAACCATTACATTTTTTCGGGAACGCCTATTCCCAGCAGTGCAAGCGCATTTTTAAGCGTTTGCAAGGCGGCGCGCGTAAGCGCAAGACGGAAGGACTTGCTGTCCCCCTCTGCGGTAAGAATTTTACAGTCGATATAAAATTTATTGTATTTTTGCGCAAGGTCTACGGCGGCGCGGGCGATAACGGAAGGCTCGTACTTTTCCGCCGCCTCGGACACCGCGTCGGGGAATGCCGCAATTGCCTTAATTACCTCGAATTCCTGCGCGTTCGGCTCGTAATTTTTTGCAAAAGGCTTGTCCTCTCCGCTCTTTAACAGCACGGAATTTGCTCTGGCACAGGTATATTGCACGTATACGCTGGTTTCGCCCTCGAAGCTTAAAACCTTGTCGTAGGAAAAGGTTATATCCTTGATTTTGTTGTTATACAGCGCACCGAAAATTACCGCGCCAAGCCCTACCGTCTGCGCAATTTGCTTTTTATTTTCAAGCGCGTGATTTTTTTCGTCGATAACAGCGTACGCCTTCTCTTCACAGCGGGCGATAACGTCCTCAAGCCAGACAACCTTGCCCTTTCTTGTGGACATTGCGCCGTCCTCGAGCGACACCATTCCGTAAGCGACGTGCACCAAATCCTTTGCCCAAGGCTTGCCCATTAATTCCAGAACCTTAAAAAACTGCTTGAAGTGCAGATTTTGCTGATACGCGACAACGTATAAGCATTTGTAAAAATCGTAGGTATTTTTGCGGTAAACCGCCGCCGCCAAGTCGCGCGTGGCGTAAAGCGACGCCCCGTCAGAGCGCAAAATAAGGCAGGGAGGCATTCCGTACTCCTCCAAATCTACTATTTGTGCACCCTCGCTCTCTTTAAGCAGGTTTTTAGCGCGAAGTTCGTCTATTACGGGCTGCATTTTGTCGGTATAAAACCGCTCGCCCGCATAGCTGTCGAAGGTTATATTCAGCTTTGCGTAAATTTCCTTAACGTATTCGAGAGTAAGCGATTTAAACCATTCAAAAAGCTCGCACGCTTCCTTATCTCCGCTTTCGATAAGGCGGAAATATTCCCTTGCCTCGGCTTCCATTTCCGCCGTAGCCTCGGCATTGAAGCGGACGTATAAATCGTTGATTGCGTGTATTCCGCCCTTCTGCACCTCGTTACGGTCGCCCCAGCGCTTGTAGGCGCAGATAAGCTTGCCGAACTGCGTGCCGTAATCTCCCAAATGGTTTATACCGACCACGTTATAGCCAAGAAAGCCGAATATTTTGTACAACGCCCCGCCTATTACGGTAGTTGACAGGTGACCGATATGAAAGGGCTTTGCAACGTTGACGGACGAATAGTCTATACAGATTGTTTTGCCGTTGCCGACCGTTGAAGAGCCGTATTTATCGCCGCCGTTCAAAACGGCGGACAAAACCGCATTTGTAAGCGCAATTTTATTGACCTTGAAATTAAGATAGCCGTTGACAGCCGTAGCCTCGCTGATAATTTCGTCGCAGACGTACGAATTTTTCAGCTCCTCTGCAATGGCGACGGGGCTTTTTCTTAATATTTTTGCAAATTTAAAGCACGGAAGGGCGTAATCTCCCATTTCCGAATTCGGCGGAAGAGCTATTGCGGAGTATATTTCCTCCTCGCTTACGCCGTCTATTTCAAGTCCTTTTGCAATGTGCCTTTTATAATCCATTTTTTGTATTTCCTTTGCAAACAATTTTATCATAACGGCAAAAATTTGGCAACTTTACCGCGCATTCGTTTTGATTTTTTTTGATTTTATATTATAATCAAATACAGAAAATTTACATTTTTTATATAAGGTAGTTTTATGAAATTGGGCGTTGTAGGCTTACCGAACGTAGGCAAATCGACTTTATTCAATGCAATAACGCACGCGGGTGCAGAGGCGGCAAATTACCCCTTTTGCACTATCGAGCCGAACGTAGGCGTTGTGCCCGTACCGGACGAGCGACTTGACAAGCTTGCCGCGCTGTATTCAAGCAAAAAAATAACCCCCGCCATTGTTGAGTTTGTGGATATTGCGGGGCTTGTTAAGGGCGCTTCCCGCGGAGAGGGCTTGGGCAATAAATTTTTGTCGCATATACGCGAATGCGACGCAATTGTGCACGTTGTGCGCTGTTTTGAAAACGAGAACATCACGCATGTAAACAATAAAATAGACCCCGTTGCGGATATTCAGACAATTACGCTGGAATTGATTTTATCGGACATAGAGGCCGTGCAAAAGCGCGCGGACAGAATACGCAGCGCGGCGCGCGGCGGTGCAAACAAGGAAGCGGCTGCCGAGTACGCCTTTTTGGAACGGCTTGAAAAGTTTTTAAGCGAGGAAAAGCCCGCGCGGCTTTTTAACTGCTCTGACGAGGAGCAACCGCTTTTGGAAAATTTATATCTTTTGACAAATAAACCCGTCATTTATGCGGCGAATATTTCCGAGTTCGATATGGGAAAGAACGAGGACGAAATTCCGCTTGTCTGCGCCGTTAAAAAATATGCCGCCGAGGAAGGCAGCGAGGTTTTGGTTATATGCGCAAAGACCGAGGAAGAGCTTTCTCAAATGGAGCCCGAGGAAAGCGCGGTGTTCCTTGAAGAGCTGGGACTTAAAGAGAGCGGCTTAAACAGACTGATTAAAAAGAGCTATGCACTGCTTGGACTTATTTCCTACCTTACCGCGGGCGAAAAGGAAACCCGCGCATGGACTATCGTAAAGGGCACAAAGGCGCCTCAGGCGCCGGGAAAAATTCATACCGATTTTGAAAAGGGCTTTATCCGCGCCGAGGTTGTGGAATGGGAAACGCTTTTGGAATGCGGCGGGCTTGTCGGCGCGCGAGAAAAGGGCAAGGTGCGCTCGGAGGGCAAGGAATACGTCATAAAGGACGGCGACGTGGTGCTCTTCCGCTTTAACGTTTAATTTGCTTAGCTTTAAATATGAGACTACCGCGTGCTTTTATACAAAATAAAAGGTAAAAACAACGGGCGGCGCAAACTGCGCCGCCCGTGATATTCTATTTTGAAAGAATTTCAAGACGGATTTCGCTTTCAGCCTCGACCGAAATAAAATCTATATCGTCCTTTAAAACATAGCCTGTGCCCACGCCTTTACCTCCGCCGTTGACAAGCGAAACCGTGACAACACTGCCCGAGGCGTCTGTAATCGTTCCGCTCATTCCGCTGTCCTGATAGGTTTCTATCCTGCAAATTTTTTTATTTTTTATTATGTACTGCAAAACGGTTTCAAGCACGTTTTTGCCGTCGCAGTCCATATCCTTATGGTAGAAATTATAGAACGGCATAAGCTTTTTCAAGGCTTCGATACAAGGTGTATCCTGACGCACCATAGAAATATCCTCTGTAAGCCGACATTGAAAGCCGTCCCACCTGCCGTCCGGCGAAACGCATTCCAGAATATAAAAATCGTCGTCGCAGTCGTACACATAGCCTACCGTGAAGGTGTCTGCATTGCCGTTTGCGGAATAAATTTCGCAAAGCGTTTTTTCCTTTTTGATTTTTTTAAGAATATTTATCATACAAGTCCTCTTTAAAAAAAGTATTTACTATTATATATTTTAAAGGCAGATTGTCAAGCCCATACGCACGTTAAAAAGCTCCCTCGGAGTAATTTTCCGAGGGAGCTTGCTTCGTATTATTTATTTTAAATTATTTTTTAAGCTCGGCAAAGTACTTGATTGTTCTTACCATCTGCGAGGTATAGGAATTTTCGTTGTCGTACCAGCTTACAACCTTAACAAGGGTTGTGCCGTCGCCGAGGGGCATGCACTTCGTCTGCGTAGCGTCGAAAAGCGAGCCGTAGCTCATACCGATAACGTCGGAGGAAACAATCTCCTCTTCGGTATAGCCGTAGGAAGCGGAAGCAGCAGCCTTCATTGCGCCGTTAACCGCATTTGCGTCTACCTCGCCCTCGCAAACTGCGATAAGCTGGGTAAGCGAACCGGTGGGAACGGGTACGCGCTGCGCGCAGCCGTCGAGAACGCCGTTAAGCTCGGGAATAACAAGACCGATAGCCTTTGCCGCGCCCGTGGAGTTGGGAACGATGTTAACGGCAGCGGCTCTTGCTCTTCTTAAATCACCCTTGCGGTGAGGGCCGTCAAGAACCATCTGGTCGCCGGTATAAGCGTGGATAGTCGTCATATAGCCCTTCTTGATTTTGCAGAGCTTGTTGAGCGTAGCCGCCATAGGCGCAAGGCAGTTCGTTGTGCAGCTTGCCGCGGAGATAACCGTGTCGGAAGCTTTAAGAGTGTTCTCGTTTACGCTGAATACAACCGTAGGCAGGTCGTTGCCGGCAGGTGCGGAGATTACGCACTTTTTAGCGCCCGCCTTGATATGAGCGGAAGCCTTTTCCTTCGAGCAGTAGAAGCCCGTGCATTCCAGAACAACGTCAACGTCCAAATCCTTCCAAGGAAGATTGATTGCGTCTTTTTCGGCATAAATTTTGATAGTTTTGCCGTTTACCGTAATGGAATCCTCACCCGCAACAACAGAATCGGAATACTTGTATCTGCCCTGAGCCGAATCGTACTTCAACAGATGCGCAAGCATTTTGGGGCTTGTCAAATCGTTGATAGCTACAATTTCATAGCCTTCCGCATCGAACATCTGTCTGAACGCAAGACGGCCGATACGACCGAAACCGTTGATTGCAACCTTTACATTTGCCATAAAATAAATTCCTCCGAATTTGAAATTTTATTTCTGAATTTTAGTTTGATTAAAAATCGTTCTAATTATAACAAATAAGTTTTTTTAAGTCAACAGTTTTTTTCGGATATTTCCCGTCGACGCATTTTGCAAATAATTTAACGCATTTGACTGCAAATAAACTTGAATTTTGGCGGACAATGAATTATAATAATTAAGGTATATAAATTACCTTAATTTATTAAATAATATGTTTCGGAGGTTTTTATGGCACACAAGTTGGTTTCCGCAAAGGAAATGCTTGAAAAAGCGAGGGACGGCAAATACGCCGTAGGTCAGTTCAATATAAATAATCTGGAATGGACAAAATCCATTTTGCAGACTGCGGAAGAGCTTCACTCCCCCGTTATCCTCGGCGTTTCGGAAGGCGCGGGCAAATATATGACCGGCTTTAAAACGGTTGCGGCTATGGTTTCCGCTATGCTTGAGGAGATGAAAATAACAGTTCCCGTTGCATTGCACCTTGACCACGGCACCTACGAGGGCTGCTATAAATGCATAGAGGCGGGCTTCTCCTCCATTATGTTCGACGGCTCTCACTTCCCCATTGCGGAAAACATCGCAAAAACCACAGAGCTTGTAGAGGTTTGCAAAAAGAAGGGCTTGAGCCTTGAAGCCGAGGTAGGCGCTATCGGCGGCGAAGAGGACGGCGTTATCGGCAAAGGCGAGTGCGCCGACCCCGACGAATGCAAAAAAATCGCTGATTTGGGCGTGACCATGCTTGCGGCCGGTATAGGCAACATTCACGGCAAATATCCCGCGGACTGGGCTGGCTTAAGCTTTGACACGCTTGCGGCAGTTAAGGAAAAGGTTGGCAAAATGCCCCTTGTTCTGCACGGCGGCACGGGTATTCCCGTTGATATGATTAAAAAGGCAATTTCGCTTGGCGTTGCTAAAATCAACGTGAACACGGAGTGCCAGCTTGCGTTTCAGGAGGCTACGCGCGGATATGTGGAAGCCGGCAAGGATTTGGTTGGCAAGGGCTTTGACCCCCGCAAGCTGCTTGCGCCCGGCTGCGAGGCTATTAAGGCAACCGTACGCGAGAAGATGGAAATTTTCGGCAGCATAAACAAGGCGTAAAATTTGATAAAGCAAAATTATGCCCCCGCCCTTATCGGCGGGGGTTTATTTTTTAAAAAAACGCGCATACTTTTTGCGTATGAAAAGAAAATTGATTTTGATAAGTGTTATACTTTCGCTTATGCTGATTATTTTACCCGCATGCGATATGGAGGCAAGCGGCTCGGTAAAGTCGCTGACAAAGCCGTACATCGGCGAATACGAATGCGTTGAGGCGCGTTTAGGCGAAACCGACCTGCTTGAAAAATACGAATATATAAAAATTACGCTGATTGACGACAAAAAGCTGGAAATAAGCTTTAAGCCCGTTAACGGAAGCCGCCGCGCCTTCGAGGGCGAGTATTCCGTAGACGGCGAAACGCGGGAATTTACCGGCGAAGCGGGAATTTTAGGCTATAAATTCAAGGAAAAGGCTGTAATAGAAAACGGGGAATTCGTAATATCGAAGCTTATTATGACAAAGCCGCTTGTTATGAAGTTCAAAATGCAATAAATAATTTAACGCCCGACGCGCTGTTTGCGCGTCGGGCGTTTTCTACACTTCGTCTTTAATTTTTCTGCGGTCGAACAGCTTTTTTATTCCCTTTGATATAAAGTATCCCGCCACTCCGCATGCAGAGCCTATAAGTATTCCGCCCAACACGTCCGTCGGATAGTGCATACAAAGATAAATTCTTGAAAAAGCCACAAGCGCGGCGACTATAATAGCCGGTATCCCCTTTGCCTTGTAATACATAACTATGCACACCGCCGCCGCAAACAAAGCCGCAGTATGACCCGATGGAAACGACGAGTCCGTAGGCTCGCGGACGCCTATCAGTACATGAAATTCATGAAAGCCCAAATCGGGATAGGCTTGCCACGGTCTGGTGCGATTTACGGTCAGCTTTAATATTATGTTGACGATAAGCACGTCCAAAACAAAGGCCGCGGCAACGCCGACGCCCGCCCAGCGGGTTTTTCCGAAAACGAACAGCACAACGGCGGAAATTATTGCCGCAGCGCCGAATTCGCCCAGATAGGTAACGTACTTCATAACATAGTTAAGCCACATTTGGTTATGGAATACCTCGCCGAACCACTGTAAAATCCTTATATCCATAATAAAATCAAGGCTTGTAGTTGCCTGTTATCTCTTCTATACCCTCGGTATCCGCCGCGCCGAGAAAGGAAAGCTGCTGGTCTCCGTCGGGATTGGCAGAGGCCTGACCGCCTTTGCCCATTGCGCGGTCGACAAGCCGCTCGGTTTCCTCATCGTACATTGCAAAATCGTATTCCATTTTTGCCAGATTAGGGTCGGCGTACATTTTAGAAAGCTGTTCGTCCCGCTCTTCCCTGCGCGCCTTGCCGCGCGAATAGGTGACGATAAAGATAAGTAATATTATAAAAAACAGCGCGCTGAGCACTATCGCCATTATCTGCCACAGTTCCATAGGACGATTTTACAACTTAATTGAAATTATGTCAAGTTTTAATTTGATTTAACGGTTAACTCGTTGTATAATAGTCGCGTTGGAAACCCTAACGCATTGCTGCGGATAAACAGGCTTATGGCTATTGACAAAAGAATTATCAAGACAAAAACCAATATCAAAAACGCGTATATGCGGCTTACGCTGGAAAACAGATACGAAAAAATAACCGTATCGCAGATTGCCGAAAGGGCAAACGTAAACCGCTCTACCTTCTATCTGCACTACGCAGATACGTCTGCCGTGGCGGCTGATATCGAAAAGGAGATTTCCGCAAAAATATCAAGCTGTCTTGACTGCTTCGATATAAACGACGTGTACGGCTCGGCATTCCGTATATTTACAAGGCTGTCCGCCGCGCTGGACGAGGACGCCGTGCTCAGCAGCTATCTTCTTCTGCTGTCCAACAAGTCAGAGAACATTCTTGAAACGATATTTACCGAAAAGACGACCGACGCTATGCTTAAAGCGTACCCGTATGTAACGGAGGACAGACTTTTGTACCCCGTAACCTTTGTATCTGCGGGAATAGTTTGCTGCTATCTTAAATGGTCGGCCTCCGATAAAAAGGTTACGACAATGGAAGGTCTTATAAAGGAGCTTAGCCTTATGATAGATTTAATAATAAAGAACCTTGCAGAGGCGAAATAACCGAAAAACATAAAATCAATGCAAAGCGGACCTTTACAGTCCGCTTTTTTACATAAAAAGCCGCAAAATTAAATATATTATTGCTATGAAAAGGATTGCATTTTGCGGAGGCGGAAGCGCCGGACACGTTATACCCAACATCGCCGTTATTGAAAATCTTGGTAAGGATATTAAGCCGTGCTATATAGGCACGGACGGGATAGAAAAGAGAATTTGCAAGGACAACAATATAGAATTTTTCGAATGCGGAGCGCCGAAGCTTGTGCGCGGCAAAATTTTGTGCAACCTTGCTTTACCGTTCAAGCTTATAAAAAGCATTATGGCGGCGGGCAGACTTCTGGACGAAATTAAGCCCGATTTGGTATTTTGCAAGGGTGGATATGCGTGCGTGCCGCCAGCAATCGCCGCAAAAAAGCGCAATATACCCGTAATAACGCACGAATCCGACGTAAGCTCGGGGTTGGCAAACAAGGTTATTGCACGACGCTGTAAAAAGGTGCTTGCCTCCTTCCCCTCCGCCGCTAAATGCTTCCCCAACGGTATTTGCACGGGCACGCCTATGCGCGGGGGCATCTTCGGAAAGAGCAAGGCGGAGGCGCACGAATATTTCGGGCTTGACATGCGCCCCACTCTGGTTGTTATGGGCGGCGGCAACGGCTCTGCCATAATCAACGAATACGTCAGAAAAGCCGCGCCGAAGCTGTGCAAGGATTTTAACGTTCTGCACCTATGCGGCAAAGGAAAGACCGTAAGCACGAATATTTACGGCTATAAGCAGGTTGAATTCGAAAACGATATGGGACTTGTTTATGCGTGTGCGGACTGTGCGGTTTCGCGATGCGGCTCTAACACCGCTCACGAGCTGATTGCACTGAAGATACCGACCTTGTTTATTCCGCTGGAAAACAAGCGCAGCCGCGGCGACCAACTGAAAAATGCGGAATATTTCAGCGCGCTTAAATTGTGCAGAGTTTTAAGGGAAAAGGCGTTGAGCGAACAGACGCTGGTATCCGAGGTATACGCATTGTTTACGGATGAAAAATTAAAAGCCGCGCTTAAAAAAAGCACGGTTGAATGCGGTAACGAGAAAATTATTAAGGAAATTTACGGCACGCTTTACGGTGGTTGAATATTGCCATGCTTTAAAATGGCAGAAGTCCGTAGCCGCTTAAAACCATTTTGACGGCTAACAGCATTAGAACAACGCCGCCGACAATGGTTGCCGCGCTTGCCTTGCGCTTAAACAGCTTGCCCACCCTTACGCCTATTATTACGCCCGTAAGCGAAATTATAAAGGTTACAACGCCTATTATGGAAACGCTGAGCCACGCCCAAAGCTGAACGTGCGACAGCGAGCCAATCATTGTGTTGAGGGTAAAGCCGAAAAAAAGCGCGTCTATGCTTGTGGCAACGCCTTGCACAAGCACGTTTGCATATGAAAAATTTTTTACTTCGATTTCTTCGGCTTGTTTGGTTTTTAGCTCTTTAACGCCGTCGAAAATCATTTTTGCGCCGAGCACTGCAAGCAGAACGAAGGCTATCCAGTGGTCGAAGTAGTCGAATTTTTCGAACTGAGTGAAAAGCGCGCCCACATAAAAGCCGATTATCGGCATAACAGCCTGAAAAATACCGAAGGTCAGTGGAATTGTCGCCGCCTTCGGCTTAGTTAAATTGCGGAAAGTCATTCCGTCGCATACCGACACCGCAAAGGCGTCCACCGCAAGTGACAGCGCGGAAAGCAAAACGGAAATTATTAATGCTGCAACCATAATGCCTGTATTATAACAAACCGACAAATTAAAGTAAATATTTATTTTGACATAACCGAAAATTTTTTAATAAAAGCGCGTAAAAGCGTTTGCTTTTTTTTATTATTTAAGTATAATTATATTGCTTATCGGGTTTGCGCATAAGCTACAACTTAATATTGAGGCGTAGCGCAGTTTGGTAGCGCGTCTGGTTAGGGACCAGAAGGTCGTGGGTTCAAGTCCCGTCGCCTCAACCAATAAAAACCTAAATTGAACCACTTTAAGGTGCTTCGGTTTAGGTTTTTGTTTTATTATGCATTATAAAGGCTATCTATGAATAATACAAGCTTAATAACTTCTTTACTTAATACATGGCAAAGCAAGCAAAATGAAGAGCTGCAAGAGAATACAACCTTTTTTGAGATTTTGGGCAGAGCCTACGACGAGGATTTAATCTCCCGTATGCTTGCTTATGCCTTCAAAAACGATGAATTACTGTTAAAAAACGTGTTGGAATTCTATTTTGGTGAAGACTTGAATTTATGCACGGTTGACAGTGTTGAATGCGAAAAAGCAATGCTTGGCGGTCGAGCAGATATTTTTATAACTGCACATAACAGCAAAGGAACAAATTTTACCGTAACCGTAGAAAATAAAATTTACAGTTGGGAGCATAACGAACAGACAAATACTTATTATGATTTTGTTGAAAAGCATTTTTCGGACAGTAGAAACGCTTATATATTTTTAAAGCCTGTATTTAATGCTTCACCTTGCTCGTGCAAGCA
This sequence comes from Clostridia bacterium, assembly GCA_013316055.1. GTDB lineage: Bacteria > Bacillota > Clostridia > Christensenellales > Borkfalkiaceae > Coproplasma. The sequence continues at coordinate 47,974 of WSNM01000005.1, read as the reverse complement.
TTTTAAAATACTGACTTACGCTTCCCTTTCCGGATTAATTTCAAATACAAAGGACGATAAGATTGCTGATTTAAAAAAACATATAGAGAAGTTTCTTAGCTTTAAGGAGGTAAAATTTATGGATATCGATATACAGGTTTTAAAAAATTACGGGGTATTGAAAAGTATTATAAAGAGCGCCGAAAATAAATTCGACGCATTTAAAAAGCAATTTATAAGCGATTTATGCAATAATAAAAGCATCAGCTATGCGAATAATTCACAATCGGAAAATGATAAGCTGTATTTAAGCTATAATCTGTTCAATAAAAACGATATTACAGGCTATGATACTTTATCAGCCGATACCTTGGTTGCCGAAAGCACAAACGAAAATAAATACATAAGATTTTACAGAAAAAAATGGTATTCCGGCAAATCGGTTGACGAAAACGAAAAGTATTATTTTTATGTTGAAATTGTTTTTGAAGACAATGCCCCTAATGAAATAAAATTTCAAAACGTTATTAAAAAATACGGCAGAACCGATACAAATAACACATTAGTTAAATTTTTGTCCGATAAAAATTACAATATTCAAGGCACATGGTATAATCAATGGTTTGTGCTTGCTTATCCGAAAAACTTTATTGACAGCGAGAACGAAATTCTTACCGAGCAATGGCGCAACAATTTAAAAAGCTATGCAATTTCCGCCATTGAAGAATTAATAAGCGAAATGGATAAAACGTTTGAAGCATTCGAAGCTTATAAAATAAACAATATATAAAAAACAAGCCCCTTGGGTGCAGATTAAAATGCGCCAAAGGGGCTTTTATATTTATTCTGTTGGCTTAGCATCTTCAACGGCAGGGGTGGTAAGCTCTTCAACAGCCGCGCCGTCGGAAAGCCCGACAACGTTGCCGACTGCCATTGAAAAGGCTATTCCCTGTCCCGCGGTCTTTAAGCCTGCCTGCTGATAGACTGCGTGCAGTACCTTGTCCTTGATATCCGCGGGCACTAAAATCATAACAATTTCCTTATCGGGCTGAATGGTTATGTGAAAGAACTCCTCCGCCTCCTTATTGGCCGTACCGCGGGCGTGAATAACGGTGCCGCCGCGGGCGCCCACCTCCTTTGCCGCGTCCATAACCGTTTCCGAAAAGCCCGAATTGACTATACAAAAAATTACCTCGTATGCGGTATTCATTTATTTTCCTCCTGCACCGTTCTGTTATTGCTTAAAAAGCCGAAAATAAGCTTGCCGATTAAGCTTGAAAGCGGAATTGTATACGCTATTCCTTTGCCGCCCTTTATGGTTTTGAATTTTTCTTCCAGCATTCTTACGGCTTTGGGAATTTTCTCCTGCTGTATCACGCTGAAAATTACCGATTTTTCGTTATCGGAAAGTCCTAACAGCGAAAGCATTTTTTCGTTTGCGGTGCCGCTTGCAAGCGCGGTAACCTGCATATTCACGTCAAAGGATAAAATCAAATCCTCGTAATATTCCGCTTTGCTTCTGCCGACAACGGTTACAAGCAGTTCGAGGCGGTTTGAGGTGACCGTATTTGGCGCTTGCTTGGCTTTTTGCACTGCGGTTTTAACCGCTTTTTTAACGGCTCCCTTCACGGGTCGGCGTTTGGTATTTTCCAAAGGCGTATTTTCTGACATAGCCCTCTCCTATTTGAAATAAATAATCTGCTCGTCGTCGGCGGCGAGAATGCGCTTCATTGTTATCTTTGAACGCACCTTTGCCGACATAACTGCCTTAAAGCCCAAAATTTGTATTGTTATCAAGGGCGTCATTGCGACCATTGCCACAACGCCGTAAGCAAAGGAGTAAATTTCGCCCTCGCCCCACATAGTCGCACATGCGCCTATGACCATAGGCAGAATAAAGCTTGAAGTCAGCGGACCGCTTGCAACCCCGCCCGAGTCGAACGCGATTGCCGTATAAATTTTGGGAACGAAAAACGAAAGCCCCAAGGATATTAAATAGCCGGGGATAAGGTAGTACAGAATGGAAAATTTGAAAATCATTCTGATAAGCGTAAGCCCTATCGATATACCCACCGCTATCGACAGCGCGATAAGCATTTCTATCTTCTTTACTCCGCCGCCCGTTACGTCCTCTACCTGCTTGTTTAAAACGTGCACGGCGGGCTCTGCAAGCACGACGACCATACCGAGAACAAAACCAAGCACCACAAGAAGGGTCCGGCTTTTTTCCGCAATCTGCTTGCCGATTTTAAAGCCCACGGGCATAAACCCTACCTCTACCGCAACAAGGAATATTACAAGTCCCAAAAACGTATAACCGATGCCGATGCCTATTTGTATAAGCTTTTGCTTGGGAAGCTTTAACACCGTAAATTGCAGAATAAAGAAAAACGCAACCACAAGCCCGAGAGCGAGCGCGACCTCGCCCAGCTTTTTTAAAAGCAGAGGACCGAACTTTATGCCCAGCTTTTCCGCAATATCGTATATGCCCGTATTGTATGTATCCAAATCGCCCTTTGTAGTCATTGACAGCAGCATAACCGCGATAATCGGTCCGATTGAGCACAGCGCGATTAGTCCGAAGCTGTTCTCGTTGGAGCTTTTGCCGCCTATTGTGGAGGAAATTCCTACACCCAACGCCATTATAAACGGCACGGTTATGGGCCCCGTGGTAACGCCGCCCGAATCGAACGCGAGCGGAAAAAGCGTTGATTTACCGATTTCGGGCGATGCCATAATTGCGCAGACGGCAAACAGCATTAAATAGAAAAACATCAACAGCGCGGATAAATCTTTGCGGAATATGATTTTTAAAATTGCAACCACAAGGAATATGCCTACGCCAAGCCCTACCGTTATTATCAGCAGCCATTTGCTTACCTCGCCCTCGCCGGGCATTATGTCCTTGACCTGGTCTGCAAGCACTGACAAATCGGGCTCGGCAACGGTAATAAGCAAGCCCATTATAAAACAGACGGAAAGAAGTATTCCCACCTTTTTCGATTTTGTAAGACCCGAGCCGACGTGCCCGCCCATAGGCGTCATTGCAAGGTCGGCGCCGAGGTTGAAAAGACCTATACCGAGTATTAACAACACTGCCGAAACGGCGAACGCGATTGTTTCCACGGGCTGCAAATCGACAAGCGGTGTAAACGAAATTATAAGCACGATTACCGTCACCGGCAATACGGATATTAAAGATTCTTTAAGTTTTGAAAATAGCGCTTTGAACATATTTTAAATAACTGCGGAAAATTTGTTGAATATATTGAATTGTATCATAAAAATTGCTTTTGCGCAACATGCGGAAATAAAAAATACCGCTCGTTTTGCGGTATTTTTTACTGTTTTGTTTTTGACGCTTTAATCATAAAGCCCTTCGGAAAGGTATCTTTCCCCTCCGTCGGGCAAAAGCGCGACTATCGTCTTGTTGTAATTTTCTTCGCATGCGGCAATGACTGCCGCAGCGTGCAGAGCCGCGCCCGAGGAAATTCCCGCAAGAATGCCCTCCGTACGCGCAAACGCTTTGGCGGCGCAAAACGCCTCGTCGTCTGTCACGGTAACTACCTCGTCAATAACGCTTTTGTCGAGCGTTTCGGGTATAAAGCCCGCGCCTAAGCCCTGAATATTGTGTGCACCCGCTTTGCCGTTTGTAAGCACGGGAGAGCCTTGCGGTTCTACCGCAACGATTTTTATTGCGGGATTTTTGCCTTTAAAGTATCTGCCCGCGCCCGTAATAGTACCGCCCGTACCCACTCCCGCTACAAAAATATCGATTTTGCCTTGCGTATCGTTCCAGATTTCGGGAGCGGTGGTAGAAAAATGCGCGTACGGGTTGGCGGGATTTGTAAACTGCCCCGCAACAAACGCGTTTGGTATTGTTTTTGCAAGCTCTTCGACTTTATCTATTGCGCCCTGCATGCCCTTTGCGCCGTCGGTTAAAATTATTTCCGCGCCGTAGGCGGCTGTCAGTCTGCGCCTTTCAATACTCATTGTGTCGGGCATGACGACAATCACTCTGTAACCCATTGCCGCGCCCATTGCGGCAAGCGCAATGCCCGTATTGCCGGAGGTCGGCTCGATTATGACCGAGCCCTTTTTAAGTCTGCCGTCGCGCTCCGCCTGCAAAAGTAAGGCGCGCGCTACTCTGTCCTTTACCGAGCCCGCGGGGTTGAGATATTCAAGCTTGGCAAGCAAAGCGGTTTTTAAGTTGTTGCTTTGGGAAAAATTTTGCGCGCGTAAAAGCGGGGTGTTGCCCGTAAGCTCGAATACGGAATTGAAAATCTGCATTTTATTTTATTAAGTCTTTTATTACCTCGCCCGCGATTATAAGCCCCGCAACCGATGGCACGAAGGCACAGCTTGCGGGGATTTCACGCCTTTGGCTTGCCTCTCCGCTGTTTTCAAGCGGTTTTAACGGCTCTTCGCGGGAATATACTACTTTAAGCGCGTTTATTCCGCGTTTTTTCAGTTCTCTGCGCATTACCCTTGCAAGCGGGCATACCGAGGTTTGAATTATATCTGCAACTCTGAAAGCCGTCGGGTCGGTTTTGTTGCCCGTACCCATACAGCTTATTACCCGAACGCCGCAATTATACGCTTTTTCTATAATTGCAAGCTTGCCCGCAACAGTATCTATTGCATCGACCACATAATCGTACTGCGAAAAATCGAGCGCGTCCGCATTTTGAGGCAAATAAAAAATATTGTGTGTGTTTACAACGCAGTCTGGGTTAATTTCCTTCACGCGCTGTGCGGCGATGTCAACCTTGTACTTGCCAACCGTTTCAAGCGTTGCGATTATCTGGCGGTTGATATTCGTCAGACTGACTGTATCGTTGTCAATAAGGTCGAGCGCGCCGACGCCGGAGCGGGCAAGCGCCTCCACAACATAGCCCCCCACTCCGCCTATACCGAAAACCGCCACGCGCGCTGAGGCGAGCTTTTGCATTGCTTTTTTACCGAAAAGCATTTCCGTTCTTGAAAACTGATTAAGCATTATTTTTCCTTATATACAAAAGCACCCTTTCATTAGGGTGCCTGATTTTTTGGAGCAGGTGACGGGAGTCGGACCTATTTTGCAGACAAAAAAAGCACTGTTTTTTATCAAAAAATATGCAATTTAAGCCTTAAAACGCTCGTTTTATAAATACTGCCCCCAATTTGCCCCCTCAAAAAACAAGCCTATTTTATCCTTTTCTGCCCGCCGTTCGGCGGGTTTTATATTTAGTATTATATTCAATAAAATTGTTTCCGTCAACTCTAATTTTTCCGGATATGCGGAAAATTAGGGCAACAACTTCTCGACGAACCAACGGGCGCCTTCGTGGTAGAGTTCGCGGCGGCTCCCGGCAATATCTACGGTGTAACGGACAGTCGGACTGCTGCCGACGTGCCGGGGCGGGGCTTGCCGCACGTCCGCAACCTTCGTAATATCAAATCTGCGCCCGTCCTCCCACTCTATCGCGAGCGGCGCCATACGCCCGTCCTCGTCCACGCGTAAAACCACGGCGACATACACTTTAATAAACTGCGTCATAGGCGTATTATGCCCGTTTAACGCCTTATACAATCATCAACAAAAAGCAAACGATTGTACAGAGCGCCCGCGCCGGGGTATGCTGATAAGTCAACACTTATCAGCATAGTATCAAAATACGCGGGTAAGGGGCGAGCCAACGGCTCGCGCACCCTTCCGCATATTTTAGGAAATGCTCGTCAAAAAATGGACGATTGATTTACAGACAAAGCAATCCCAAATAACCAAGCGTCGGAAAAGCCGGATTTACAGCGTCCGCCCTGTGCGCTTCCGCATATCCGCCGCCCTTCGGGGCGGCATTCTGTCAATCCCTCACCGCATGCCCAAAGCAGCGGCACACAAGCCGCGGCGGTTATTGTTTTATAGTTTATATATATGGTAAGGGCTACCCGAATCCTGATTATTTTTAAGGGAATTCTGATTGTTAAGATAATCAGTATTCCGTCAGTAACTTTTGCATAATAAAACCGCGCCGGAATTATCCGGCGCGGCCGCAATCTTCTTTGATTATCACAACGACTATAAGCGCAGACGTTGCCTGCGCTTTTAAATTGCCTTATTCAATTCCCTTGGTAGTTCTTTTGTCGCGCTTAGGCGGCGAGCCGCGGCTTCGTCGGCGTTCATAGCAATCGCAAGCCGTACCTTCCGGCGTATAGCCTGTATCGTTACAGCACGTACATTTAACGTAATACTTTGAACCAAGTTGCGCCGATGACAGCCCTATACCCGTTAAAACCTCGTTCAGACGCGCGTCCAGCACGGTCAGACGTTTATTTAGCGCCTGCTTCTCAGTTAAATCCCGAGCCTTAAAATACATACTGCGCACGGAACCCATTTCCGCCGTAAGCGCTTTATAGTCAAGGCATTTAAACGCCTTATTTCGCGCTTTGGCGGCTTTCTTATCCGCCTTCGCCCGAAGTCCCGCGTAATACAATTCCCGCGTTTCTGCGGCGCTCTCAGCGTCAGGCTCCTGTGCCCTTAAACGCTTGCGGAATTGCTTTTCCAGCTTGAACCAGCGCCAGCCCTTCCTCAGATATATCCTATTCTTCTGCGAGCCGTTCCGCGCAACGTTTGACTTGGGAAAGCCTATCAGTTTCGCCCAGCGCAAATAATCCATTGCCGCCGCTACCGTGTCCGGGTCTATACCTAACTCGTCCGCAATTTCCTTATACGTCTGATAAACGCTGCGTTTAGTATAAATCAGCGCGTATACTTTGCACGTGCTCGGCGTTAAGCGCTTTGTGAACGTGTTACCGTCGTCGTCCGTCATCTCGAACTCGCGGCTTAACACTTCAAGCGGACAATGCCATTTGCGGCCGCCGACCTTGCCGTGGTCAAAAACGTATGTGCTTTGCCCGTCCTTGCGCATATAGCCCAGCGCTTTAAGGTCGCGGTTAAATCTGCTAATCGAAGGCGCGCTTATGCCCGTTAATTCTGTTATCTCGTCATACTTGCGTGTAAACGTGCTTTCGTTCCCCAGCGCGTCCTTAACGCCGGAAAAACTCGATATTAACCCACTGTAAATTTGTGCCAGCGACGACAGCGCGCTTGCTTTCAGCGCGCTGAAAAAACTGACGTAATATATCCCGCCGCTCTGTTCGGTATTCAGTTTTGCTGCCGTGTTCGCCGCCATTCTTTACTCCGCGTCTACAAATTTTGTTATTTCGCCCCTGAACCGAAGCGGCAATTTTGCAAGTTCGCCGTTACGGTGCTTTGCTATCGTCAATATCGCCGCGCCCTTGATTATGCTCTTCTTCGCCATTTCCTCGTCCGACAGTCCGACGTCCGGACGCTCGATAAACATTACCACGTCGGCGTCCTGCTCGATTGCGCCCGATTCACGCAAATCCGATAACTGCGGTTTATCATTCTTATCAAGGCGCCTAAGCTGTGACAGCGCCAACACCGGCACGTCTAACTCCTTCGCCATTAGTTTTAACGCACGCGTTACGTCTGCCACTTCCTGAGTACGGTTTTGCTCCCCATACCGCTTACCACTGCTCATTAACTGTATGTAATCCACCATTACAAGGTCCAGCCGCCCGCCGTTCCGCGCTTTGATTCTGCGGCACTTAGACAGTATTTCCGCGGGCGTTATTCCCGCGTTGTCGTCTATGCTTATACTCGCCCTCGACAGTTTGTCGCTGTACTTCGTCAGGCGCTTCCATTCCTCGGTGCCCAGACGCCCGGCATTAGCGGCCGACGAACTCACGCCCGAGGCGGCGCACAATAAGCGCCATTTGATTTCCAGCGTGGACATTTCCAAGGAGAAAACCGCGCAAACCTTTTTATCGTAAAGCGCCGCGTGCTCGATTATATTCATTGCCAGCGACGTTTTGCCCATTCCCGGGCGCGCGGCAAGGATTATAAGGTTTTGCTTTTGTAAGCCGTTCGTCAATTTGTCCAGCCGGAAGAAACCCGTCTTGACGCCCATAAACGCGTCTTTATTCATTGCAAGCGCGTTCATACGTTCCAGCACGTCGTTAAAGCCCGTTTCCCGTATATCCTCTGCCGTGCTGCCGCTTCGCTTGTCCGATACCGCGTACAACCGCGATTCCGCATACTGAATGCTACCTTCGCCGCTGTCGCTTTTACGCGCATACTCCGCTATTTCACCGGCGGCGCGGATTATGCTACGGTTCAGCCCGTCGCGCTTGACTATTTCCAGATATTCCGCATAGTTTGCCGCCGAAGGCGTGATTTGCGCAAGTTCGGTTATGTACGCAATCCCACCGACGTCCGCAAGCTTAGCCAGCGTTTCCAGCGCGTCCGTTACTGTGATTATGTCAAGCGCCTTGCGGCTCTGGTACACCGTCATTATCCCTCGATAAATTATTTGGTGGCTTTCTACGTAAAAATCGCTCTCCTGCAACGCTTCCGTTATTTCCGGGATTACTGCGTTATCCATTAGCATACAGCCCAAAAGCGCCTGCTCCGCTTCTAAATTGTACGGCATTGCATTTATACTGCTCATTTCCTTTTGTCCTTATTATTGTTAAAAATTTACAAGAATTACAGTGATTAAAGCGTGCATGGCGCGCTCATCACGTTTGCATGCACTCTGCGCGCACCCGTTTTTATGTAATTTATTATCATTTAATAAACATATCCGGCGCGATTTTAAAACTGTCACCGGTGCAGATAAGCGCGTCTGCTGCTTGCAAACGCTTGCAGGCGTTATACACCTTGCGCTTGTCCACGCCCAGCGCGTCCGCCGCTGCCGTGAAATCTATCGGGCGACTTTCCACGCCCTGCAATTTATTTAAATACTTTAAAAATTCATACTCGAAGGATATTAATTTATTAAATAACACCTGCACGTCTATTTTCTTCATCTGCCGCCCTCCTTAAACTATCTTTATCTGTTGCCCGCTTTGGTTAGATTTTACGCCTTTACAACCCGTTGAGCGGTGCCGAAGCGCACACGCAGGGCAATAACAAGTTTTGCCGTCATGCGCTACCGCCCATCCTAAATTTTTAGGCGCGCTTTTGTCCGGGTATTCTCGCACTACCACCTTGCAATCGTCGCAACCGTAAAAATACACTTTCCTTATCATAGCCTTACCCCCTTAATCTGTGTTTTCTGTTTCTTCCCCCTTGTCAGCGTTTGCGCCCATGTCCGGTTCCTCGGGTTCTGCGCTTCTCTCAGACTGCGCCGCAAGCATTTGCATTTGCTCGACGTCGTCCGCAACGTCGGTTGCCTGCTCCGGCGCCTCCTCCGACGCTGTGGTGGCTTGCTCCGCATGTTCCTGCACTTCGCCCGGCGCCGCCGGTTCTTCGACGTCAGGCTCGTCCGCAAGTTCGTATAAGGCGCTTAAATCGTCCTCCTCGTCCTCGTCCGGTTCCTCGGGCTCCTCGCTCGCCGCCGCTTGCTCCGGTTGTCCTTCTTCCGAAGGCGCCAGCGTTGCCGCCTCGCTCGCCGGCAATTGCTCCGGTTGCGCCCGTTCAGGCGGCAGTGTCCGGATATGCTCGCCAAGCAAGCCTTTGATATACTCGCCGTTTAACAATTTAAACTGCGTCGTATCTGTCTGCCGCGATAGTTCGTTGGCGATTAACTCAAACAGCGCGGCGCGGCGTTCCGGTATGCATTCCGCTTTAATGTACTCATCAATGTAATACACAAGACGTCTGCCGACGCGCTTGATTACCTTGCGGCGCTTAAACCGTCCTACTGTTTCATAAACAAGCGTATACATTAATTCCGCCGCTTCGTTCTCAGCTTCGTCATGGTCCGGCTCAATACCTTCTTCAAGTTCTTCAAAATAACCCGCCGCTTCGGACGCGATTCGATTATCCAATATCCGTTTCATCGGACTGCTGTGCCAACGAAAACATTTATAATAACTGTAAGCAGCCAATTCGTTTGCTAAGCCTTCCGCTAAATAAAACCGCTCGTTTGTTTTGCTTCGCGACTGGGCGCGTTTAAGCGCCAACTCCGATTCATATTGCTCTGCAAGCGCTGCCTGTACCGACTTGTATATTTGCGCGTCCATATAGTTTTTATGAACTTCCAAATCTATTGATTTTTCTATATACTTTTGGTTAAATTCAAACAAATCGTCTACTATCTCGTTGTAGTAGTCCGTATAGTTCTCAGTTCTCTTTTTCTTCTTCCTTTTCATACTTGCCCCTGAACCACTCCGGCTCGTCTATGTTATAAACTGCCGCCTGCTCTGCCGGCAATCGCTGTCGCTCTGACGATGTTAAATGTTGCATATACGCAAAGTCCTCTCCGCGCGGCGGGATAAAATCGCTCGCGCGCTCTTGCGAATCATAGCAAGCAAATATATTGCCGTTGTATTCGTAAGCAGTTTCTTTATAACACCGCGCATTGTTTTTTATATAGTCGTCATAGTCGCGGACGTTGTAAAATTCTCGGCAATGCCATGTTGTTTTTATTACTCTGCCTAAACCGTCTTTCTCATTCTCAACACCCTGCATTTCTATAATCTTGTCGGTTATAGCGCGCACGTTCACGTCCATTAAATGCCCGCGCTGTCCGTCGCCCCAAAACTCGATATCGAAATGCCGGCTTTCCTCAAACCATTGACTTAATCTGTCCGGGAACGTTGCGCTTTTACGGCTGTTGATTATCCTTTGCAACTCGGGGATTATTACAACGCTGCATGGCGCTACATATAATGCTGGCTTGCCGCTGCCGTCGTTGACGCCTATATAATACGGATTTATAAAATACGGCTCGTAGTATTTATAATAGCCCTCTAAAAACCGCATTCGCATAGGTGAATATATCGGCACCTTATCCGGCGGCGTCAGGTGCAAGCCATATTTTTTATTTATTTCTATCGTCTTTTCCGTTGAACGGCGTTTAAGGTATTCCCCGCGCTCGAACTTCGCTATATGCGCTTGATATGCAAGAAACGAACTTTTGCCCGTACCACGGACGCCCACTACCAGCGTTAAATTGGGCTTGCTTTCCATTGACTTACTTCTTTTTCTTCTGCTCTTCCGGCTCAAAGGTATGCGTTACCTGCCGACTCGTAGGCGCTACCTCTATCACTTTTCCGGTACACGCAAAAACGTACGCTGCATAATTCGCGGCTTCCGAAGGCGTTGCAAACGTCTTACCCGCTCTCGCTCCGTCAAAGGCTGTATACCCGCCGCTTTTTGCCACGCGCTTTAACACACGGTGTCGCGGCGGCTGCGGCTTACTTTCTCGTTTTATGATTATAGGACTTACCGAGCCTATCTTGTTTTCCTCGGCGTCACTGTGCTTTATAGGCTTTAATTTAGGCGCTTTCGCGGCTGTCGGCTTTTTAGGCGCTGCGGGCGTTTTCTTCGGCGCCGAAGGTTTCGCCGCAGGCGGTCGCTTCTTCCCCGTTGTTTTGTCCGTAGGCTTACCCGCCGGCTTCGGTTGCTTAGAAGGTTTCCCGCTCTTGCTCTGAGCCGCTCGGGTGGTCTTGTTCTTTTTGTCGTCTTTCTTCATTTTATTGCTCCTCCGCTATTGACTTTTTTAAAAATTTGAATATAATAATATTAAAGAAGTAACCAAGGCTGTTTGCCCGTATGTTTGAAGTTAATGACTCCGAGCGGTGTTACTTCTTTTTTCTTTTGTTACGGTTTCTCCATTTTTTGGCTTTACGCTTTTGCTCTCGCACTTCCTGACGCTTTACTTTCAATCTGTGCCTTAAATACTTTTTAACCGCTTTTATATCCGCTTTCGACAAATTATATCCGTCTAAAATTTCCTCAAAATTTTCCTTCAAATCGTGTTCCACCGGTTTTCGCAAATATGATTGTCTGTCATCGCCTGCTACCGGATTTGTTATAGGTATATTGCTATTTCGTCCGTGCTTTTTAGATTCCGTTAAGCCCATGTATCCGTATTCTGTTTCTAAATCTTCCACTATCAATTTTGGGTGCTTTGCTTTCTTCTCTGCACTGCCTTCATATTTTTTATAGCGACGAAATTTAAAAAGCCCTTTATCTTTGCGCCTCCAAACCACAACTATTACGCCGATTATTATTACCAGCAACGCAACCGCTACCGCGGTTATTATCAACTCGATTTTATGTATCTCGCACCATTGCAAAAATTGCATTATTTTACCCTCTCGCTCGTTTTATTTTTCCTCGCGCCGCTTGCTTCTACCGCAGGCGGCTTTTGTTTTGGCAGCGTTTTTATGGGTTTGTCCGGTGCAACGTGCCCGTTGCAATACACTACCGGCGCCGAAGGCGGCTCCGGCTCTTTCTCTAACGCGCGCCCAACTATTCTTACCGTGCCGATAAGGATAGGCACCAACAACGGAAACGGCTGCGGCATTATCCCGCACAACACCCCAAGCGCCATTAAGATTATTTCCATTACTACGCGGAAGCGCTTGCGGCGTTTCGCTTTGCGCTCGCGCTGGCTGTTTCTTTTTCCTTTCATATCCAATTAACCGTTGTTGTTTTATTTTCGCAACCTTTCACCCAGACAAACCACGCATACGCTATCGCTGAGCCGCCCGAGGTTTTTAATTGCTCAAAATCGCCGTTCTTCGCGCATTGCAAACGCTCGGAAAATACATACACTCGGCGCGGCGGGGTTGTTCGGAATATTTCCTCATATCGCGCTTTGCCTTCTAAAAACTGCAATCGCAACAGCATACAGCACTTGCCGCCATGCGGCAGCAGTTCCAAGGCTTTTATTACAAATTCCTTTGCATACCTATACGGCGGATTCGTCACTATATCGAACGGCTGATTAAACGGTACAGTCTTTGCTTTCAGAAAGTCCTTAATTACTGAAAGCCGCTTATAGCCTCTGTCTTTTATATCCGAACTGCAAACGTAAAAGCCGTGTTCCGTCAGTCGTTCCGATAAATGCCCGCCGCCGCAGGCGCACTCCCATATGCGGGTATTTAATTGCGCTACCGATAGTAACTTATCAATCGCTTTCGGGTCGGTTGCGTAATAATCGTCCGGCTCGCGCTCGTGTTGGCTGTGACTTGTTGCGCCCAAAGTCTTAAACACTCCGTTTACATTACCGCTCATTCTTCCTATCCCTCGATTTTTTCAAGGCAACCTATATCAAACGTGCCTTTGCGCTCGATTTTTACGCACCAAGTACCGCCGATTTGATAAGGTTCAGATAGTACTTCAAATGTTTCGCCGGCATAGCGTTCAGCTTCAAGGCAATGCACTATTTTAACCCTGTCGCCCTCGCGTATCGTTGCAAGGGCTTTCATTGTTCTTTGCTGTCGTTCTCTATATTCTTTTGTCGGTATCATTTTTATCCCCCTTTAAAGCGCCACCGGCTTTTCAAGCCAAATCTGTAACCACTTGTAAATCCTATCCGGCATTCCGGCGCCGAAGTCCTCAGGCATACTTTTCACTCCTTGCGTTACCACAAATAAAAAATTTGCGCGCGTATTACAAGTTTGCAAATATTCCCAATTTGTCTTTTTGCCTATTTCTATGGGTGGTTTAGTAATTTTCGGCGCGGGTTCGGCAGCGGGCTCAACGTTCACCACAAGCCCGTCGCGCGACGCTTTCCACTCTATATACGCCGCTTGCTCGTCCGCGCTTAAATACTCGTTCAATTCTATCAGGCGGCTTATCCGTCCCGTGACATACGTCCACGGCAATTCTATCTTGCTGTTGTCTTTCCGGATAATTATTATGCCTATCTTTGGTCCGTAGTTAAAATTGATTACCGGGCTATGGTATTCTCCAATCCCATATAAATCAGTTATAAAATTGATAAATTCATTTCTGCTCGGCGACTCGTTAAACTTTGTATAAATTTCAAACTTTTTTATTGTTACCATTCGTCTTTTCAGACAATAGTCAATCAACTCACCGTCCGTCATCTGCTCCGCCATGGGCGCGGGCGCTGCGGCTACGGTTTCCGGCTCGTCCGTAACCTCGGATTTTTCCGGATTTCCGGAAAAATTGCCGACTGCATTAAACTCTTCAACGGTTTGTATTTCCGTTATATCGATTACCGTCTGTCCCGGCAGTTGCCCTGCGGAAACGCTTGATTTTTCCGCATTTGCGGAATTGCTTTCGCCTGACTGTTGCGCCGCCTTGCGTTGCTCGATTACCCGCTGCACCTTGCTTAGCGGCGTTTCTATATCAATTAACAGCAAGTCGGTTATGCTTGCTATTTCCGCAGTTGCAGTTGGTGTAGCGGAATGTTTTGCTATATACTTATTCCAAAAAGTAACCGCGCGCCCGATTGTGTCCACGTTGTCCTGCGGCGTTACTATCTGTATAAATTCGTCAGGGCAGTATCTGAGCCGGCAAAACTCCGCCAATTGAGATTTGGAATACTTATCGTACTTGTCCGCTATGCGCATGGGCGATTGAGCATTGTGCGCAAGCGCGTATATTTGCATTAACTCGTATGTAACGGTTTTCTTAAAGCCGAACTTATCTTCCGCAAGTTCCGTTATGTTCTGATAGCCAAGCGCTTTGTAGTATTTCAGGTTATTCGCTTCGGTAAGGCGAAAACCGATTACAAAAAAACTATGCTTTATGTCGTTTAAATCGTTGTAGACGTTCTGCACAAAGCCTTCCGCCATTATCTTTGCTTCCTGTTCTTCAAGCGCGACGATTTCAGCGTTTTTCAGCATTTACCCACCTCGCCGGAATACTTATTTACAAAGTCCTCAACCTCTTGCTTGTCTACCAAATCGAACTCGCACAACTGTTTGGCGATTGAATACGCTCGCGCAAGCTTAGACGGTGAATACACTACTAATCGCCCGTTTTCCTCGCTCAGACTGTAATATATTTTCTATCAAGGCTTGCAATACTTCACGTTCCTGCGGTTCGGCGCTGTTTGCAATGTCGGGCGCTTCCGAAGAGCGCAAACTTGCTTCAATGTAAATTCGCTTATAAGTGCTTTCGCCGCGGTCTGCGCACGGTTCGGAAGAATACGTCAAACGCAGCCGCGGCTGGGCTTTTAAGTACTCTTTAAACGCGGTTACTTCCTCTAACTCGCCCCAAAGTCTGACTTTAATCATTCCGCCACCTCGACGCCGAGCACGGCAAGTATTTTATACGCCGTTTCGTTTGGATTTTTCTGCGAATTCACGCTCATATCTACAATATCCCAAAAATTAAAATATGAGCGAGTATCTGCTTGCCCTTCAATTTGTTCTCTCATTTGAGCACAATATCCGTGCACAATATCGCATAATTGATGGAACACCTTTCTATTAATCTTTCTACCCTCGGCGCGGGCGCCTGCAAATGCCGCGTTTAAATCCTGCATTGCCTTAATTGCATTGTCCAATGTGCTTTTTTTAACAGTCATTTTTGCAAATCTCCTAAAAAATATATTTCAACGCCCTTGCGGGCTGTTGCTTCCGTTAATCTCAACCCCTGCGCCGTTTATGGCAGTGCAGGAGCCGAGATTTGCAAGCCGGCTTGCGGACTTGAACCGCGGACAGCGCGTCACTGCTGCCCCACCATTACCGGCATATGCGCCGCGCTTTACCGCGCGGCTTATCCTATTTGCGCGCTTTCCCGCGCGGCGACGTCGTTTTCTTTGGTTTCGGCGCCGCTTTCTTCTGACGAGTAAGTACACCGTTTTTTCTGTAATGCTCGACCATTGTGTCGTTCAATTCAAACTCAGGTACTCCAGACTTTTTATCAGGTGTAAGCGTTAATATTCTGGTTTTTAATTTTCCGTCATCATATCCGCACGGCGGGGCAAAACGCTCGCTTGTTATTTTCATTCTTACTCCGCCTTGATTTACAAGCACGTCTCCAACTTTATCTGTACTTTGCTTATAAATAACTTTACCTGCATCATTCTTATATACTTTTTGGGGCTTTTGTGTTTTTTCTGTTATCTTTTTCTTCTTACCGAACATATTTAAAACTCCTTTTTATTTCTTGCCTTTGGCTCCCGTTTTGGTCGGACGCTTTGGCGGAAGGGCGGGCAGCTTAGCACTGCCGCCGCGCTTTGGCGGCGGATAAATACCGTATTTTTCGCGGGCGTTGCCCCTACCCCTGCGGCGGATTAGCCGAACTATTCCCAGCACTCCGTCCACAACGCCCGCTATCACCATTAACACCGCGCATATAATCAAAATTATTTGCCAAGGCGTTACGTTAATATCGCACTCCGCGCCAAGCACTGTCGTCATAAAGCCCAAATACGCGAGTACTGCGCCGCCCATTGTTAACATTACAAACGTCATTCTTCGCCCCCCTTCGGCGGCTTGCCCTTTAATTCCTTATAGACCACTATCACAGTAAACAGCAGCGTCAGCGCACCTAAACCCACACTAAGCCACACCAACGGCGCAAGCAGCACCGCAAACACCGGTACGGCGTCAATGTAAAACGCAAAAACCACACGGGCAATTATCAGAGCAATAAACAACAACGTAAATATTACTATCAACTTCTTCATTTCTTCGCCCCCTTCCTCTTGCGCTTCTTCTTAGCCTTAGGCGGATTTAACGCCTTGTATAACTGACGTTGCCGGCGCTTTGCCGCTATGTTTTCCGAAAGTTTTTTAATCGCTTTAAACGGAATACAAATAACCTTCCAAAGGAATTGCCCTGCCCGCTTTAAAACTTGCAAAATTACCGCAAGTATTTTCTTTGCAACAGGAAAGAATATAGCGAGTATCGCTATGACGATTATCGCAAGCACACCGAATATAATCAGCCAGCCCCACCACGGCACTTTTGCAAGCGCTTCGAGCACGTCTTTAAGCCAATCCGTTACAACGTTGCCCTTGTCGTCCAAAGGTCTGTCCGAACCGGAAACAATATTAGAAACCGCGCCCAAATTGTAGTGCTTTCCGTCCACCTCAAATTCAAGACGGAGTACTGCAACCTCTTTAACACGCGTTCCGCTCGTTTCGCCGAAGAGCAGTTCAAACCCGTTATAAAACGTACCGAACACGCCGCCGAATACCGCCACATACGCGTTGTCCGCGCCAAGCGGCACCGTGTAATCTGTTTCCAAAAAGTTAATTATCCATGTCCGCGCTTTTAAGTCCGATTTTAATTGCTCATCTTCTATATCGAGGTCCGCGATAAAGTCCGTTGTCCGAGAAATTCTGTCCCATTTGTACTTGCTGGCAAACAGCCCGTTAACGTCGTTGCCTGCTTTCTCGTCGTGGTTTACGCGTTTATACAACCGCTCAGACAGTTCGCTTTCCTTTGTGCCGCCAAGCAGCGTTTTTTTGTAGTCTTGCGTGCGATATGTAACGTCCGCCGATATTAAGCGCGTTATGTCGTAATTAGTATTGAAGGCTATAAAATGCACGTCGCAACTTTTATAGTTAGTCCAACTAACACCTTTACTGCGCCGCACAAAGCCCGGGAACGGATTATAGATTTCCACGACTTCCGTCTGCTTCAACGTGTAAGATATTTCCCCCTGCACAGTTGAGGCAGTCCATAACTTCCCCACGGGATAGGCAACCTCTTTTGTTATGACGCCTGTGTTACCGTCTATTTGTCTATCGTATTTGCGCCAGATTGTCGCAACGTTGTAATATCTCAGCGCGTCCTCTTCGAGTTCAAAATCTACAACCCTGTATTTATAAAAAACGTCATCGTACGACAGCAATTGAAGCGAATACACCCTTGGCGAGTAACTGTCGTTTATCGCTTTGGATATACTGATTGAACTTGCTTCTATGCGCCCGTATGGCTGATATGTATACACAAGCAATTCTGTGCGCGTGCTCTCCGCTATCTGGATAATTTCTATCTTGTATTCCTTGCCGCCGACGGGATATTCTTCCGCTTTGAAATTCGGGTCTTGTTGTAAATCCACCAGCGGCGAAGAGTACGCCGAAGCGGCGGAAGCGATTTCTGCCGCCCCGCCGCGATTTATAGTTATTAATAGCCCGAATATTGAAAGTATTATTGCGGCTATTGCGTATAATCTTTTAAACCGTATCATTGCTTAATACCTTCTGCCGTTCCGGCTGTTCCTGTTGCGGCGCGCATACGCTTGCTCTAACGCTTTGTTATAACACACTCTGCCGATAAGCCCGATAATCACCGACAAGCCCGCGCCCACCGCAAAGAATATCCAAGGATAGTTTTTAATGAAGTGCTGCACACGCTCTAAAACGTTTAAATTTTCGCCCATAACCGTATAATCGCCCGTTATAGGCACTTGCGCAAATTCATCAAGCGATTGTTCGCCGCCCTCGGTAATTACGGTAAGTACTTTTAAATTTAAATCTTTCGCTTCCTCTGCAAGTTCCGCAAAGGTTGTGCCGTAGTCTACCGTGCGCGTCGCGTATACCTCACCGCCAACGTAAAACGTTACGGTGAATGTCTTAATCTGCCATTTCGCAGTAAGCGTTATGTCCTCTTTTATCGCTTGTCCGGTGTATTCAGTCCCGTCTGATAAAAACCAGCCTTTAAAGTCGTAGCCCGTGCGCTCCGGCGTCGGCGGCGTAAGCACCGTGTTCCAATCAACAACCTGCGGCGAGATTGACTTGCCGCCCGCCGCGTCAAAAGTGACGTTATAGCGATTGATATTGAAATGAGCGTGAAGGTTGATATTTGACGTTACCGTTTCGCCGATATATTTCGTGCAGTTCTCGCCGTGCTCTTCGTCCGTGCCATAATACCAACCCGTAAAGGTGTAGCCCTCTTTAACGGGGTCGGGCGGTAACGGCTGCACCGCGTTCGGGTCTTGCTCAAAAATAAAGGTGATTTCTATCGCCGCGGGCAACACCATGTCAGTGTAGTAGTCCCAATGCTCAAACTTGCCTTTAAACATATTAGGCTTTTCTGTGCCGTTCACCTTGCAAACTATGTCTTTGTAAATGTAGCCCGCTTGCAAATGCTCAAACGGCACAATGCGCGGTATTAACCACGCCATTGCCTTACCCATAACGCCCGAGCTGTCTTCCATAACCTTAACGCCCGCAACCGCCGCGCTGACGGTTTGACCGTCAACGTTGTTTTTTATGGTGAATTTCGCGAGATTTTCCGCTGTCGTCAAGTCCTTATTACGAGAATTAGACTGCAAATAAGTATTGTATTCAGCTTCGGCGCCTGCGGGAATAGTGCGGGAGCTTGCCGACTGCACGGTTGCGCTTGCCGACGTTACGAATTTATATCCCGCAGGCGTCACTTCCTCCGGCGCTGCCGGCACTGCCGGAGTTTCCGGTGCGGGGACATACCCGAACCAGCCCAGAACGTTCCAATCCTCAAACCCCTTCGAACCCCAAGCGATTAACGACGTTGCGCCCGTCACTACCAGAACCGCCGCAATAATGATGTACGTCGTCCGCGCTATCTTCGTTTCCCTACCCTTCTTGTTTGACATATTTAACCTTCCTTTTATTTTTTGCACACTCGGTTGCATGCACAATTTTTCGCTCATAATTTGTAATAATATTATTACATAATATGAGCAAAGTCAAGATATTTATTACATAAAATGAACATAAGGCGAAAAAAATAAATCACGCTCCGCATACGTGATATGCTTTTTTAGAGGTGATTATATGTCTTTTGCTTTAAAACTTAAAGAACTGCGAGAAAAAAACAATTTAACACAAAGAGAATTAGCGCATATTTTAAATGTAGGAACCGGCACTGTCGGAATGTGGGAAAGCACTACAAGAATACCGCCAACGAAACGTATGAAAGAAATATCTAACTTTTTTAATATTTCAATAGAGGAACTTCTTGAAGATGAACTTACGCCAGCCGAACGTGCCGCGGGGCTATCTAAAACCCGCAAAATGAATGTTACGCCAATTGAGGACGATTTGCTTTACGTGTTCCGGCAAATAGGTAAACGCTTCGGCGAGCAAGCCCAGCGCGATTATATAACTGTCGGCGAAAATATGCTGAAACTGAAATAACCAACGAAAAGCCGCTAAAAATTGCAGACAAATTCTAATTGAAAATGCCCACCGTTTGTTTTACTCTTGCGCCTACACCCTTTGCGGTGAATACGTTTTCAAGGAGTTCAGACAATGGACAAACAAAAGATTTTGGAACTTGCAAGCGCGCTACTGCTTGCAGGCGCAACAGGAAACGGCGCGGAAACCGAAGAAATTTCCGCACGGCTCGCCGCCGAACTGCGGCAGCCTATAAGTGCGAACGATGGCGCGGATAATTCCGCACCGCCGCCCATAGAACAGGATAAAACAGGCTATTTTTTAAATTTCACAAAAAAGGAGATTTTAAAAATGCCTATTAGATTCAGAAAGTATTTTATTGCCGCGGATAAGCTTGTGCACGTACGCAGGCGTAAACGCAGCAAGCACGGCTACCACTATGAAGCACGCTACCGCTGCGGCGATTATAATATTTCCGTATCGAGTACTAACCCAGACGAATTGCCGGAAAAGTTTATTGCCGCAGTACAGGCAATTGAAACAGGCAACAACCTTTCAGATGTGCCCACAAACTTCCACGAGTTCGCAACTTATTACATAGAAACATTTTGGCGGCGGAAGGTATGCGCGGAAACATACAAGAACGAAACCAACCGTTATAAAAACCACATTCAACCCGCTTTCGGAAACCTTGCAATAAAGAAAATAACGCCGGCAATGTGCCAGCAACTGCTTGACGGAATAATTGCAAAAGGTTACGGCAAGACAGCCGACGAGGTACGCGGGCGGCTTAATCAGATTTTTGACGCGGCAATAAAACATGGACTTATAAAGCACAATCCGCTTGACCTTGTTGTTTTTACTGCACACGAACGTAAACACGGCAAAGCGTTTACAAAGCAAGAAGAAAAAAAATTGTTGGACGCAACTGCGGGCACACCGTATCAACTTATGTTTGCCGTTGCTTTGTATACGGGCTTACGCCCGAACGAATACGCTACTGCTCGGATAGAGGGTAATTTTATAATCGCAGTAAACAGCAAGCAGAAAACTAAGAAAGTTGAGTATAAAAAAATACCTATCACGCCTATGCTTCGCCCGTATTTAGAAAACGTCAATGAGTTACATTTTTATACCGTAAACAGAATCAGCGAAAAGTTGCACGTATATTTTCCTAAACACACATTGAAAGACTTGCGTAGAACTTTTAACAGCCGCTGCATTGAGTGTAATGTAAATGAATATGCCCGTAAACGGTTTATGGGTCATTCTCTCGGCAAGTTAGGCGAAGCCTACACGACTTTATCCGACGAGTTCCGTATATCCGAGGGTGAAAAGTTTTTTTACGATTTGCCCCCAATTCTGCCCCCACAAAATGAAAATGACGACTAAGCAGCCGCCGGAAATGATTAAAAACGCATAAAAAAAGCCCGTTTTCGGGCAAAAAACGTCCGAAAACGGGTATTTTTGGAGCAGGTGACGGGAGTCGGACCCGCCGATACCAGCTTGGGAAGCTGGCGCCATACCGATAGGCGACACCTGCGTTTAGCTTTTTGTACTGCTAATATAACACATTTTTATAAAAAAGAAAAGCGTTGTAAGGCAAAATTTTCTATTTTTTATTGACAAAAAAATTATTGAAGATTTTTGCAACGGTTTTGCCGAAAAGCCTGCAAAAAACGTTGAAACCAAAGCATAGTACGGGGGCAAAATAAAATACCGACTGCATTACCCACATAAAAGCAAAGCGATTTTTAAGACCTTTGACGTATTTTTTATAAATTTTAAGGTTGCCGAGCGCAATAGCTTCTGCACAAAGCTCTCCGCTTTTAAGTCCGTATCTAAGTCCCGACAAGGTCATAGGGTCGCAGGCGCCGACCGCATCGCCGACAAAAAAAACGTTGCCGAAAATAACAGGCTTGCCGACCGTCATAGGCGTAAACGCGCCTTTAAGTCCGCTTATATCCGCAGATATATTCAACTGCTTTAAAAAGCCCTCGAACACCCTATTATAGTCCGTCCTTTTGCCGTAAACGTCCGTAAGCCCCACGTTTGTAATGCCGTTATAAGAGCTTACCCAGCCATAGCCGCGCCTTGTTACGCCGAAATGAATTTGAATGCTTTCCGGAATGTCACTTTCAAAAACAAGCTGTAAAGCGATATTTCTTTTGCCGGACTTTTGATAGCGGCTGCCGAAGCCTGTCGTGCCGTCGGCAAAAATAAGATAATCGTATGCAACGGTTGCTCCGTCAGAAAACTTTACCGCATTGTTTTCGGGACTGTGAGCGGTAATTTTCACGCCCTCCGCCACTTCTATACCGTTTGATTTTGCAAGCCCGAAAAACGCGTTATCCAGCTCAACGCGGTCGATTGTTCTGTTGGTGTACAGAAATTTATTAACTATATTAAGTCTGTTTTTATTTTTATAGAAAATATTGAAGTCTTTGATAAGCGAATAATTGCATTCCTCAATGTCAAGCCCGAGCTTTTTATACTCATCGCCCGTTTTGGCGGTGACGTATCCCGCACAGCACTTGTACCGCGGGAAGGTAAATCTTTCAACAACGAGAATATCGCTTATGCCAAGCTTTTTTAGCTTTAATGCGGCGGCAAGCCCCGCAGGTCCCGCGCCGATTATAATTACTTTGTATTTGCTTTTTAACACGGCGCGCCTCCGTTCACTCTTTAATTTATTTTATGATTTTTTGCAAAAAATAGCAAGCAACCGAATATTAAACGGTAAAAATGACAAAAATTTCTGCGGAGGACTTTTTTATGAACCCTATAAAAGAAAAAAGCAGAACGCTTGAAAACAATTTTTTACCGCTGAAAAAAATGTATCCGAAAAGCTATAACAAGGACAAGACCTCGCCCTACACTAAGACGCGCGTTATACTTATGAACGGCACGGAATTCGAATCGCAGTGGTTTATGCATAACTTTGCAAGGCATTGCGAAATACCGGAAATTTTAGCGGCTTTGGCGGTTGTGCGCCGTCAGGAACAGCAGCAACAAAAGCGCATAAGCTGCTTGAAGCCGATTAACGAAAGCATTCTTGAAACAACTATTGCCTACGAACAGCTTGCCGTTGACCTTACCGCCGTGCTTGCCCGCAACGAAACGGACGAAAACAATATAAAAGCACTTAATTTTGCGCTGTTGGAGGACTTTGACCACCTTTACCGCTATGCAAACCTTTTGAAAACCGATAAAAATATCGACGCGGACACGCTTGTAGGCAAGTATACCGAAATTATGCCCGGCAGACCCACGGTTGCAGAGCACCGCTATCCCGCAGACGACGTAAAGCCGCACATGGACGCAAAGAAGGCGGACTTGTATACAAAGCTTGTGGCAAGCACCATAACCGCCGCGGAACAGCAGACGATGAACTATTATATGAACATTGCGCAGTGGTATAAAAACGACGTGGGCAGAAGGCTGTACGCCGAAATTGCAATGATTGAGGAGGCGCATGTAACCCAGTACGAAAGCCTTAAGGACCCCACTCTTACATGGTTGGAGCAGTGGGTTATGCACGAGTACTGCGAGTGCTGGCTGTATTATTCTGCAATGCAGGACGAAAGCGACGAAGCAATCAAAAAAATTTGGACAGAGCATTACAAAATGGAGATTGCGCACCTGAAGACTGCGGCAAAGCTGCTTAAAAAGTACGAAAACAAGACGTTTGAGCAGGTTTGCGGCGACGGCGAATTCCCCAAGCTGTTAAAGCTGGGCGGAAACAAGGAATATATAAGAAAGGTCATTGCGAACACAATTTACCTTACGGCGGACAACACGCAGAGCAAGCCCGATTATAAGGACGTTAAAAAGCTGCCCGACAGCCACAGATATTTCGACTATCAGAAATACATGTCCGGCGACCCCGAAAGGAACCCCTCTCACCTTGTCATTAAAAAGGCGATTGAACGGCTTGGACAGGACTATCGCTATCAGGACAGCGAGCACCCCGTAAAGGATTTAAGAAACCGCAAAAAGGACAACGTTACCGTTGCAAGAACAAAGTAAATATTGAAAAATATTAAAAAAGCGGAGCCGCATTGTCAGCGGCTCCGCTTGCTTTCTTTTACAAAGCGTTTAAGCTCCTTGAACATTTCATTTTCGCCCTTATCCCGTAACAGCGTTAAAAAGTATCTTAAAGCCTCGCATGTTTTTTCGTTCATTGCAGTCTTATCCGTCTGATTTTCGAAATAGGCAAGCGGATTTGCGTCGGTATATTCCTTACCCTTATATGTTTTGCCCGCCGCTATTCTGTCGCAGACCATTTCGGCAAGGTATTTTGCGGGCATTTCCACATACACCCTTTTGCCGTCCGCAAAGTCAGTCCAGTATTCGTAATGGTGCTTGTTTCTGCCCTTGTGGTGCAGCCATGCGGCGGAATAGCCGAAAAGCTCCCGCTCCCTTGTCTGCGGACTGCGGTTGCCCTGATAGTATTTGACGCCACGCCAGAACTCTGCCGCGGAAAGCTTGGATAAATCGTGCGTTAAGCCTTGTCTGATAAGTCCGCATTTAAAGCAAAGCCGACGCACAAGCCGCCTGTGGGTTGTAACCGTTTTCAAATGTCCGAAAAGCTTATTCATAAGCAGTTAAATTTCCAAAAGCATACCGTCATATGCGGCAATAACCGAATACTTTTTTTCAAGCGCGGCAAGACGGGCGCGCGTGGGATTTCCGTTATGCGAAAAATGCGTAATTACAAACTTTGTGTTACTGTCAACCGTTCCGCAGTCCTCAAGTCTGCGCCTTATTATCATATCGTCCTCTACGCCCATATGCCTTGCCTGCAAGCCCGCAGAATTATCGGCAAAGGTGCAGTCGATTGCAACGACTTGCGCCTTTACGTTGTTTTTTGCAAGAAATTCAAAGGCGGCGGCGTCCAAATTGCCCGTATCGTATAAATGCAGATAGCCCTTGCCGTTACGCTCTATATAATACAGCAGACACTGCTCTGTTTGGGAATGCTGCGCGGGCAAAGTAAGCACCGTGTAATCGCCGATTTGCAGACGCTGATACGGCGCAACCGTGCGGACGGAAATGTCCGAGGCTATCTGCGGCTTAAGCTCGCGTCCGGTACATTCGTTATATACTGCGGCAACCTCTGCATTGCCGTAAATTTGCAGCTTTGGCTGACTGACCCGTGCATATTTATAACCGCGCAAAATAAAATCGTGCGCGTAAAAATGGTCCATATGCGAATGAGTGACCAAAATATATTTAAGTTCGCCGAGGTTATAGCCGTATTTAAGGCTGTTTGAGTATGCCTCCGGCGGAAAATCGACGGAAAGACAGTCATCTATTATAATCTGCGAGCGAGTGCGGTATTCCTCTGCCTTGCCGCGGATGGCTTCGCAGTATTCACAGCTGCAGAACACGGCGGGGAAGCCCTCCGCCGCGCCTGTTCCACAAAATCTAATTTTCATATCCGTATAACCGAACAGGGCGAAAATTTTCGCCCTGTGCTTTAAATTTCGTATATAATTGTGACAGGGCCGTCGTTAAACTGCTCTATCTTCATATCTGCGCCGAAAACGCCTTGCTTTACCGTATACCCGTAGCCGCGCAAAATTCGGGCGGTGTATTCATAAAGCTCGTTTGCGCGTTCGGGACGCTCGGCAAGCGTAAAGCTGGGTCTGTTGCCGTGCGAACAGTCGCCGTAAAGCGTGAACTGCGAAATCAATAAAATTTCGCCGCCGACCTCTTTAAGCGATAGGTTCATTTTTCCGTTTTCGTCCTCGAAAATCCGCAGTGCGGCAAGCTTTTTTGCAAGCTGTTCGGCTTGCGCGGCGGTATCGCCGACCCTTATACCGAGATATACCGCAAGCCCGAAGGGAATTTCGGAAACAAGACTGCCGTCAACGGAAAGTGCCGTACGCCCTACCCGCTGAATGACCGCCTTCATATTATTTGCCTACGCGCGACATATACTCGCCCGTGCGGGTATCGATACGGATTGTTTCGCCCTCTTCAACGAACATAGGCACCTGAATGGTTGCACCCGTTTCTACAACGGCGTTCTTCATTGCGTTGGTTGCGGTGTTGCCCCTTACGCCCGGCTCGCATTCGGTAATTTTAAGCTCTACAAAGTTTTCGGGCTCTACCGAGAATGCTACGCCGTTAAGCGATTTGACCGTAACGGTATCGTTTTCCTTGATGTATTTAAGCGCCTCCTCAACCTGACTGTGATTGAGTGTAATCTGGTCGTAGGTTTCGGGGTCCATAAATACATAGAATTCGCCGTCGAAATACAGATATTCCATTTTTCTGGTTTCTACCTGAGCCGTTTCGAGCTTTGCGGTGGGGTTGAAGGTTACGTCCGAAAGCACCTGACCCGTTACGACGTTTTTAAGGGTTGCCCTTACAAACGCCGCGCCCTTGCCGGGCTTGACGTGCTGGAACTCGGTTACGGTGTAAACGCCCTTGCCGTTATATTCGAAGGTTGCGCCTTTTCTTATATCGCCTGCTAAAATTGATGCCATAATTTTAAACTCCTTGTATGTTAAACTGAATTTATAAAATAATCAAATTTTTATCCGAATCCGTCAGGCTTACCGCTTTGCCGTCAATAAGCGTTACGGTGTCCTCTATTCTTATTCCGAAATCGCCCTCGAAGTATACACCAGGCTCGTCGGAAAAGACCATATTATTCCTTAAAACGTCCTCGCTTTTTGTTGAAAGACGTGGGAATTCGTGAATATTAACGCCTATGCCGTGCCCGAGCGAATGCGAGAAGAATTTGTCAAGCTCGTTCGCCTTTAAATAATCGCGGGCGATTGCGTCCGCCTGTCTGCCCGTCATGCCGTCCGTTAACCGCTCCTTGACAAGCATATGCGCCTTTAAAACGTGCGCGTACGCGGTTTTAAAGCGTTGGTGCTTTTTGTCGTCGCCGAAAAGGAAGGTGCGCGTGCAGTCGGAGCAATAGCCCCCGACCTTGCAGCCGTAATCTATAAGTATTATATCGCCGAATTTAAGCTTGCGCAAACCCGTTTCGTGATGGGGAACGCTTGAATTTTCACCAAAGCCAACGATTGTGGGAAAGCTTGTCCCGCTTGCGCCAAAGCTACGCATAAGGTATTCAAGCTCGGCGGCGAGCTCGTTTTCGGTCATACCCTCTTTAATTTTTGAAAGCAGACATTCAAATGCTTTATCGGTTATTTCGCATGCCTTTTTTATGGAGGACAGCTCGTAAGGCTGTTTAATCGACATTGCTTCGATAAATGCGGGCTCGCTGTCGCATATCTGTATGCCCGTATCCGCAAGACGCTTCCAATCGTTGTAAAACGTCCTCGAAAGCGGAACTGCAACCTGCTTATATGGCTTTAAAAGCTTTTCTATAGTGCCTTCGAAAATTTTTACAGCTATATCGGAGCCTTCAAGCGCCGCCGTTGCGCCCTCTATATAGCGCCGGTCGGTATAAAAGACCGAACCGTTTTTATCGCTTAAAACATAGCCGAACGTACTGCCGAAGCCCGTTAAATATTGCCTGAGGTCGGACTGCTCGGTTAAAACCGCTTCCGCGCCGACCTTGTCGTATATAGTTTTTGCGTTGGTATATGCCATTTTTTACCTTTTTGACGGAATTATTGTATCAAATTTATACAGCTATGTCAACGGAATTATAAATTCTCTTCATTTCGCAGGCGTCCTTTGCCTGCGTACCCGCCGACTCGCTGACGATATACGGCTGCAATTTGAGATTTTTAAGCGCAATTGCAAGCGGCTCGAATTCGGGACCGTAAAGCTCGTCCTCGAAGGTGAGGTGCTTTATTTCGCCCTTGCCGCCGTACATAATTTTGGAAAAATGAACGTGAAAATGCTTAACGCGGTCATACCCAAGCTCCGCAAGCATATATTCAAGCCTCGACTGATAGTCCGCAACCGTTTTTAAGCTGCCTTGCTCGCGCGCGTTTATATGACCGAAGTCGATTGCGGGAGTAAAGCATTTATCTATTTTGCAGAATGCGACAACCTCTTCCAAGGTGCCTATCTGCGCCGTCTTGCCCATTGTTTCGGGACAGAACATTAGCTTTTCGTAGCCGTTAAGATAAATATAGTCCCTTAAAATTTTAAGACGGTCTACAGTTTTTTGAACGGCCTCTCCGCGCGTAGCCTTGCCCTGCGCCGCGGGGTGAAAGACAAGCCTTTGCCCGCCGAAAAGCGTTAAAAATTTTGCGCTGTCGAGAACGTAGCCGTAGGACTTCTGCGCCGCCTCGTCAGAGGGGTTTGCAAAATTTATGAAATACGGCGCGTGTACGCTGATTTCTACATTTTCGCGGCGGAAGGCTTCGCCTATGCTAAGCGCTCTGCCCTCCGACATATTTACGCCGCGACCGAAGGAATACTCGTAACAGTCAAGCCCGCGCGCCTTGCAGAACTGCGCCGCCTGCTCTGTATGCTTGTGTCCTTCGGCATAAAATTCTTCGCAATTGCCGCTTGGGCCGAATTTAATCAATGCTGTTCTCCGTTTGCTTGTCCTCTGCCGTTTCGGCTGTTGCTATCTCTTCTTCAATAGCTGCGGGAGCTGCGTTTCTGCAAAAAATCTGCATTTCCAGCCCCGTATCGTTAACTAAAATATCCTTTGGATAGCGGGCGGTTTTATAAACGCAGAAAAAATCTCCGCAAGCGCCGCTTACGTTGCCGATTTGCAGAAACCAGATTACCCAGAACCAAATGCCGCTGTGAAAGAATATATTAAGCACCGCAAAAGTCACGCCCCAGACCACAACGGGCGCAAGCGCAATTATAATGTAGTGCTTTTTATCGTAATATGCCGAGCTGCCCGCATACGCCGCCCAGCCGACAAAGCCGTATTTAATTTTTGTTTTGCAGAAGGCGTACATAAAAAGCCCGTGAACAGCCTCGTGCGCGAAAATATACAGCACAAAGCCGACAATCAACACTACCAAGCCTATAATCGACTCGGTATTGTTTTCTATCTTTAAAGGACTTTCGATAAGCCAACCGATTCCCAACATAACTGCAATAGTTGCCAGACAGATGCCCTGAACCGTCCAAAACTGCTTTTTGTTATTTTTTAAATCGATTTTATCAAAAAAGGAATAGCCTTGCGGCAACGTTTTATGGCACATTATCCGTTATCCTCGCCGCCGTCGGAAATTTCTTCCTCTGCGGGGGGCTCCGCCTCTTCATTGCTTTCTTCCGCGATTTCCGTAAGAGTTTTGCCCTCGTCCTCAGGTTCGGGTTTGTTCTCGGGTTCGGGTTCGTTTTCTACGTCCTGATTTATGTCCTCTTCCGCATTTTCCGTTGCTTCTTGTTCTGCAAGCTCCGTTAAGGTCTGCCCTTCGTCCTGCTCCTCGGAAGGCTCTTCCGTTTCCTCTGCGGAAGGCGCTACAAACTCCTCTTCAAGCTCGTCCTCGAACTGCAAATCCTCGGGTACCGCTTCCGTATTCACTGCTTCTGCGGGTACATCGTCTGCGGGAACTTCTTCCGCAATAGGCGACTGCTCGGCATTGTCAGCCTCATCGGTTATATCGGCAACAGCCAGCTCGACGACCGCCTCTGCTTCCGCCTCGGCAGCTTCGCAAACGGGCTGTGCGGTAGGCTCCTCAAGCTGAGCCGCGCACTCGCAAGCCGATAAAAACTCTATTTTTATTTGCTGTCCGTCGATATTTCCGCCGAAATCTTCAAGCGTGACCGTAACATCGCCGCCGACTGTCGCCGTGCCGTCGTATTCGTTTTCACCCACGGTGCATTTTACGCAATACATACCGTCCTTGGGGGCTATCTTATTCTGCGGATACAAAATTTTAATCTGATTGCCGCAGGTTTCGCCGACTGTAGCGGTTGCGGAAAAGCTTCTTCCCAACAGCTCGTTTGCGGAAGCGATTTCTCCGTTTTCGAGCAAGGATTTTATCAGGGTAGTGCTTACCTTTTCGGAGCCGCTTAAAACGTCCTTGACGGGCATATACCAGACGCCGTTTTCCTCGTCCTCGCAATAATTTTTGAGTGTGGAGGACTTGCCCTTTGCGCCCGCGCCGAAGCGGAAGTCCTTGCCGCTCATATACGCCTTAACGTTGAGCTTATCCTCTAAAACCTGCAAAAAGTCAAGCGGCTTGGTATTTTTAAAGTCGTTAGTGAACTCTATTCTGACGACAAATTTGACGTTGAACTGCTCTAAAAGCGCTATGCGCTCGTCAAAGGAATAGACCTGCTTGCCGCCCTTGCCGTCGGCGAACAGCATAACGCCCAAATCAAGACCGTTGATTTTAGCTTGCAATTTTGCCTTTTTAAGCAGCTCGGCATGTCCTATATGCAGACCGTCAAAGCAGCCCAGAACAAGCAGGCATGGAAACTCGTATTCGCCTTCATTGTAATTAACGATTTCTAACATAATTTTTTACCTACCTTTAAAACAGATTGACTGACCTCTGCAAGTCCGTAAAACGAGCCGTCGGCGGAATATATTTTATAAACGCCGTCTGCCTTATCGCACGGCACCGACAAGCCGTTAAAAAGCTTTTTAGCTTGCTGCGGGGTCGGTACGATAGCCTCGTATGGCAATACGCTTTCGGTCGGAATTATAAAATTTTGTATATTATCGGTCGTCAGCGACCTCGTTTTTACAGAGCTTTCAAGCGAAAACACCCCGCTTGCCGTTCTTACAAGCGCGCTCATTACCGCGCACGTTCCGAGACCTGCGCCCAAATCCCGTGCAATCGAGCGGATATACGTTCCGCCGCCGCATTCTATTTTAAAGCGGAAGGTGTCCTCTTCCGTCTGATTTATCAAAACAATGGAGTATATATTTACCTTTTTTGCTTTCAGCTGGAATTCTATACCCTCGCGCGCAAGCTGATAGCCGCGTTTGCCGTTTATATTCTTTGCCGAAAACTTGGGCGGAAGCTGTTCTACCTCGCCCTCGAATTTATACAACTCTGCTTCAATTTGCTGTTTGGACGGCACATATCCTGCGTTTAAACGCATTTCGCCCGTGGTATCGAGAGTGTCGCTGTCAATGCCGAAACGAAAATCGGCAACGTAGGTTTTGCGCTTGTCAAGAAAAAAATCGAACAGCCTTGCGGCGTTGCCTATCGCAACGGGAAGCACGCCTGTCGCCATAGGGTCGAGCGTGCCCATATGCCCGCACGGAGTATTTAAAAGGCGCTTTATTCTGTTAACCTCCTGTGCGGAGGACGCGCCCTGCTCCTTATCAACAACAATAAAACCCGTCATAAATTCTGGTAAACAGCATAGGTAAGCTTATCTATAACGTGCTCGACAGAGCCGCAAAGCATACAGCCGCTTGCAAGTATATGCCCGCCGCCGCCGAAGGACGTTGCGATTGCGTTGACGTTTACCTTACCCTTGCTTCTTAAAGAAACCTTATATCTGTCCTTCTGCGCCTCCATAAGCGCCACGGACACCTCTACGCCGTCAATGGTAAGCGGAAAATCCACAAAGCCCTCCGTAAGGCTTTTGTCCGCGCCCGTTTCCTGCATATCCTTTGCCGTTATTGTAATAAAGGTAAGCTTATCGTCCAAAGCGAACCTTATTTTGCTCATTACCCTTCCGTAAAGAAGAGCGCGCGATTTGGGCTGGCGAGAAAACACCTCGTAATTGATTTTACTGCAATCTGCGCCTTTGCCCCGCAGATATGCCGCAGTTTCGAACGTTTTGGGACTTACGTCCATATGAATGAAATTGCCGCTGTCGGTGGCAAGCCCCGTCATAAGCGCGTTGGCTATCGGTACGGTAATTTCAAACCCGCCCGCAAGCAAAAGCTCGCATAAAAGCTCGCAGGTGGCGGGGCGTTCAACAACGTAATTATACCTTGCATAGCCGTTGTTGGAAATATGGTGGTCGATATTGACCGTTTCTTTAAACTTTACAAAGCCCTTTGCAAACGCGCCCAGACGGGTTACGTCCGCGCAGTCTACGGCAACCATAAGGTCGTAATCCGTATCGGGCAATTCGGTCTTTATTTCCGACGCGCCGTCGAGAAACAGAAATTTATTCGGTACGGCGTCCTCGCAGACAAAGCACGCGGCTTTGCCCTTGCCTTTCAGCGCAAGATACAAGGCAAGCCCGCTGCCGATTGCGTCGCCGTCGGGATGAACGTGGCAAAATACGGCAATGCGCGTGGCGTTATTGAGTTTTGAAAGTATTTCGTCCGTTTTACTGTTCATCTTCCTCTTCAAGCTCAGAAATTATTCTGTCGATTTTTTCGCCGTACGCCATACTGCCGTCCTTTATAAAGCGCAGCTCGGGCACCGTTCTAAGCCGCATAACCTTTGACAGCTCTCGGCGGATAAAGCCGGCGTTCTCTTTAAGAATTTCAAAGCTGTTTTCGGCGCGGGTTAAATCGGTATCGTAAACGCTGATATATATTTTCGCGCTCTTTAAATCGGGCGCGATATCCGCCTCGGTCACGCTTATTATTGCGGAAAGCTGCGGGTAGCTTCCGCGAAGCTTACCCGCAATTATGCTTGAAATTTCCTTTTGGAACTCGCCCGCAAGGCGTTCTCCTCTTATACCCTTCATAAAATCAGTCCTGCTTTATCTCTTCAATGAGGTAGCACTCTATAATATCGCCTATTTTTATATCGTTAAAACCTTCAATCGAGCAGCCGCATTCATAGCCCGCCGCGACCTCTTTGACGTCGTCCTTGAAGCGTTTAAGCTGTTTCACTCCGCCTTCGACGATAAGAATGTCGTCGCGGTAAATTCTCAGCTTGCCGCCGCGGACGATTTTGCCGTCAAGCACCATACAGCCCGCAATATTGCCGACGCCCGTGATTTTGAAGGTTTGGCGAACCTCGCACTTGCCGAGGAGGTTTTCCTGATATTTGGGCGCGCGCATACCTTTAAGCGCCGCCTCCATATCGTCGAGAAGGTCGTATATTATTCTGTACGTTCTTACGTCTACCTTACTGCGCTCTGCAAGCGCCTTCGCCTTGGGGTCGGGACGGACGTTGAACGCGAGAATAATAGCCTTTGATGATTCCGCAAGCATTACGTCGCTTTCGGTTACCGCGCCCGCCGCGCTGTGAATAACCTTAACCTGTACCTCGTCGTTGGTCAATTTGACAACCGACTGCTTTATAGCCTCTACCGAGCCCTGAACGTCGCCCTTTATTATAAGATTGAGGTTCTTCTTTTCCTCGCCCTCAAGCCCCGCAAACGCATCGTCAAGCGAAACCTTCGACATCTTTTTGGTCATGTCGTCGCTAAGCTTTCTCTTTCTTTCCGCCTGAACACGCTTCATAAGCTCGGAGGAAACGGCGTTGATAGCTTCGCCCGAATTGGGCACGGCGTCAAGTCCGAGGACGTTTACCGCCATAGAGGGACCTGCTTCCTTAACCGTTCTGCCGCGGTCGTCTATCATTGCGCGCACCTTGCCCGAAACCATGCCGGAAACAAGGTTGTCGCCCGTGCGCAGAGTACCGTTCTGCACAAGCACGGTTGCAACGGGGCCCTTGCCCTTGTCGAGCTGGGCTTCGATAATAACGCCTCTTGCTTCCCTTGCGGGATTTGCAAGCAGCTCCTTCATTTCCGCCTTTAAAAGAAGGCTTTCAAGCAGATTGTCGATTCCCT
This sequence comes from Clostridia bacterium, assembly GCA_013316055.1. GTDB lineage: Bacteria > Bacillota > Clostridia > Christensenellales > Borkfalkiaceae > Coproplasma. Next base: position 14,591 of record WSNM01000005.1, on the reverse strand, counting down.
CGCCCGTCTTGCAGGAAACGGGGCAAATCATGGTTTCGCCGCCCCATTCCTCGGGTACGAGGTTGTATTCGGTAAGCTCCTGCTTAACCTTATCGACGTTTGCCGCGGGCTTGTCGATTTTGTTGACCGCGACAATAATGTCTACCTTTGCCGCCTTTGCGTGGTTGATTGCTTCAACCGTCTGCGGCATTATGCCGTCGTCCGCCGCAACCACAAGAATGACTATATCCGTAACCTGAGCGCCCCTCGCGCGCATAGCCGTAAACGCCTCGTGTCCGGGGGTATCGATAAAGGTTATACCTTTGCCCTGCACTGTTACTGTATATGCGCCGATGTGCTGGGTTATGCCACCCGCCTCTCCCGAGGTTACGTGCGCCTTTCTGATATAGTCCAAAAGCGAGGTTTTGCCGTGGTCGACATGTCCCATTACCGTAACAACGGGCGCGCGCGGCACAAGGCTTTCGATTTCTTCAACCGTATCGGCCTGTTGCTCGAAAAGCACCTCCTCGGCGGTTTTTTCGGGCTTATATTCAAGCTCGATGCCGAGCCCCGCCGCAATAAGCGCAGCGGTATCGTAGTCGATGCTCTCGTTAACCGTCTTCATTATGCCTTCCTTAAAGAGGCGTTTGGTTATTTCTGCCGCGCCCACGCCAAGCTTTTCGGAAAGAACCTTTAAAGGTATATCGTCCGTGGTGACTACTGCGTGCTCGATTTTTATTGATTGCGCTGTGTTTTTCTGAGCCTTTTTGACCCTTAGCTTTCTGTAACCGCTCTTGTTCTCGTCAAAGTCGTCTATGCTTGCGCCTTGCTGCTTTTGCAGAGCGCGCTTGGAAAGCGGAGAATGTCCCTTTTCAACGTAGGTCTTTTCGAAGGTCTGCTTCTTTTTATCGGGCCCGAAATTTTTACCGCCCTTGTTAGGCTGTACGGGGGGCACTGCCGCGGGGGAATTGTACCTTTGACCGCCGACGGGTCTTGCGCCCGTCTGCGCCGCGCCGTTGCGGGGCTGATAGGACTGACCTGCGGGTCTTTGTCCGCGGGGGTCGGGTCTTTGAGGACGGCTGTCGCGGTTGATAAACGTTCTGTTTTCCGGTCTTGCGGGGCGGGGCTCTGCGGGGTTAACGTGTCCGCGGATATACGAAGGACGGGGCTTTTCCGCAGGCTGAGCGGGCTGCGCCGTCTGCGCGGGTTGCTCTGCGGGAGCAACGGGCTGTGCCGCGGGCTTTGCCTCTTCAACGGGCGTTGCTACGGGCTGTGCTTCGCGCACGGGCTCCGCAACAGCCTCTGCGGGTGCAGAGGGCTGAGCCGCAATTTCGGGCAACGGCTGTGAAGCCGCCTCTGCCTGCGCGGGTTTTTCAGCGGCAAGCTTTGCCGCCGCCTCTGCCTCGGCCGCACGAATTGCCGCTTGCTCCTCCTCGTACCGTCTGGTACGGATAGCCGTTTCGATATCGTTCAGCTTTTTCAGAATATCCGAAGCCGCTTTTTCTGCAACGGAAATCTTTTTTGATAGCTCCGCAACGGCTCCGCCGGAAATGAGTTTCCCTATATTTTCAATATTCTCGTACTTTTTTGCCATATTTAAAAATTACTGCCTCCGCAATATAATTCGTAGTTGCCGTCATTTGTCTGCAAAATTGCTTTTGCCAAATTTTCGTCGCGCACTGCCGCAATTTTACAGCCCGCGCGGTTGACCGCGTTTTCAAAGCCATGTCCGCATATAAGCAACGGACAATTAAAACGGTTTTTGAATTTGAGCGCAAGTCTTTTGGAATTTTTTGCCGCGGTTCCGTCCGCGATTATCAGATATACACCGCCGCGAAGCGTTGAAATCGCGCCGCTGCCGAGAGAGATTTTGCCCGACTTGATACAAAAGCCGATATAGGCTTCAATTTTGCCGTTTACCAAAATATTCCTCCTCTATCGCGGAATATATGTCGTCCTCAACCATGCACGAAAAAACCTTGTTCAACAGCCTTTGACGCTTCAATTTTTTAATACATTCGGAATTATCGCAAATATACGCGCCTCTGCCAGCCGCCTTCGAGGAAAAATCGAGAAATATTTTGCCTTCGCCGTTCTTTACGACGCGAAGCATTTCTCTTTTTTCTTTAAGCTCACGGCAAGCAATGCACATTCTAAGCGGTATCTTTTTCTGCTTGGGCATTTTATTACCTTAACAACAAATTACTCCTGCACTTCTCCGTCGTCGGGAATTTCCTCGGTCTCTTCTACGCCTATTCCCAGCTTTTCCGCCGCGGATTTGCTTTTTACGTCTATCTTCCAGCCCGTAAGGCGAACCGCAAGCCTTGCGTTCTGGCCGTCCTTGCCGATTGCAAGCGACAGCTTATCGTCGGGCACGACAGCCATTGCCGTCTTTTCGCCGTCAAGCTGGGTTACAGAAATAACCTGCGCGGGCGAAAGCGCCTTTGCGATAAATTCAAGGGGGTTCTCGCTCCAAGGTATAATATCTATTTTTTCGCCGCGAAGCTCCTCCACGATTGCGTTTACCCTCGCGCCCTTGTTGCCTACGCAAGCGCCGATAGCGTCAACGCGGGGGTCCTCGGAATAGATTGCCATTTTCGTTCTTGCGCCCGCCTCGCGGCTGAGCTCCTTAATGACGACCGTGCCCTGCTTGATTTCGGGCACCTCTTCCTCGAAGAGCTTTTTGACAAGCCCCGCCGCCGAGCGGCTGACAAGCACCTGAGCGCCGCGGAAGCCGCTTTTTACACGCTTGACGAACACCTTGATTTTATCGTTTAAGCTATATTTTTCGCCGGGGACCTGGTCTGAGGGAAGCATAAGCCCCTCTATTTGACCCTTGCCGAGCTCTACATATACGTTTTTGGCATCGATTTTCCTTATTACGCCCACCATAAGCTCGCCCTCTTTATTCGAGAACTCGCTCATTGCCGCGTCGCGCTCGGTTTCGTGAATTTTTTGCAGAATTACCTGCTTTGCCGTCTGCGCCGCGATACGGGTGAAGTCCTCGGGAACGAATTTTTCTGTAAATCTGTCGCCGATTTTATAGCCCTTTTTAACGGCGCGCGCGTCTGCAAGCGAAATTTCGTTTTCGGCGTCCTCAACCTCTTCCACTACCGTTTTGACGGAATAAAAGTCTATTGTGCCTTTTTCGGGGTTCATTTTTATATCTATCGCGCCGACTGTACCCGAATACTGCTTTTTGCAAGCGGAAATCAGCGCGTTTTCAAGCGCCTCTAAAAATACCGACTGGGGTATTCCCTTTTCCTTTTCCAACGCTTCAAGCGCCGCAAAAAAATCTTTGCTGTATTTATTGCTCATTTTAAATCTCCCGATTAATTTACGAATTTATGTTTTTGATATTTTAAGCTTTCAGTCGAACTTAATCGCCTTGTTTATTTTTGCTATTTTGTTGCGGGGAAGCTTTATCTCCTCCCCGATATTGACCGTGACGCTGTTTTCGTCAAAGGCGATTAACGCGCCCTCTAAAAATTTTTTGCCTTTTAACGGAGCAAACAGCTTTATTTCCACGTCCTTTCCGAGGTTTCTTTCAAAGTCGCGTTCGGTTTTGAAGGGTCTGTCAAGTCCGGGGCTGGAAATATTGAGGGTGTACGGCTTGTCGAAGGTAGGGTCAAGCTCGTCAATCGGCTCCATAACAGCGTTGTGGAATTTTTCGCAGGTGTCCAAATCGACGCCGCCCTCCGTTTCGATATAAACCGTCAACGCCGCAGACCTGTCGTTCCACTCCACGTCTACTATTTCTATGCCCATGGGGCGGGCGATTTTTTCAAGAAAGGTACTGATTTCGTTTATAGGCTTTATCGTCATAATTGTCCTTACAAAACGATTGAGTGCCCTCAACAGGCACTCAATCTTAACATCACTATTAAGGTCTTAATAAGTTTAGCATATATAAATAGAAAATGCAAGCGCAAAATACCATTTATTGAAGTTTGGGTAAAGATTTTTTGATTTTTATAAGCTCTATAAATATTTTTGCCGTCGCAAGCGCGTCGTCGACCGCTCTGTGGTGGTTAAAGCTGATATTGAATTTTGCCGCTATTGTGTTAAGCTTGTAGTTTGAAAGCCCCGACAGCAGCTCCTGCGAGAGCGGAATGGTATCCAAAAGCTTTCTGTCGAAAATATAGCCGAGGTGCGACCAATAATAGTCGACGAATTTATAGTCAAAGCCGACGACGTTGTGTCCGACAAGTATACTGCCGTAGCAGAACTTGTAAAAATCGGGCATAACCTGCGCGTAATCGGGCGCGTTTGCAACCATTTCCTCTGTAATTCCCGTAAGCTTTACAATTTCGTCGGAAAGTCTGCGTTCGGGATTAATGAACGTAGAAAAGCTTTCCGCAATTTCTCCGTTGACGATTTTATAGGCGCCGATTTCTATAATTCTGTCCATATTGCCAGACACGGGCGAGCAGTTAAGACCCGTTGTTTCGAGGTCGAAAACCACAAAGCTTTTGTTCTTTAAGCAATCGGGAATAATTCTTTCCGTTAAAAAGTCGGCCTGCTCGGCGTCTATGTAGGGCTGCGGCTTTACCGTGTGATAGTACTGAGGAACGGGCTTCGATTCTCGTTTTTCCGGCACGAAGCCCTGAGGAATTTTACCGTAGTCGATTATTTTTGCGGTATAGCGCAGCTCGCCCTTAAACTCCTCGTTGGAGCCCGTGCAGACAATGCTGTCGCCAAGCTTTAAGCCTTTGATTTTTTCCGCGGACTTCTGGCGGAGAAAATAGGTGAGATAGCAGGACGCTGTTGTGTCGTTGAGCGTGAGCGAGAGATAGGTTTTTTCTATACCGTTTTTATTTTTATAGGTGCGCTCACGTATGTCCTCGATTGTGCCGCAGATTACGACCTCCTCCGAGGAAAAATTCAAATCGCTTAGATACACGGCGGTAGTCTGGATTTTTTCGCCCTCCAAGGGCTGAAAATCCTCTATTTTAAAGGTGCGGACGGGCATTTCGAACTCGATTTCGTCCTGCGCCTCCTCCGTTTCCAGCTCCTCTAAATTAATCTGCGAGGCAATGCACTCGCCCGAAAAACCGCCGCAATAGCATTTTTTTAAAAAGACGTTGATTTTTTCGCAAAGGTCTTCGTTTATAAACGAGGGCGCAACCGCAATTGTGTAGAAAAAACCGCCCTCGCGCTTTTCCACAGATATATCGTCGGGGGAAAGGGTTGCGAAAACCGCCTTGGAAAAGCTGTTAACCGCCTCGTAAATTTTGTTCTTGACCATTTCGCAGTCGGGGGAAAGCTTTACTATTTCTACCGCGCAGTTGAAATATGCGGGAACGTGCCTTCTTATTGCCGTAGCCGCATTTTCCTTATCCGATTGCGTAAAGGCTTTGTCGGAAATGAGGTTTACTATAACCAAACGGCGCGCTCTGTAAGCTTCGACAGAGCGCACAATGCAGTTTTTTAAGTTGTCCGAAGCGGAGCGTATATCCGCGAGTACCTGTGACAGCATTTTATTTTACCGAAAGCTTCAAACGCCGAGCATTGCGTTTATTTCCTTAAAAAATTCTTCCTCCGCATTTTTTGCTGGGATTTTTCTTATAATTTCTCCGCCCTTGAAAATGACGCAGTAGTCCTGTGCGCCGGCTATGCCTATATCGCAGTCCTTAGCCTCTCCCGGACCGTTGACCACACAGCCCATAACGGCAATTTTTAAGGGCTTTGAAAATTTTTCTACATAGTCGGTAACCCTTTTGGCAAGCGACATGGAATTCCACATACACCTGCCGCACGTCGGGCAAGCTATGACGTTGACGAAATTTTTATCCAGCCCTACCGCGCGCAAAAGCCGTTTAGCCGCATAAACCTCCTTAACGGGGTCGTCGGTTATGGAAACGCGCAGGGTGTCGCCTATCCCGTCCAAAAGCAGAGCACCGAGAGCCGCCGAGGATTTGACCACCGCCATAGCCTCAGTCCCCGCCTCGGTAACGCCGATATGCAACGGATAGTCGGTTTTTTGCGCAAGAAGTCTGTACGCGCCGACCGTTAAAGGCACGGACGACGCCTTGACCGAAATCACAATATCGTTAACGCCGTGTTTTTCGAGCAAGGAAACGCTTTTTAGCGCGCTTTCCACAAGAGAACGCTCGTTTTTGCCGTATTTTTGCAGAAATTCTTTTTCTATACTGCCCGTATTTGCGCCGACCCGCACGGGAATTTTATGAGCTTTGATACAGTCGGCGACAAGCTTTATTTCGTTTTCGCCGCCTATGTTGCCGGGGTTTATGCGTACCTTGTCCGCACCGTTTTCTATTGCCGCAACGGCGAGTCTGTGCGAAAAATGTATATCCGCGACAAGCGGAATTTTTATTTGACTGCGCACGGACTTTATTGCGAGAGCGTCCGCCTCGTCAAGCACGGAAACACGGATAATTTCGCAGCCCGCGCCTTCAAGCGCGCAAATCTGCTCGACCGTTGCGTCTACGTCCGACGTTTTTGTGGTGCACATCGATTGAATTTTAACGCTTTCGCCGCCGCCGACCAAAATTCCGCCGACGGCGACCTGTTTTGTGATTTTATCCATTACAGCTTTTTATTGTCTATAAGCCTTTGCAGCTCGTGCATAAAGCTTTCGATATCCTTGAACGAGCGGTAAACGCTTGCATAGCGGACGTACGCAACCTCGTCGTACTTTTTAAGCTCCTCCATGACCATCTCGCCGATAAGCTTGGAGGAAATTTCCTGCTCCATGGAATTATAGACCTTTTTTGCGACGACCGAAACCATTTCGTCAATCGCGCTCATGGAAACGGGACGCTTTTCGCACGACTTTATAATGCCGTTTTTGACCTTTTGCGCATCGAACGCCTGCCGAAGCCCGCTTGATTTTACCACCAGCACGGGGGTATCCTCGATTGTTTCGTAGGTGGTGAACCTTCTGCCGCAGCTTATGCATTCGCGGCGGCGGCGGATTGTTCTGCCCTCGTCTGCCGAACGGCTGTCGATAACCTTACTGTCCTCGCAGCCGCAATAAAGACATTTCATTTTTTATTTTCCTTAAATATTTTTTATACTTTGGCGCGCTGTCCGCGCGATTGCTTACTTGAAATATTTTACGCCGCTTTCGAAAATTTGCATATCGAACGCGCCCGTAAAATTTTTGTAGAGGTTGACGCCGCGCCTTTCGCTGTGACCCATTTTGCCGAATACTCTGCCGTCCGGCGAGGTTATGCCCTCGATTGCCCACATGCTGCCGTTGGGATTGTAAGGGCTTTCCATTGTCGGCTTGCCGTTTAAATCGACGTACTGCGTTGCGATTTGTCCGCGCTTTTTCATTAAAGCAAGCTCTTCCGCGGGAGCAACGATTTTACCCTCGCCGTGCGATACGGGAACTGAATACACGTCGCCGACCTTGCACGCGGACAGCCACGGGCTGATAACCGAAGCTACGCGGATATTTGCCATAGTGGAAACATGGCGGGAAATATTGTTATAGGTAAGCGTGGGGGAATTTTCCGTAAGCGGGCAAACCTTGCCGTAGGGAACGAGCCCGAGCTTGATAAGCGCCTGAAAACCGTTGCATATACCGAGGGCAAGCCCGTCGCGCACCCGCAAAAATTCCATAATCTTTTCAGAAATTGCGGGGTTTTGGAAGGTGGTTGCAATAAACTTACCCGAGCCGTCCGGCTCGTCGCCGCCCGAAAAGCCTCCGGGGAAGGCGATTATGTTAGCGCGCTCTATCGCGGAAATTATTGCTTTAACACTGTCCTCTATATCCTGAGGCGAACGGTTTTTGATTACGAGAATTTCCGTTTCCGCACCCGCCAGACGGAAGGCGCGTTCGGTATCCAGCTCGCAGTTGGTGCCGGGGAAGGCAGGTATAAACACGCGGGGCTTTACCGCCTTAATAGCGATGTTCGTATATTTAAGCCTTATGGGACAGTCGCAGTCGGGCGTTTCTCCCTCTGCGGGAGCGGTTGCGGGGAATACGCCGTCAAGCCGTTGCGTATACGCCCTTACAACCTCCGATTGCTCTGCCGTTTCGCCGTCAAGGACAAAGTCCTTTTCAATCGTTTCGCCGAGCAGCGTGTATTCCAGCCCCTCGAAAATGCTTTCGTCCTCGGCAGAGGCGATAATATCGCCGTAGCTTTCCTTAAACAGCCCGCCATAGCCGCACGCGAATTTGAAGCCGAAGCCGTTGCCGAGGCAGGATTTGACGACTGCCGCAGCCGCGCCGCCCTTTTCAACAACGGTTGCAAATTTGATTTGCCCCCCGCATATGCCCGAATTAACGGTATTATACAGCGATTTAATATAATCGAAATCGGGTATGCTGTTTTCGTCTTTTTTAATATGCAGCTGATACAATTTTTTGCCCGTGCGGGTCACCACGTTGGTAATAAGCGCGGACGCCTTTGCGGGCGCAAGCGCAAAGGATATAAGCGTGGGCGGAACGTCGATATCCTCGAACGTGCCACTCATGGAATCCTTGCCGCCTATCGCGCCGAGACCGAGGTTAATTTGCGCATATAAGGCACCCAACAGCGCCGCAGTCGGCACGCCCCAACGCTTTTTGTCGTCGCGCAGGCGCATAAAGAACTCCTGCAAGGTAAGACGTATGTCCTCCATTTTTGCGCCCGCGGCAACCACCTTGGAAACCGAGGTAACAATCGAATATATCGCGCCCGTGAAGGGTGACGAGGACATAAGCTCGGGATTATATCCGTATGCCGAAACCGTGCAGTCGTCCGTTTCTCCGCCGGTCAGCTTTGCCGCCATTGCAATTACGGGCGTAAGCTGATATTTGCCGCCGAACGGCATATATACGGACTTTGCGCCGATTGTGGAGTCGAACGTTTCCGCAAGACCCTTTTTGGAGCAAACGTTTAGCTGTGAAAGGGTTGCGCAAAGCTTATCCTTAAACGGCTGAACGTTTTCCGGCTCGGCAAAGAATGAGGTGATATTGTCGTTGATTTCCGCGTCCGTCTGCTGCTTTACGCCGTTTGTATCGAGGAAGGCGCGCGCGATATCGACAATCGTTTTGCCGCGGTGGTACATTTTTATTCTGCCGTGGTCCATAACGAACGCAACGGGCGTAGCGGAAAGGTTTTCCTCCGCCGCAAGCGCTATAAATTCGTCCGCATGCTCGGGCTCGATTACTACCGCCATTCTTTCCTGAGATTCGGAAATGGCAAGCTCGGTACCAGACAGGCCCTGATATTTTTTGGGGATTTTATCGAGGAATATGTCAAGCCCGTCCGCAAGCTCGCCTATGGCGACGGACACGCCGCCTGCGCCGAAGTCGTTGCACTTTTTAATCATTTTTGTCGCGCGAGGATTGAGGAATAGCCTTTGAAGCTTTCTTTCCGTAAGCGCGTTACCCTTCTGCACCTCTGCGCCGCAGGTCTGCACGGACTGCTTGTCATGCGCCTTGGAGGAGCCGGTAGCCCCGCCGCAACCGTCGCGGCCCGTTTCTCCGCCGAGGAGAATTATAACGTCGCCCTTGACGGGCTTGGCGCGGTAAATCATATCCGACCGCGCGCCGCCGACAACAAAGCCCGTTTCAAGGCGCTTTGCTTTGTAGCCCGCGTGATAAACCTCGTCCACCTGACCGGTGGCAAGACCTATCTGGTTGCCGTAGGACGAGAAGCCCGCCGCGGCGGTAGTGGTTATTACCCTTTGCGGAAGCTTGCCCGCAATTGTGTTTTCCAAGGGCTCGGTAGGGTCGGCGGAGCCCGTTATTCTCATGGACTGCAAGACGTAGGTTCTGCCCGAAAGCGGGTCGCGGATTGCGCCGCCGAGGCAGGTTGCCGCACCGCCGAACGGCTCTATCTCCGTGGGGTGGTTGTGCGTTTCGTTCTTGAACATTACGGTATATTTTTCGGGCCGGCCGTCTAACGTTGCATCGATTTTTATGGCGCAGGCGTTTATTTCGTCCGATTCGTCGAGGTTGTCGAGCTTGCCGTCCTTTTTAAGCTTTTTTGCGCCGATTGTGGCGATATCCATAAGGCAGGGATATTTGTCCTTTCTGCCTGCGTACAGCTCGGTGAAAAGACTATTATACAGCTCGAGCGATTTGGAAATATGCGCGTTATCGCTGTTGACGGTTATATTTTTAAGCTCGGTCGCAAAAGTGGTATGACGGCAATGGTCCGACCAATATGTATCTATTACGCGAATTTCCGTTTCGGTAGGGTTGCGCTTTTCTTTTTTGAAATAGTCGCGCACAAAGGCAAGGTCTTCAACAGACATAGCAAGACCCATTTTTTCGTGGTAATTCTTTATATCCTTATCGGAGAATTTTATAAAGCCCTCTACTTCACTGACGTCCTCTGCCTCTGCGGCGGTCTGAATAAGCGTTTCGGGCTTATCAAGCGAAACCTCCTCGCTTTCCACGGGGTTGATAAGGTGCTTTTTTATGCGGGCAAGCTCGTCCTCGGAAACTCCCGAAACGGCGTATACGGTGGCGCACTTGATTAAAGGGCGTTCTTTCTGCGTTAAAAGCTGAACGCACTGCGCCGCGCTGTCTGCGCGCTGGTCGTACTGACCCGTAAGATAGGCGATTGCAAAGATTTTATAGCCGCTTTCCGCCTTGAACTCTTCATAAATGACGTTATCAACGGGCGGCTCGGAGAATACGCAGGGAACTGCGGAATTGAATTCCTCTTCCGTAAGCCCCTCGACGTCGTATCTGATAAGACTGCGCACGTCGGACGCATTAATTTTAAGGAGATTGCGGATTTCCTCCTTGACCTTTTTCGCATGTAAATTGTCTTTTTTTTCTACAAAAATTCTGTAAATGTTCATATCCTTAACCTTAGCCTTTGCGGTATTTTTCACCAATATCCGTGCGGTACTGCATACCTTCCCAATGAATGCCCTTGACTGCCTTATAGGCTTTTTTACGGGCGTCTTCTATTGTTTTACCCTTGGAAACCACGCCTAAAACTCTGCCGCCGCTTGTAACAAGCTTACCGTCCTTAACGGCGGTGCCCGCGTGCACAAGCACTGCCTCGCCCGTGTTGCCTATTGTAATTTGCTTGCCCTTTGCATAGCCGAGGGGATAGCCGCCGCTTGCAAGCACAACACAGACGCACGCGCCCTCCTCCCACTCGATTTTTATGTCTGCAAGCCGTTCGTCCGTAACCGCCTCAAAAACGTCCATAAGGTCGGTTTTCAACATAGGAAGAATTACCTGCGTTTCGGGGTCGCCGAAGCGGGAATTGTATTCCACCACCTTCATACCATTATCGGTACGCATAAGCCCGAAATACAGACAGCCCTTGAAGGTTCTGCCTTCGGCGTTCATTGCGTGCATTGTAGGAAGCATAATTTTGTCGTATACCTCCTTTTCAAGCTCCTCCGACCAGAACGGGCAAGGCGAAAACGTGCCCATACCGCCCGTGTTCGGGCCCTTGTCGCCGTCGTAAACGCGCTTGTGGTCGCAGGAGGTTATCATTGGCACGATTGTTTTACCGTCGGTAAACGCAAGTACGGAAACCTCCTCTCCGGGGGTATATTTCAAGCCTTTAAGGCACTCCTCTATAACAATTACGTTGCCCGCCGCGCCGAAGGCTTTATCGAGCATAATCTCTTTCAAGCCCTCTTCCGCCTGTTTTAAGTCCTCGCAAACCAAAACGCCCTTGCCGAGCGCAAGCCCGTCCGCCTTTAAAACGATGGGCGCGCCCTTTGCGCGGATATACTGCAAAGCCTTGTCATAGTCGCTGAAAATTTCCGATTCCGCCGTGGGAATGTTGTACTTTTTCATTAAATTTTTGGAAAAAGCCTTGCTTGCCTCGATTATAGCCGCGTTTTTTCGGGGGCCGAAACAGCGTTTGCCCATAGCCTCGAGCTCGTCCACAAGCCCGATTGCAAGCGGGTCATCGGGAGCGACTACAATATAGTCGATTTCGGGGTGCTCGCCGACATATTTTTTTACCGCCGAAACGTTCATATAATCGACGTCGACGTTTTCGGCGATTTGCGCGGTGCCCGCATTGCCTTTCATACAATACAGCTTGTCCACGCGTTTGCTCTTTCTTAAAGCGAGAAGAATTGCGTGCTCTCTTCCGCCGTTACCTATGACAAGTACGTTCATTTGTCTACCTTTTATTGTTTGTTTATATCAGTGCTTAAAATGGCGATTGCCGACGAATACCATAGCAATGCCCGCTTTGTTGCACGCTTCTACCGAAGCCTCGTCCTGAATGGAGCCGCCAGGCTGTATGATTGCGGTTATTCCCGCTTTCACGCACTCCTCAACGCAATCGGGGAAGGGGAAAAATGCGTCCGACGCCATTACCGAGCCCTTCGCTTCCTTACCCGCGTGCTCGATTGCCTGCTTTGCCGCCCAGATACGGTTTGTCTGCCCCATGCCTATGCCCGTTGTTCTGCCCTGCTTGCCTATGACTATTGCGTTGGATTTGGTATGTTTGACAACCTTCCAGCTGAAAAGCATTGCTTCCACTTCTTCCGCAGTGGGCGCGCGGTCGGTAACGACGCCGACGCCGTAAGTCTTTCTCTGTTTGCCGTTTGCGGTAGTAACCGTTTCAACCTTAGCATTTGTTTTGAATACGTTCATATCCTCGTTTGCAATAAGGCTTTCGTCGTACTGCTGTACAAGAAGTCCGCCGTAAACCTTTTTCATATCGAAAGCCGTGCTTTCTCTGCGGGCGGAAATAGCTTCAATCTGCAAAAGACGGATATTTTTCTTCTGTTCGAGTATTTCAAGCGCCTTGTCCGTGTATGCGGGCGCCATAACTATTTCAATGAAAATTTTATTGATTTCGGTTGCGGTTTGCTCGTCTACGGTGCCGTTAATTGCAAGTATTCCGCCGAAAACGGAAACGGGGTCGCTCTCGTACGCCCGCATATATGCCTCGAATACCGTATTGCCCGTGCCTACCCCGCAAGGATTTGCGTGCTTGCACGCAACGACCGCGGGAGTTTTGCCGAACTCTTTAAGAAGCTCCAGCGCGCCGTTCGCATCGTTGATATTGTTATATGAAAGCTCTTTACCCCAAAGCTGTTTTGCCGAGGAAAGCGAGCCCTTGCGAATAAACTGTTCGTTATAAAAAACCGCTTGCTGGTCGGGGTTTTCGCCGTAGCGCATATCCTGCGCCTTTTCGTAAGCGAAAGTTACCTCGTCGGGGAAGGTTATGCCGAGCTGAGAAGCAAGATAGTTTGAAATAAGGCTGTCGTAAACCGCGGTATGCGCAAAAACCTTGTATTGAAGGTATTTTTTTGTGTCGAGCGAAACTCCGCCGTTTGCAAGCTCTTCAAGCACCTTGTCATAGTCCTTGGGGTCGACTATTACGGCTACGTCCTGATAGTTTTTAGCCGCCGCGCGTATCATTGTAGGCCCGCCTATATCTATGTTTTCAACACATTCGGCGAAGTCCGCGCCCTTTGCAAGCGTGGCTTTGAAAGGATATAAATTTACGCAAACAACGTCTATTGTGTTTATGTTGAGCTTTTCAAGCTGAGCCATATGCTCGGGGTTGGAACGCATTGCCAAAAGCCCCGCGTGCACGTTGGGGTGCAGAGTTTTAACCCTGCCGTCAAGGCACTCGGGAAAACCCGTAATTTCGGAAATGCCTATAACTTTAAGCCCCGCGTCCTTTAAGGCTTTTGCCGTGCCGCCCGTGGATATGATTTCGAACCCGCATTTTACAAGCCCCTTGCAGAACTCCACAACTCCCGTTTTATCGGAAACGCTTATAAGCGCCCTTTTCTTCATTTTCATAAATCTTCTCCTTTTAAGCTTTTGCCAGCTTGTCTGTCGTATCTATTTTAATTTTTAATCCATTTAGCATAAAGCTTTAAACCGTCTTTCTCAGTATATTGAGACGGCAAAGTCGGCAAATAGTTGTTTCCATAATGCGCTATAGTATTATTATCAACCACCAACTTTTCGCCCGTTTTGTCAGTTTCAAAATCCCAAGCGTTTATACATTCGGGTTCTTTATACCAACCGCCGAAAGCATAACCCGACCTTTCAGGCTCAGGCGGTATAAAGCTGATTGTTTCGTTATCATAGTTGTCTACCCAATAATACCCCTCGTTTTCTGCAAACTCGTAATTATACATATAAGAAACGTTCGCTAACAAGGTATATCTTACTGTATTCGTACCATATCCTATCTCCGGATTAATAATTTTGTCATAAACTGGATAACTCACAATATCGCCGCCACCGCCTCCAATTTTATGAATATTATATTTTAGGTATACTTCAAAACAATTTTCAAAAATTGCAGAACCTTCCTGCCCCCAATTATCTATAGAAAAATTTATGTATAATTTCTTTAAATTATCGCTTACTAACCTACCAATAGGTGCAGTCCATGTATTTTTGCGAGAATATCCAATCCCTAAAATCGGAACACCGTCTATTTCCTGCGGCAGTATAAGCTCTGTTTGTTCTGTTCCAAGCTCTGTCAACCCAATCAGGTAACCTTTCTTTTTACCTTTTTCAGTTCTGACCGCATAACGGAAGTATTCGTTGTCATATTCAGGCAATTTAGATTCTGCTATAAAACACCCCGACATACTGCACAGCATTATCAAACAGCATAGCAAAAGTGGAACTTTATAAAGTAATTTCTTCATAATTTTGGCCTCATTCCATTTACACTATCGTAACC
>WSNM01000051.1 GCA_013316055.1 Clostridia bacterium | reverse complement strand
TAGTAAGCCCGCGGGGCGCTGTTTATGTATAAAATTATCTGTTGAAGGCGGTTATCATTTTGCGCAGAACGCCCGCATAATAGCGTGAAGGCTTTTGCGTAAGTCTGTACTTCCAGTTGCCCTCCACAGTCGAGGGAACGTTCATTCTTGACATATCGTTCAACCCGAGCAAATCCTGCACGGGGATAACAGCAAGCTTTGCGGGCGAAGCGATTGTAAGCGCAACCAGCGCGCGCGCCGTCTCACTTCTCGTAACGAACGGCAAAACAAGCCCGATTTGCTTCATTTCAGCTCGCAAACGCCTTTTATACTGTCTGAACTGCTCTTCCGTCATTTCTTCAAGCATACCCAAAGCGGTAGAATTATCGTGCGTGCCCGTGTATGCAACGCTGTCGGCGGGCATATTGTGCGGAAGATAGCCGTTATCGGGGTCGCCGTCAAAGGCAAACAGCACGATTTTCATTCCGGGGGAGCCCGCGGCAAGCCGCAGCTTTTCCACGTCGTCGTCCATAAAGCCCAAATCCTCTGCAATCATAGGGACATTGCCAAGCTTTTCGCGCACCTTTAAAAACAGCTTTGCCTTGGGGCCGTTTAACCATTCGCCCGTTTCGGCTGTTTCCGCATCGGCGGGAATGGCATAATATCTGTCAAGACCGCGGAAATGGTCAATGCGTATAACGTCGTATAGCTCCGCCGACTTTTTAATGCGCTGTATCCACCACGAATAGCCGTCCTCTTCCATTTTTTCCCAATCGTAAAGAGGATTGCCCCACAGCTGACCCGTCTTGCAGAAGTAATCGGGCGGAACGCCAGCAACGCGGACGGGGTTCATATCCTCGTCAAGCTGAAACAGCTCGGGATGCGCCCAGACGTCGGCGCTGTCGTATGCAACGTAAAGCGGAATGTCGCCGATAAATTTAATGCCGAGCGAATTGACGTAGGCTTTAAGCTTATTCCACTGCTTTATAAACTGAAACTGCAAAAACTGCCAGAAAAGATAGTCGGTATCATATACCTCTTTTCTGAAATTATTTACCGCCTCGTTGCCGTAAGCACGGTACTCTGCGGGAAAATTCAAAACCGAGCCGTCATATTTTTCGCACAGCGACATAAACAATGCGTATGCGTCGAATTCTCCGCCTTCGACGAAGGCTTTAAACTCATCATTTTCCTTATCATAGCGGGAAAATGCAAGCTTTAAGGTTTGATAGCGGGTATCGTACAGCTGCCGATAGCTTACGTCGCCTTCGGGAAGAACGCATTCCTCAAGCTCGTCCGCGGTGAGCAGTCCTTGCTCTGCCAAGGCTTCGAGGTCGATAAAATAGGGATTGCCGGAATTACAGCAGACAGACGAATACGGACTGTCGCCGTAGCCCGTCTGCACAAGCGGAAGAATTTGCCAGAATTTGACGTGCGCATGCTTTAAAAAGTCTGCAAACCGATACGCTTCTTTACCGAGCGAGCCAATGCCGTACCTGCCCCATAAAGAAGAAATATGGCAAAGCACGCCCGCCGCGCGCCCTGTATTGTTGTTTTGCATAATTTTTACCCCGAAGTTTTTCCGTGTTATTTTTTAAGAATGCTTTTAATACGCGCAACCGCCTCGCGGGTGTTTGCCTCGCTGCCGAACGCCGTAAGACGGAAATAGCCCTCTCCGTTATTGCCGAAGCCCGCACCGGGGGTGCCGACAACCTGTGCATTGTTAAGAAGGAAATCGAAAAATTCCCAGCTTTTCATGCCCTTGGGGCATTTAAGCCAGATATAGGGAGAGTTTTTGCCGCCCGTGTACCAAATGCCCAGCTCGTCCATACACTCCGCAATGATTTTTGCGTTGTTTTTATAATAGCTTAAATTGTGCGCAATTTCTTTTCTGCCTTGCTCGGTAAAAACTGCCGCCGCACCCTTCTGGACAATGTACGGCACGCCGTTGAATTTTGTCGCCTGACGCCTGAGCCACATTTTGTTTGCGGAAAAGCCGTCCTTTTCAAGCGCCTTGGGCACTACTGTATAGCCGCAACGCGTGCCCGTAAAGCCCGCGATTTTGGAAAACGAGCAGAACTCTATCGCGCAGCTTTCCGCGCCCTCTATCTGAAAGACCGAGCGCGCAAGCTTGCCGTCCTCAATAAAGCATTCATAGGCGGCGTCGTACAAGATTACGGCGTTCTTTTTCAGCGCGTAATCCACCCACTCCCTAAGCTGAGCTTTTGTATAAGCCGCGCCCGTGGGATTGTTTGGCGAACAGATATAAATTATATCAGCGTTAACCGTATAGTCGGGCATGGGCAGAAAGCCGTTTTCGCCATTTGCGTTTGCAAAAATAATTTTTCTGCCCGCCATCAGGTTGGTATCCACATAAACGGGATAAACGGGGTCGGGCACAAGCACGGTGTTGTCCTTAGAAAATATATCGAGGATATTTCCGAGGTCGGACTTGGCTCCGTCGGATACGAAAATTTCGTCCAAAGCAAGCTCTACGCCGTAGCTTTTGTAATAGCCCTGAATACTTTCACGCAGAAACTCATAGCCCTCGTACGGGCCGTAGCCCTTGAAGGTTTCCGCTTTGGACATATCCTCCGCGCCCTCGTGCAGGGCCTTTATAACCTCGGGCACGAGCGGCAGCGTTACGTCGCCTATGCCGAGCTTTATAATTTTTTTGTCGGGGTGAGCCTTGGAATATTCCGCCGCGCGCTTTGCAACCTCGGCAAACAGATAATTTTCCGATATATCGTTAAAATTTGAATTGAATTGCATTGTTAACCCTTCTTGTTTTTGCCAGCCATATATTTTACGGAGGCCTTTATAAACTCGCGGAACACGGGGTGCGCCGACTGCGGACGGGATTTAAATTCGGGGTGAAACTGCACGCCGATATAAAAATCGTTTGCGGGAATTTCTACCGCCTCTACAAGCGTGCCGTCGGGCGAGGTGCCCGCTATTACCATGCCCGCCTTTGCAAGCTCGTCACGGAAGTCGTTGTTGAATTCGTATCTGTGGCGGTGGCGTTCGGAAACGGGGCCCGAGCCGTAGGCGCTCTTCATAATATCGCCGAGGCAAAGGCAGGGATATGCGCCGCGCCTTAACGTTCCGCCCATTTTTTTGCCCTGATGGTCGGGCATAATGTCTATTACGCAATGCTTGGAATCCGGATTGAACTCGCTGGAATTAGCGTCCGCGTGCTTTAACACGTTACGCGCGTATTCGATAACCGCCGTTTGCATGCCAAGACATATGCCGAAATAAGGCACGTTGTTCACCCTTGCGTATTCCGCGCAGAGTATCATTCCCTCGATGCCGCGTCCGCCGAAGCCGCCGGGGACGATTATTCCGTCAACCTCTTTCAGCGTCTTTTTAACATTGTCCTTGGTAAGCTCCTCTGTGTCCACCCATTTGATTTCTACCTTTGCCGCGTTTTCGTAGCCGGCGTGGGCAAGCGCCTCGGCAACGGAAAGGTATGCGTCGTGCAGCTGCACGTATTTGCCGCAAAGCGCAATTTTAACGGTTTTGTCGCGTGCGGCAATGCGCCCGAGCATTTTATTCCATTCGGTAAGGTCTATAACTCTGGGGTCAAGCTTCAAGCGCTTGCAGACGATTTCCGAAAAACGGCTTTCTTCAAGCATAATCGGACACTGATATAATACGGGCAGCGTCATATTTTCGATACAGCACTCCGGCTCGACGTTGCAGAACATTGCAATCTTTGCGCGAACCTCCGCTGGCATAGGCTTATCCACACGCGCGATAATAATATCGGGGTTGATGCCCATTCCCTGCAGCTCTTTGACGGAGTGTTGTGTGGGCTTCGATTTAAATTCTTCCGAACCCGAAATATAGGGCACGAGGGTAACGTGGATAAAACAGCAGTTATCTCTGCCTACCTCGCGCGCGACCTGACGGATAGCCTCGATAAACGGCTGACTTTCGATATCGCCGATAGTTCCGCCGATTTCGGTAATGACTACGTCCGCGCTCGAAGTTTTGCCTACGTTGTATATAAAGGTTTTTATTTCGTTGGTGACGTGAGGAATAACCTGAACGGTCTGACCGAGGTATTCGCCGTTGCGTTCCTTATTTAAAACGTTCCAATATACTTTACCCGTGGTAAGGTTGGAATATTCGTTTAAATTTTCGTCAATAAAACGCTCGTAATGGCCCAAATCGAGGTCGGTTTCGGCGCCGTCCTCGGTTACGAAAACCTCGCCGTGCTGATAAGGGCTCATTGTGCCGGGGTCGATATTGATATAGGGGTCGAGCTTTTGCGAGGCAACCTTATAGCCCCTGCATTTCAAAAGTCTGCCCAGCGAAGCCGCCGTAATGCCCTTGCCAAGCCCCGAAACAACGCCGCCTGTAACGAAAATATACTTTGTCATAATACTCTCCGAAATTTCCTTTATGCTTTAAGTAAAATAATCCTTGATATTATAT
>WSNM01000050.1 GCA_013316055.1 Clostridia bacterium | reverse complement strand
AAATTATATAAGAAATCTAAGATAAATACTTGCAATCTTTGATTTCTAAGACTATAATTTACATGGAGGCAACACAATGAAAAACGAACAATTACAAAAATGTGCTTTGGAGGCTTACGAGCGGTTAATAAAAACGCTTACGGCGGAGCAGATAATTATGCTTGAAGAGGCTTTGGACAAGATGTTCGAGCTGGACGAGGAAATTAAAGAAAACGGTTAATAGTCCTGCCTGTCGTCGGACGAGATGCCCTTTACGCGGGTTGTTACAACGTGGTAACGGCTTTGCGGACTTACCTCGAAAAGGGCGTATTTTTGCGTTGAGGTGGCAATTGCCCCCGATATATCCGCGAAATAAGCCGTTTTGCCCGCGCACATAACCACGGGCACGCCGTACAGATAGGAATACGAGCGTATCAAAAGCGGGGGGATTGTATCGCGCACCTCCTCTAACACCGCAACTATTACGTTACAGCCGCAAAGGGTGAGCGCGCGGATTGCCTCGGGAAAAAGAAGGTCGTTTTCTATACAAATGCCGACCTTGCAGCCGTTGACGGTGTAAAAGCCGAGCGAGGCGCCGCTTTTGTAGTCCTCGCCGTCGATTATGTGCGTCATATCCGATATGCCCAGCAGCTTGCCCTTATCCGAAACGGCGACCGATTTGCGCAATAGCCCGCGGCTTAACGTTTTGCAGCCGCACAAAAGCCCGCAGCCGCATGCCTTAGACAGCGACGCCGCTACCTCCAGCTTTTCGGTTTTGCCTTTAAGCTCGTTTTCATAGTCCACCTCGCCAAGGCCCGAAAAGCCGTAAAGGGCAAGGTCGCACTCGGGAAGGGGTTCGGCAGTCGACGCCGTGCCGTCGGTTACAACGCAAAATATCATACTGTATATATTATTGCATAGCCGCAAAATGTGTTAAATATGCGGACGCGTATATGCAAAAAACAAAAAAATTGTTCTTAAAGCGCACGGCGCGCGCATATGATAGCGTATCATAAGAGGTGACGCTGTGAAGAAATTTATTTGTTTTTTACTTGTTGTGTGCACCGCCGTTTTGGCGGCCGCCGCCTCCGCCTGCAAAAAAGTGAGCAGAGCGGCTGTTTCACGCTACGATATTGCTGCGACCTACGACGAAGAAAGCCGTACGCTGAGCGGAACGGTTGAATTTGACTATTATAACAATACCGACAACGAATTAAGCGATTTGAAGTTTAATTTGTACGGTAACGCCTTCCGCGAGAATGCAAAGTATAAGCCCGTATCGGAAACATACGAAAACAAGGCATATTACGGGGGCAAAAGCTACGGAGGTATGGAAATTGCAAACGTTGAAGGCTGTGCGGGCTGGAACGTGGGCGGCGAGGACGAGAATATTTTGACCGTCAATTTAAACGAGGCGGTATACCCCGACCAGCGCGCAACCGTAAAGATAAGCTACACGCTTACGCTTGCAAAGGTAAACCACCGCACGGGCGTTGCGGAAAATTCCGTAAACCTCGGCAATTTTTATCCCGTTTTATGCGCGTATTCCAAGGAGGGCTTTATAGAATGCCCCTACTACTCCTGCGGCGACCCGTTTGTATCGGACTGCGCGGATTACCGCGTTACGCTGGATTACCCCGCCGCATATACCGCGGCGAGCAGCGGCAAGGTGGTGACCGAAACGGAAACGGACGGCAGAAAAAAATGCGAGTACTCCCTTAAAAACGCAAGGGATTTTGCGATTGCGCTGAGCGACAAGTTTCAGACGGTTACCGAAGACGTTGACGGCGTTACCGTAAGCTATTATTATTTATCCGACAATAACCCGCAGGTAAGCCTTGCGGCGGCGTGCGACAGCCTTAAATATTTTTCGAAGACCTTCGGCGCGTATCAGTACCCCACTCTGTCCGTTGTGCAGACGGGCTTTACCTACGGCGGTATGGAATACCCCGCCTTGACAATGATTGCTGACGGGCTGGATTCCGACAACCATATTTATACCATTGTGCACGAAACGGCGCATCAATGGTGGTATGCAATGGTGGGCAGTAACCAGCTGACAGACGGCTGGCAGGACGAGGGGCTTGCCGAGTATTCCACAGTAATGTTTTTTGAAAACAATACGGGCTACGGCTTTACGCGCACGGGACTGATTACTACGGCTACCGCCGCGTACAGAGCGTTCTTTTCCGTTTACGGTCAGCTTAACGGCGACGTTGACACGACCATGAACAGAAATTTAGGCGAGTATGCAGGGGATTTCGAATACGTTAACGTGACCTATAACAAGGGTATGATTATGTTCGATATGCTTAGAAATACCATAGGCGACGAAAAATTTACAAGCTGTCTTGCAACGTACTTTAAGCAGTTTAACGGAAAAATTGCCTGTGCAGAGGATTTGACAGGGTGCTTTTTGAAGTGCGGAACCGATTTGGAGGGCTTCTTCTCCTCGTTTATTGACGGAAAAATTCTTATATGAATAAAATGTAATAACGGCTGATTACGGCGCTTGGTATAGCCGTCCGCCGCGGGTAACGACCGCGGCGGACGGCTTGTTTTTTTGAAGAAGCGGAATATTTGTTGCCAAACGCGGGGCTTTGATATATAATTAATGCATACACCAAGAAAAAAATACTGCGGCGGGCGCCTATGGTCAAGTACTACTTTTCCGCGGACAACGGAAGGACAGAGGAATGCGAAAATTTTAAAGACAAGTGCTGGATAGCGCTTGAAAACCCCACCGACGACGAATGCGAGGACGTTTCGGCGTTTTCCGGCGTGCCCGAGGATATGCTTAAAGCCGCCTTGGACGAGGAGGAACGGGCGCGTTCGGAATTCGACGAGGGCTGTAGCATGTATATGGTTGACTGCCCCGTAATCGAAGATGGCGCGGGCGGCGACAGCTATACCACTCTGCCCCTCGCCATAATTTACAATGCGCGGTGCATTGTAACCGTATCGTTAAAGAGCAACACCGTTTTGAGGGATTTTATTTGCGGCAGAGATAAAATAGACTGCGGCAAGCCCGTGCATTTTGCGCTGAAATTTATGCTTGGCAACGCAAAACGGTTTTTGTACTGCCTTAAACAGATTGACCGCAAAAACCACCGCATTCAGAACGAAATGGGCAAGGCGATGAAGAACGAAGAAATTATTCAATTGCTCGATTTGCAGAATGCGTTGGTGTACTTCTCTACCTCGCTTAGCGCGAACGACCGCGTGCACCAGAAATTTTCGCGAACAGAGGCTGTGTGCCCGAGCGAGGAATATCAGGATTTATACGACGACGTTAACGTAGAAAACAAGCAGGCGATTGAAACGTGTAACATTTACAAAAATATATTAAGCGTGACAATGGACGCGTACGGCTCTGTAATTTCCAACAACGCCAACGACGCAATGAAAACGCTGACGATAATAACCATTCTGCTTGCGGTGCCCACGCTGATTGCGGGACTGTGGGGTATGAATATGCCCGTACCCGGCGAGGCGGGCGTGACGCTTGGGCAGACAGTGTGGTTTTGGGTGGTTTCCGGCATAGCCGTACTGCTGACGGTGATTATTGCGGTGTTTTTGCTGAAGGGCAACCCCTTTAAACGACCGCTGCGCACAAAAAAACGCAAAAAAGACAGAAAAAACAGACGCGGAAATCAGGATTGAGGAGGGCGAAACACTATGCCGGTTTTACAGTATATTTGCAGACACTGCAACAAAAGCTTTGAGGAGCTTGTAAAAAAGCATGACGACAAAGTGCTTTGTCCCGACTGCGGACAACCCGCCGAGCGGAGCTATTGCGGGCAGATGTTTTCCGCCACGGGAAAAACGACCAAAAGGTGCAGCGGCAACTGCAAAACCTGCGGCGGCTGTAAATAATTCAATAATTAAAATGCAGGGGCGTCCGCGCAGACAATGCGCGGACGCCGCTTTTTGTTGCGCGAAAAAAATTTTGCCGCCAAGGTTTATAAATTTGAAATTACGGCAATAAACCGCGTGTGACTGAACCTGCGGAGGCGGAGAATGAAGCCGGAAATACGGGCTGTGAAAATTTTTATACTGCTTGCGCTTGCGGCGGTAATGCTTGCGGCGGCGGTGGCTTTGCCAAAGCGGCTGTGCTTCGAGGGCGGCGAGGTCTACACCTTTTACTGCGGCACGAGCTCTGCCGACTGCAAGGAGGTTACCGCCGAAAAAAATGCGGCGGCGGTGAGGCTTTCGCTTAAAAACGTGTGCGGCGAGGCGGTGGTTTACAAAAGCTTCGATTTGGACGGCTTTTTGAAGCAGGTGCGCGGAAGAGTTGTTTTTACGGAAGAGCTTTCCGACAGCGTCAACTACTACTGCACGGCAGATTTACCGTACTCGGTTACCGTTAACGGGCACAGAATAAACCTGCATATCTGCGTGAGAGCGGACTCCGTAAAGGCGGGCTCGCCGATAATTTTCGGCGGATATTGAAAAAAACGGTTTAAAATTAAAATTTATGTCAAAAAAATAAAAACAAGGAGCAATAT
>WSNM01000049.1 GCA_013316055.1 Clostridia bacterium | reverse complement strand
GCGCGCAAATATATAATCGAGCGTACGGGCAGCGACAATATAGCGCTTTTGGGCTTGCGCGACGGCGGTGAAATAGTTTGGAAAATGGGCGTTGCAGAGCAGTTTTCCTGCATTGTGCCCGTATGCGCGGCGGGCTGGAAGGCTTACGCCGGCGTAAGTAAATATTTGTCTAAGGAAATCAGCTTCGACGAGGAAAGATACCGCTTTATCGGCGGAATAGACTCTCAGGCGTACGCTCCCTATGTAAGGTGCCCCGTGCTTATGCTGTGCTCCACCAACGACGAGCGCTTTGACTATGACAGGGCCTACGACACCTTCTCGCGCATAAACGCAACCTATATAACGGGAAGTGCAATATCCTATTCCGTACGCGGTAGTCTACCATAAGCGCGGCATAGCCGTGCTTTACTATAAATTTAAGCAGTCCCTCGTCTATTGTCTGAGTGCTGTCGGGCATAATAAGCACGGTACCCGCAACGGGCGTCTGCGGCTCGCTTGCGAACGCGGCGGCAATTTTCACTCTGCCGTTGCCCGTATCTCTGCCGAGAAAGGTTATTTTCTCGATTTTTACGCCCTGACTTATGACCTCGGACTTTATTTCTGCCTTGATATCAAGCGAAACGTCGAAATTGCTCCAAAGCGATATAGGTGTTAAAATATTTGACAAAATGTACTCCTCAGCAGCTGACCTGCACGGCCGAGCCGCGGCTTTCGGTTGCTTTTATTACCGTAATTTTACTGTCTATTCTGTGCTTCAGCTCTTCCACATGGCTTATAACGCCTATGGTGAAGTCAGAGCTTTTAAGTTTTTCAAGCGCGTTCATTACCGTATCCACAAGCGTCGAATCGAGCGTGCCGAAGCCCTCGTCCAGAAAGAAAAATTCAATCGACTTCATGGATTTTGCGCAAATCGTCTGCGACAGCGCAAGAGCAAGCGATAATGAAACGAGGAAGGTTTCTCCGCCGCTAAGCGTGTTTACGCCGCGCAAATTGCCGCAGTCGAAGTTGTCGCCTACAAAAAACGCGTTGTCCTTATAGGTTAAAAAATATCTTCCGTCCGTCAGCTTAAGCAAGGTTGAAGAGGCTATCGAGGAAATGTCGCAAAGATATTCGTTTGCGATAAATTCCAGAAATTTATTGCCCTTCGTAAGCTCTTTAAGCTGCGATAAAAGCCCGCGCTCCCGCGAAATCCTATCAAAATCCTTATTGAGAATATTTTTTTCGTCAAGCCGCTTAGCGCATTCCGCACAGCTTGCGTTGCTTACTGCAATCTCGCCCGTAAGCCTGCTTATTTCGCCTTCAAGCGCAAGCTTTTGCGCCTTGGCCTTAGCAACCGCCTCGTCCGTGACCTCGTTTATTCCCGCAGCGTTTTCAAGCTCCTTGCGCTTTTCCGTTAGGGCGGCAAGCCTTGTATCGTATTCCTTCAGTTGCTTCTCGACGTCCCCGAGCGCGGCAAACTCCGCAACCGTCCGTACGCATTTTTCAACGGTGCCGAGGTTGTTTTCCGTCAAAGCGCAGTCAAGCTTTTTTCTAAGCGCCTCCGCCTCGGCAAGCGTTGCGGAATGAAGCGCCCTATGCTTTTCGGCAGAAATTTCAAGTGAATTTTTGTCGCCCTTCAGCTCTTCTATCCGCATTACAAGCTGTGTCTTGCGCTGTTTAAGCCCGTTTAAGGCGTTTTCGTTTTCCTCGGCGGCGGCGGTATAGTCTTTGCGCGCCTCGCCGAAAAGCTTTTTCAGCTCGTCCTCAAGCTCGTCTGCGCGCCGTCTTAGCTCCGCACCCTCGTTTTTAAGCGTTTTCAGCTCGCTTTGGCACAGCTGATATAGCGTTAAAAGCTTCTGAACGTCCTCTCTTTTAGCGTAAAGACATTTTTGCAGGCGCTCGCGCTCCTCGTCGTTTGCCCGCAATTGCGCAAGCTTTTCCCTGACGGACGCAAGACTGAAATCCTTCACGTCAGCAACGCGCTGTCTGTATTCCGCAATCCTTGCCTTTACCTCTTTGACGATAAAATCATATAACGGAGTAGCCTCTTCAAGACTGCGGATTTCGCTGTTAAGCTGTAAAAAGTAATCTAAATTTTTTGCGTATTCTTCCTTTAATACCGCGCCCTTGAACTGCCCCTCGAAAACCGAATTGAGATTTTCGCCCGCGCATTTCGAAAGCGCCTTCTCCGCCTCTGCCGCGGCCGCCTCCGCCAGCGATAAATCGGCGGAAATTTTATTGAAGCTCTCTTCCTTTTTCTTATATTCGGAGCGCTTGGCTTCAAGCCGCGATAAAAGCTCGTTAAGCCTTTGCGGCTTGCCCTCTGCCGACTTGTATACCGCGGAACGCGTAAGCAATTCCGCTATACGGTTATCGAAGTCGGCGGCCTTTATATCCTCTTCAAGGCTTAAAAGCTGTTCGCAAACTCCTTTAAGCTGTTTGTCAAGGCGCGATATTTCACCGTCGTTTATTTCCGCTTGCCGGAATTTTGCGGTAATTTCCTCGTTTAGCCTTACCGCCTCTTTACATGCAGGCAACAGCGCAAGCTTTTTACGCAGCTTTTCCACACGCTCGTGCTCGGCGGTGAGCTGTTGTATAAGGCGCAGAGTTTTTTCAAGCTCTGTACGCTTTTCGTTTAAAGAATTCAGCCTGTCGTAATTTTCCGCGGCGGTCTTTAAATCAAGGTTAAGCTTTGCAAGCGCCTTTCCGTTATCTGCCGCCTGCTTTTTTAACGCGGAAAGCGCTTCCTCGGACACATTTTCATAGCTCTGCAATCTGCCGCTTAAATTCTGATACTCGTCCTCGGTTGCGCGCTGTCTGATGCCCAGCTTTTCCTTTAATCTGTCGCCGTACTTTGACAGTGAAAACAACCGCTCTATCAGCGCAAGCCTTGCGCTTGGCGTTGATTTAACAAACTGCGCAAACTCGCCCTGCGGCAACGCTATGCATTTGCGGAAATCGTCGTCGCCGACCCCGAGAATCTCCTCTATTTTTTTCTCCACGGCAGAGGCCTTGTCTGCAATGCACAGCTCGGTTATTCCGTCGTTTTCATAAAGCATTGCCTTATGCGTGCCGCTTTTGTCCTTTTTAAGCACGCGCTCTACCGTATAGGTTTTGCGCTTGCCCTCGTTAAGGATATTGAAAACAAACTTCACTTCCGCGGCGTTGCAACGGTAATTTATTATGTCCGTCTTTATTTCGCTGCGCTTTACATTGCCGTACAGCGCAAAGTTGATACAGTCCAGAACGGTGCTTTTTCCGCTACCCGTATCCCCGAAAATTCCGAAAATTCCCGTTTTGGTCAAAGCCTCGAAGTCTATTATTGTATGCTCCGAAAAGCTGTTTATGCCTTTAAATTCAAGTCTTAGCGGCTTCATTCTTCCTCCGTCAGCGAAAGGAACAATGCCAGAAGCTCTGCCGAGGCCTCTGCACCGTACCGCGATTTATAGTATTCCGAAAACAACTGAGACGCCGTTTTATCCTTATAGGAAACCCTTTCCTCTCCGCTTTGCAGGCTTTGAACCTCCGCCCTTAAGGATACGAGATTTTCCTGTTGGTGCAACTGCGCGCTTTGGTTTGCCGTCAAAGGCTCGGTAAGGTTTAGTGTCAGCTCCACAAAATATTGAGCGTTGGACAGCAATAAGGCTATGCCGTCCTCGGCGCCGTTTGCTTGCAGGCGGATAAGCCTTCTTGCGCTTGTTATGGGGATATTTATTAAATTTTGCACGCCGTCCACGGTCAAATCAAAGAAATTTACCGATTTTTCCGCACCCGCCTCGTCAAAGGAAAACTGCATAGGCGCGCCGCTGTAATATGCGTTTGCGCCTATCCTTTGGCGCTTGTGCAAATGTCCGAGAGCGCAATAATCGCAGTCGGGAAGTAAATTTAACGGTACGGCACGCGCGCCGCCCAAATCAATCTCCCGCTCGCTGTCGGAAACAGCTCCGCCCGCCACGAAAATGTGCGACAAGAATATAGAAGGAAGCTTTTCCGCTTTGCCTTGCTCGCCCGTTGCTATCCAGCGCGCCGCCTTTTCCTCAAACGTTTCCTCCGTTCTGCCTTCCTTAAAGCGCGCCTCGTTGGGGTAGGGCAAGGCGTTTATATACACTCTTTCGCCAGAGGCATTTTCAAAAATCACCCAACCGCAGCCCGATTTTACGGGAAAAGCCTTGCCATTGCCGCCGCATTTGACGGCTTGAAGGTTATTGCCGACAATATAAACGTTAAGCTCCTGCGCCAACGCGGACGCCGCAGTCAGTCTGACGTAATCGTCGTGATTGCCGGAAATTATCAAAACGGGACAAACCTCTGCAATCGCCTTTACGCCGCTGTAAAAAATTTCTTCCGCCTCTGCAGAGGGCGTGTAGGTATCGAAAACGTCGCCGGCTATCAGCATAAGCTCTGCCCCGCGCTCGCGGCAGATTGAACAAAGCTCGGAAAGCACCGCGCGGTATTCCGCGTAGCGCTCTCTTCCCATAAGCTTTTTGCCTATATGCAAATCGGAGGTGTGCAGAATTTTCATACGGAAAAAATATAATTAAAAGTTAAA
>WSNM01000048.1 GCA_013316055.1 Clostridia bacterium | reverse complement strand
TTATATTACTGTCTATAATAACTCTCTGCAAGTTCAAGAAACTTCTTCTCGTTTAGGATTTCGTTTGATATATATTGTCCGTTATAAAATACGGCGTAATTCGTCCACGCCATAGGCGCGTTTTGCGCTTTTTCCTTGCTGTCTATCAATACGCTTTCAAACGGAATGCCTTTGTCCTTTGCCGTTTGCTGAACAAGCGGAACGTATTTAGCCGTAAACGGACAACCGTACGTATAATACACAACAAAACCTTGTTTATCTATACGCGGCTGTTTTGCTTGTTCTTTGAATTTCGGAACGGGCGCATTTTCGTCGAAAGATAAATACATTAAAGTAAAGTTTGGATTTGCCTTATCCGCAACCTTAAACCCTTTATAAGCAAGATATTTCGGATCTGACAAAAACGGCATCTTTTTCGGCGAAGATATAACGGTAATTCCGTGTTTGCCTTGCGCTTTTGCATCGGCTATACAAGCATTTAATAAATCGTTTGCATAGCCGTGTCCTTTAAACGAGCCCGATACCCAAAAGCAATTTATGTGCATATAGCTGTTCGCTTCGATAGGACACCAAGCATTTTCGGCAGGTATGTATTCAATAAAGCATTTGCCGCGTTCAACGGATTTCAAAAATACCAATCCGTCCTTTATTCTTTCTTTTAGCCACGCTTTCTTGCTTGCAACTTGTATGTCCTTATTGTTAGAAATGGCACAACAAATATGCTCTGTTTCTAAATTTTCAAGTGTGAGTTTTATGTATTCCATATTTTTTGTTCTCCGCTAAATTATTGTTTAGCGTACAATCATTATATCACGAAAAATGGAAGAACGCAACTGATTGAATTTTGCGGGAACTATAAAACATATCTATATCTCACTAGGCTACGAGTAGCCGAGTTCGTCCAAAAAAAGTACAGAAAAGGCACAGCTTACCGCTATGCCTAAATCTTTTTATTTGCATTTTATTAAATTCCTTATGGGAATTGCGCTTTAAGTCCGCCGCCGCTTTTTATATAAAAAATGAAACGCAAATTGTTTGCTTAAATTCGGAAGGCGCAATATAATAATAAGGTAATGCTGATAAAGGATAAGGAAAGGTTTTTTTCAAGACCGATAGTTGTATGTATTTGCGCGATTTTCTGCTGTGTGCTGTGGGGAAGCGCTTTTCCGTGCGTAAAAATCGGGTATAAGCTGTTCGAAATAGACCAATCAAGCCCCGCAAGTCTTATGCTGTTTGCGGGCGTAAGGTTTACCCTTGCGGGAGTATTCGTAATAGCGTTCGGCTGCGCCACGCAAAAAAAATTTCTTGCACCGAAGCCGCGCAACATTTGGCGGGTGCTGGTTGTGGCGCTGTTTCAGACGGCTATGCAGTACACCTTTTTCTACATCGGGCTGGCAAACAACACGGGCGTTAAGTCCTCTGTCTTAAACGGCTTGGGCGTATTCTTTACCATTATAATCGCGTGCTTTATATTCCGCACGGAAAAATTCAACCTTATCAAGCTTGCGGGGTGCATTTTAGGCTTCGGCGGGGTGATAGTTTTGAATTTAGACGGCTTTTCGTTCAATTTTACTCTGCTTGGCGAGGGCTTTATTATTTTTTCGGGACTGTCCTCTGCCGTGGCGGCGGGGTTTGTCAAGGTATTTTCAAAGCAAGAGGACACCACCGCGCTGTGCGGATATCAGTTTTTGATAGGCGGACTTGCGCTTATTATAATCGGGCTGAGCTTCGGCGGACGTATTACGCATATAGACGTAGGCGCGGCGTTTATGCTTATTTATCTCGCATTTTTGTCGGCATGCGCGTTCACACTGCAAGGCTTTTTGCTTAAATACAATCCCGTTTCCAAGGTGGCAGTATTCAAATCCACAAATCCACTGTTCGGCGCGCTGTTTTCCGCAATTATTTTAAAGGAATTCGACCAGCTTTTAAGCTGGTTTACTCTGCTTGCGCTTGCGCTTGTGTGCGCGGGAATTTTTATAATAAACAAATTTGGTGAAATCAAGCGCAAGCCCGCGCAGGCGCTATCAAAGCAACCCGCGCCGCCGTCCGAGCCGCAGACTGCGCCTCCGCCGCCCGATGACGACAATGACGCAAATAATCGAATTTCCGAATAAAATTTTTTTGATTTTAAGGCGTTTTTGATTGAAAATTGCAATCAGTTATGCTATAATTACTTAGTAAATTGAGTGAAGAGGCATAAAATGTTGTCTAATGTTCTGTTATTGTCCGATACGGGCTTTAAAATTTATATTTCGTTTTGTTACATCTTTCTTGTTTTAACCTTTATCGCGGCGCTGATAACCGTTATAATTATTCTTTTTCAGAAGAGCAATTCGGACGGTATTCAGGGCATAACGGCGTCAAGCGAAACCTTCTTCGGCAAAAACAAGGGCCGCTCGATTGAGAGCAAGCTTAAAAAGTGGTCATGGATATTGCTGGGAGTTATAGCGGCGCTTTCAATTGTGCTGTATATTTTACAGATAATGATGCAAGCATAATCTTACGCAGGCGGCTTTGGTTTAAAGCCGCTTTTATTTTTAGCAGACGCACCTTTACATATGAGCTATAAAAAA
This sequence comes from Clostridia bacterium, assembly GCA_013316055.1. Lineage (GTDB taxonomy): Bacteria > Bacillota > Clostridia > Christensenellales > Borkfalkiaceae > Coproplasma. Next base: position 2,176 of record WSNM01000048.1, on the reverse strand, counting down.
TATATTCCCAAAAACAACAAAAACGGCAGACGAAGCGGCGCACCGAAAAAATTCGTCGCAAAAAATGCGGAAGCCTATTCCGGCACGGTTCAGGCAAGCGACAAGGGCTTTGCGTTTATTATCCCAGACGACAAACAGCGGTTTAAAAGCGATTTGTTTGTACCCCGCCACTCGGTAAACGGTGCGCTGGACGGCGACACGGTTTTATTTGCGAGGGTTGCCAACACCGCCGACGAGGCGAGCATTATAAAAATTTTGAAGCGCGCCAACGAGCAAGTTATCGGCACCCTGCAGCTTGGCAGACGCGAGGGAATTGTTGCGCCCGACAACCCCCGCTTGCCGAAAATTTATATTCCTTTGAGTATGCTGGGCGGGGCAAAAAACAACGACAAGGTTGTTTGCGAGGTTTCCTCTTACCCCAAAAACAAGGCACCCGGCGGGAAAATTATTGAAATTTTGGGCGAAAGCGGAAATTTTGAAACCGAGGAAAACGCTATTATCCGCTCGTTCAATTTAAGCGAAGAATTCCCCGAGGACGTTTTATCGGAGTGTGAAAAGAGCGCGGGCGCGGCAATTGATGCAATCGGGCGCAGAGATTTGCGCGATATGCTTATCTTTACAATCGACGGCGAGGATACGCGCGACATAGACGACGGCGTTTCGCTTGAAATAAAGGACGGAAAATATACTTTGGGCGTGCATATTGCCGACGTAAGCAATTACGTTAAATTTCTGTCGGCAACCGACAAAGAGGCTTACGCGCGCGGCACAAGCGTTTACTTTCCCGACAGAGTTTTGCCTATGCTGCCGAAAACCCTTTCGAACGGCGCATGCTCCTTAAACGAAAACGAGGACAGATACGCGCTTTCCTGCTCTATGACCTTCAACGCGGACGGTGAGAGAATTTCTTACGAAATCTGCAAAAGCGTTATACGCTCGAAACACCGCATGACCTACTCCGCCGTTACGGCAATTTGCGAAAAAGACCCCGACATATGCCGCAAATACGCCGATTTGGTCGAAACTGTCGATAATATGCAAAGGCTTTGCCTTGCGTTGGAAAAACGGCGCGAAATGGCGGGCTCGGTCAGCCTCGAAGCTATGGAGGCTCACATTTACGTTGACGAAAACGGCGAAATTGTTATTCCCAAAAGCGAAAGAACGATTTCCCAACGCATTATAGAGCAGTTTATGATTTCCGCAAACGAGGCTGTGGCGGAATTTATGCAAAGCAAAAGGGCGGCTTGTCTGTACCGCATACACGAAAGCCCAGTCGAAGAAAAAGCCGAAAACTTTTTTGCGTTTTTGCGCGATTTGGGTATAAACGTAAACCTCGGCAAGTCCGACATTAAACCGAAAGACTATCAAAGCATTTTAAAATCGGCAGAGGACAAGCCGTTTTATTCGGTTGTGAACAAGGTTATGCTGCGTTCAATGCAAAAAGCGCGGTATTCCGAGGAAAACAAAGGGCACTTCGGGCTTGCCTCCTCCTGCTACTGTCATTTTACCTCGCCCATACGGCGATATCCAGACTTGTTCGTGCACCGCGTTTTGAAGTGCATTTTGGACGGAAAAGCAGAAAAGGCGGAAAAATTCAAGGAAATTGCGCCCGAAAACGGCAGTCATTGTTCGGAAAGAGAACGGCTTGCCGACGAGGCGGAGCGCAAGGTTGACGATTTGTACAAGCTTGCATATATGTCCGAACGGTTGGGCGAGGAATACGGCGCGACTATTTCGGGAGTTACTTCTCACGGAATTTACTGCGAGCTGGACAACTCAATCGAGGGGCTTGTTCCGTTCGAGGATTTGCCGCCCGACAGATACGAGGTATTCCCCGAAAAGTTTTTGATTAAGGGCGCAAGGCACGCTTTCAGACTTGGCGACAGCGTTAAAATAATTGTAGCCGATTACGATTTGGGAAGAATGAAAATACTCTTTGCACTGGCTTAAAACGTGCAAAACTCCGACATATGCGGGGTTCAATTTAAAAGATTATGAAACAGATTGCTTACAACAAATATGCTTTGTACGAGTATTTCGTAATAGAAAAGCTTGAAGCGGGAATAGCCTTGGAGGGCGCGGAGGTAAAGGCTCTGCGGGCGGGCAACTGCAATTTGAAGGACAGCTTTTGTCTTTTGCGGAACGGCGAGCTGACCCTTAAGAATATGCATATACC
>WSNM01000047.1 GCA_013316055.1 Clostridia bacterium | reverse complement strand
GCAAAAACAATAGCCATAACATTTGCGGACGGCACTACAAATGAGGTCGAGGTTACGGAAGATATATATTTGATACACTTGGAATTATTACAACAAGAAAAGCGCAACCATTGGAAAGAAACAAGGCGGCATACCTCGCTCTACTATTTTACCGATATGGGAATAGACTTTGAGGACACACGCACGGAAAGCCCGCTCGAACTCTACATACGGAAAGAGAATATCGCAAGCATACGCAAGGCAATGTTATGCCTTACGGACAAGCGGCGGGAACTCATACATAAAGCATTTTTCGAGGGAAAGACATTCCGCGCTATCGCAAGAGAACAAGGGCTATCTAAATCGGCAATATCGCAACAAATGAAAACGGTGTACAAGCATTTGCGGAAACATTTGGGGGCGTAGTCTATGGGAAAAGAATTGTATCAGGTCGTTGCGTATATCGCATTACGCAACAAGGACGGCTCGCCTATGATAAACGTACCCTTATATGTCAAGGTGTCGGAAATCAATAAAAACGGTATGACGGAAACGCAAGAAAGCGTTATGCACCGCATATCGGAAATAATGATTAAACGCAACGAAAAGCAATTAAACGATTATTTTGCAAACGCAACGGCAACGGGCGCGGGCGGCTTGCCGCCCGCGCGTGGCGTATAGTATTACCACGCCACTATGTCATAGTGTAACGCACTTGGCGGCATTTATAGGGAGTTTTTTATATGGACGAAAACAAGGTAAAAATAGATTTGTCGGTTACGGACGAAAAGCCGAAAAAGAACAAGCAAGCCCGCGATTGGTGCTTTACCGTAAATAATCCCGTACAATCTGAACAAGAATTTTTGGAGTATTTGAAAACGGTGTCCGATTTGCGGTATGCGGTATTTCAACGTGAACGCGCTCCCGAAACGGGAACGGAACACTATCAAGGGTATTTCGAGTTCACGCAACCGAAATGGTTCACTACTATTAAAAAATGCCTATCTAAAAAGACGATAGGTGTTGACGCGCATATAGAACAACGCCGCGCCAAACGAACGCAAGCCCGCCTATACTGTATGGACGAGGAAACGAGAATAAGTCCTACATACTACGAATACGGCGAGTTTATAGAGGACGGCGAACGCACCGATTTAACCGATATAATGCGCGATATAGAAAATGACATAAGTTTTTACGACCTTTCCAAAAAGCACGGCAACCGCTTTATTAGGGTAATGAAATGGGCGAAAGAATACAGACAAGCCTATTTGGAAAACAAGTACAAACGGCAATTCCGCAAAATGCAAGTCTTTTATATTTACGGCTCGGCGGGTTGCGGAAAGACAAGTTACGTTTTCAATAAACACGGCTACGACGACGTTTACAGAACAACAAATTACGAGTTCGGCTGGATAGACGATTACAACGGCGAAAAAATACTATTCCTTGACGAGTTTCGCAGTTCGTTCAAAATATCGGAAATATTGGACTACTTGGACGGGCAACCTATAAGAATACGGGGGCGGCATTTTAACCGCGTGGCTTGCTATGATACGGTTTACATTGTTTCAAATATACCGCTTACAGAGCAATACACCAAAATACAACAGTCCGAGCCTACAACGTGGGCGGCGTTCTTACGACGTATAACGGCTGTATATGATTTCGACATAAGTAAAGATACGCCCGTAAACAAGCATACGGGCAAACTACAAGATAAGGCTATAACCTTAATACCGCTTGACGATGACAGCGAAAGTCCGTTTTAGCGGCTCTGCTGGGTGGGTATCTCTTGGGTGGGCATAGAAAAAGCACAAGGCATTTCAACCTTGTGCTTTTTCCTTACCTTTCAGCGATAAAACCCGCATACCCGTTTACGAATATATAGTTCGGGTTCAATCTCTGTCGTTTCTGGTGCACCTTCAGGGACTCGAACCCTGGGCCCACTGATTAAGAGTCAGTTGCTCTACCAACTGAGCTAAAGGTGCATTTATTTTATTACCGTATACGGTTTTTAAAATCAAAAGTGGTGGTCCATCCGGGATTCGAACCCGGGACACCTTGATTAAAAGTCAAGTGCTCTACCATCTGAGCTAATGGGCCTTGCTGTGGCACTTTTCGGCCGAAATCCGAAGGGGGGAGAACCGACTTTGGCCGGCAACAGCCGAACCTGCGAATTTGTTTGGCTGGGGTGTGGCAGCCGAACCTGCGAATTTTGTTTGGCTTGGGTGGCAGGATTTGAACCTACGAATGCGGGAATCAAAATCCCGTGCCTTACCGCTTGGCGACACCCCAATGTCAGGCGAAGCCGTTTGAAAAAAATTTTGGGGCGGGCGACAAGTTTCGAACCTGCTACCTCCAGAGCCACAATCTGGCGCTCTCCCGATTGAGCTACGCCCGCCGTAATGGTGCGCCCGGAGAGACTCGAACCCCCGACACACGGCTTAGAAGGCCGTTGCTCTATCCTGCTGAGCTACGGGCGCGTAAGCATTTTTTTTGTTGCGCGCTTAAACCTTAAAAAGCGTTGGAGCGGGTGATGGGAATCGGACCCACGCAACCAGCTTGGAAGGCTAGTGTTCTACCATTGAACTACACCCGCATAGTCTGATTGCAGACAAGCGTTGAGTGATTTTTAATGTCCGCAACAACTTAATGCTTAGAAATTATAGCAAATGAATAATTTGCTGTCAACTTATTTTTAAAGCGTTTTGTTACAATTTGAAATAAAAAATTCTCAAAACTGTTGCATTAAATTCGGGGGTGTGATAAACTTATCAAAACGAAAAAATTTTTTGCATAAGGGACGTCCCTTATTTGCGTTGCTCGCAACGCAAATAAAAAACATTTAATTGCTTTAAAAAAACAGACGGGTCCGATAGCAAGTAAAGGAGCAGATATGAAAAGTAAGCTGTTGGTTTTAACTCTTTCCGCGGTTGCCGCGGGGTGCATGGTTGCGGGGCTGTCTGCATGCGCGCCGCTTGACCCGCCGCCTCCGCCGCATATACATTCTTATACTGCTTACGGCAAGGACGACGTTCAGCATTGGAGCGTTTGCCCCGAGGACGGAGATATCGCCCCGACCTCTTACAGGTACCATGTATATAACGACGGCGTATGCGTTTGCGGCAAGCTTGACCCCGTTGTAGAGCACGTTCACGATTTGGCCGATAAATGGAGCGCAAATAACGACATTCACTGGCACGAATGCTCAGGCTGCGACGAATATGTAGACCTCGCAGAGCATTCTACCGACAGCGGCGAATGGGAATTCGAAGGCTTTGACGCAAGCGGGCACTGGCACGTTTGCAAGGTGTGCAAGGAAAAATACGACATAGACGAGCATAACGTTTTAGGAAAGGACAGCGATGCAAGCGGACACTGGCAGATTTGCACCCGCTGTGATTTTAAGGTAAACTTCGAGGAGCACGATTTTTCCGAAAGCGATAAATGCGAGTGCGGTTACGACCTTGCGGGCACGGAAGGGCTTGAATACGAGCTTGTTGCGCAGAGAAACACATACGTTCTTAAAAGCGTTGGCAGCGCAACGGACGCGAATATAGTTATTCCGTCCGTTTACAACGGTAAAAGCGTTGTGGAAATTGCCGCAGGCGCGTTTAATAATTGCGCTGCGGTTAAGAGTGTAAGAATTCCCGACACGGTTACGACGATAGGCGCAAGCGCGTTCGGCGGGTGTACGGGGCTGACCGGAATTGTGCTTCCTTCCGCAATAAGGGATGTTGCCGAAAGCGCGTTTGACAACTGCACTGCGCTTGAAGCAATAACGATAAAGGGCGGAGAAAACGACAATTTTACGGTGATTGACGGAATACTCTATCTTAAAGCCGACACCGGCAGCTTGTCTGTGCGGGTTGTGCCGCTTGCCGTTAAGGGCACTGTGAATATCCCCGACAGCATAAAGACAATAAATGCGGAAACGTTTATGGGGCGCAAGCAGTTGAAGAAGGTTGTTTTCGGCGAAGCGAGCGAGGCGACAATTATAGAGCTGTCTGCATTTAAGGAGTGCTCCGCGCTTGAGGAGATAGTAATGCCTAAAAGGCTTAAAACCCTAAGGTCGTACGCTTTTCAGGACTGCAAAAAGCTTGCAAGTATAGAGCTGCCCGACAGCATTACGCAATTCGAGGATTGGATATTTTACGGGTGCAGCGGGCTTGTAAGCGCTAAGCTGCCCGCGGGACTGACAAAATTATCAAATCTGACGTTCAGCCGTTGCTCTTCGCTTACCGAAATAGAGATACCCGCTACGGTTACGGCGTTCGGCTCGCAGGTGTTTATGGGCTGTTCTGCGCTTACCGAAATAAGGTTTGCGGCGGGCTGCAGGCTTGCGGAAATTCCCATGAACACATTTATGAACTGCACCTCGCTTAGGGCTATCGATATTCCCGACAACGTTAAAAAAATAGGCAATACGGCTTTTCAGAATTGCTTAGCGCTTGCCGAGGTGACGCTGCCCGCGGGCTTGCAGTCGATAGGCATGAGCGCTTTTAACAGGTGCGAAAAGCTTGCGCGCGTGGAAATACCCGACAGCGTTACCCAGCTTGCGGACTTTGCCTTCAACCGCTGTTCGGTGTTGAAGGAGGTTGTTTTCGGCGCGGGAAGCACGCTTAAAAGCATAGGAAACGCGGCGTTTGCATCCTGCATTGCGCTTGAATACGTTGTAATACCTAAATTGACGGTGCCCGAGAAGGGGTATTCGATAGGCAATAATATATTGGAAGGCTGTACCGCGCTTGCAGATATATATTATATGGGAACGGCGGAAGAGTGGGCGGCTTTGACAATTGACCCGAAGGACACGACGTTGAAAACGGACGCAAGACTTTGCTTTTATGTTGAAAATGAGGCGGACGTGCCCGAGGACGGCGGAAGCTATTGGCA
>WSNM01000046.1 GCA_013316055.1 Clostridia bacterium | reverse complement strand
GAATTACTCGCCCGCGAACTGCGAATTGTAAAGCCCCGCATAAAAGCCGTTCTGCGCCATAAGCACGTCGTGACTGCCCTGCTCCACAATATTTCCGTCGCGCATAACAAGTATCAAATCTGCATTTTTTATGGTCGAAAGCCTGTGCGCTATAACAAAGCTTGTTCTGCCCTCCGTCAGCTTATCCATCGCGCGCTGAATAACCTCCTCCGTTCTTGTATCCACGTTCGAGGTCGCCTCGTCAAGAATAAGCAAGGGCGAATTCTCCGCCATTGCGCGGGCAATTGTCATAAGCTGCTTCTGTCCGCCCGAAATATTCGCCTCGTTTTCAACGTAATAATCAAGCCCGCCCGGAAGAGTATGAACATAGTGATATATACCCGCCTCCTTGCAGATACCGTCAAGCTGTTCGTCGGATACGCCCGTTTTGGAAAACAGTATATTGTCCCTTATGGTTCCCTCAAACATCCATGTATCCTGCAAAACCATACCGAAAATATCGTGCACCTCTTCCCTTGGCATATCCTTTATAGAAACTCCGTCTATCAAAATGTCGCCGCCGTTAAGCTCGTAAAAGCGCATTAACAGATTTACAAGCGTGGTTTTGCCCGCACCCGTGGGCCCGACGATTGCAACCTTCATTCCCGCCCGAATTTTTGCCGAAAAGTCTGAAATGATTATTTTATCGGGGCTGTAACCGAAGCGCACGTTTTTAAACTCCACCTCGCCGCGCACGGTTTTGCCGTCCGTAAGCAGCTTGCGTTGCTTGCCCGTTTCGTCGGAAAGCTCCTCCTGCTCCAAAAACTCGTATACTCTGCCCGCCGCCGCAGTAGCCATCTGCATGCTGTTCATTGCCTGAGCCAGCTGGCTTAAAGGGTTCTGGAAAAGATTGATATAGATTAAGAATGCCGAAATCGTGCCAAGCTGTATAACGCCCTTGTTCATCAAAAGTCCGCCTACAACGCACACCGCCGCATAGGCGAAATAGGACACGAAGGTCATTGCAGGCTGCATAAAGCCGGCAATTGCATTTGCTTTAAAAATGGCATTGCGCATTGTGCGGTTTGTTTTTTCAAACTCCTCCGTCTTTCTTGCGCCCGCGCCGAAAGCTTTTATTACGGTTGCACCCGAATAGTTTTCCTCTACCTTGCCGTTCAAATCGCCCAACAGCTTCTGGTTGCGCTCGAACTGCGGCAATGCGATTTTTGTAAGGATAAACAGCATCACAAGCATAAGCGGCAGTGTGGAAAGCACGGTAAGCGCCATTTGCCACGCCGTTACGAACATTGCGACAAGCACGCCGATAAGCATACACGCAGACGAGAAGAACATCGAAATAGCCTGATCCATCGACTGACCCACGGTATCCACGTCGTTTGTGATAACCGACAGAGTGTCGCCGTACAAATGGCTGTCGAAGTATTTCAAGGGCACGCGGTTGATTTTATGGGAAATTTCACCGCGGATTTTCTTTGCGAAGCTCTGCGTTATCGTCGTCATTATAAAGTTGGAGATATAGCTAAAAATTGCGTTACAGCTGTAAAACACTATCAAAACTATACCGAAATTCGCTATTTTCTGTAAGTCGATAGAGTGCTTTAACGCGTTGTCGTTTATTTCGTTGGTTAGCTTAGATACCCACTGCGGCGCAAGCACGGAAAGCACTGTAGACGCGGCTATGCATACAAATGAAACTATTATCTGCGGAATATACGGCTTTAACGCCTTCAAAAGCTGCTTCATGCTTCCTTTTTTGTTTCCTTCCGAAGGAACCGCCGTCATATTTTTTCGTCCCATCATAAGCCTAATTCCTCCTCGGAAAGCTGTGAAAGTGCTATTTCGCGGTATACGGGGCACGTTTGCAGCAGCTGTTTGTGCGTGCCTATGCCCACCGCCTCGCCGCTGTCAAGCACTACAATACAGTCCGCGTCCATAATAGTGCCTATCCTCTGCGCCACTATCAGCTTTGTAGCGCCCTCGGACGCGGCTTTTAAATTTTCGCGCACCTTTTTATCGGTCTTGTAGTCAAGCGCGGAAAAGCTGTCGTCAAATATAAATATTTCCGGCTTTACCGCAACGGCGCGCGCAATTGACAGGCGCTGCTTCTGCCCGCCCGAAACGTTTTTACCGCCCTGAGAAATTTCAGAATTATACCCCTGCTCCATTTCGCGGACAAACTCGTCCGCTTCGGCAACCTTTGCCGCGGCAATAACCTCTTCGTCCGACAAATCCGGCTTGCCGAAGGCTATATTTTCCTTTACCGTGCCCGTAAAAAGCACGCCCTTCTGCGGAACGTAGCCTATAATGCTCCTCAGCGTGGACTGCTTTATTTCCCTTACGTCCGCGCCGTCGATAAGCACCTGACCTTCCGTAACGTCGAAAAATCTGGGCACAAGGTTTATAAGCGTGGACTTACCGCTGCCTGTCGAGCCGATAAACGCAACAGTCTGCCCCTTTTCCGCCTTAAAGCTGATATTCTTTAAAACGGGCAAATCGGAATCGGGATAGGCAAACGTGACGTTTTTAAACTCCACCGTGCCCGTTTCCGTACGCGGCGCATCGCTTTCGGGGTCTGTAATAGAGGGCTTTGTATCCAGCACGGCATTGATTCGCGTTGCCGCAACCTGCGCGCGGGGCAAAAGCACAAACATCATCATTACCATCATAAACGACATTATTATTTGCGACGCAAGCATCATAAACTGCATTATGGTGGAAAGGTCTACAACCTCTTTGTTGACGAGCGCCGCGCCGAGCCAGTAAATGCCGAGCGAAACGCCGTTCATAATAAGCATCATAACGGGCGACATAAGCGCCATCATTCTGCCTGTAAAAAGCTGGGTTTTTGTAATTTTGTCGTTGGCTGCGCCGAATTTGTTCTCCTGATATTCTTCCGCATTGTACGCGCGGACTACGCGCAATCCCGTAAGATGCTCGCGCGAAACGCCGTTAAGTCCGTCCACAAGCTTTTGCATAATCTTGAATTTGGGCATTACAAATACCATAAGCATTGACAAAAAACAGCACAAGCACGACTACGGCAACCGCGGTGAAAAGCGTAAACTGGAAGCTTGTCGCCTGAATTTTGCAAATTGCCCATATCGCGGTAATGGGCGCGGCAACCGCCATTCTAAGCATTAAAATATTAGCCATCTGCACCTGCTGAACGTCGTTTGTGGTGCGGGTAATAAGCGAGGGCGTGGAAAAAGTATGCTGTTCCGCAATGGAAAAGCTGTCAACCTTCTTGTATATGGACGAGCGCAGCGTTGCCGCAAAGCCCGCGCCTATGAAGGAGGCGATAAGCCCTACGCATATCTGACATGCCATACTGCCCGCGGCAACGGCAAGCATCATTCCGCCGTGATACCATATGTCGCCCGTGGTCGCGCCCGCAATCGCAAGCAATGCGGCAGCGCCATCTCCCGTTATACCAACGCCCGCAAGCGCCTCGGCAGTTAAGCTTTGCCAGCCGCCTATGCTTTCAATAAACGCGTAAACCGCCGCAAATTCTTCGGGCAGATTATCGGGGTTCTTCTGATAACCGAGGTAGGTTATAGACTGAATTATGTTCTGCGTGAAGTCGGTAAGCGTTATCGTGCAGTATACCTGCAAAACGGTAAGCCCCGCCAGCACAACAAGCAAAACCCAATCCACGGGTCGTAATTTTTTATAAAGCCTTAACATTGCTTCCGCTTTTTACTCCTTAAAATTGCGATAATACCATACTATGATACTATAATACGATTAGTTTGTAAACGATTACAAGCCTGCATTATTCCGTTAATTCTACTTCCGAGGGCACGGCGGGAAAATCCACCCAGAAGGTTGACCCCTCTCCTATCGCGCTGTCTACGCCGAAGTCAAAGGCATGATTCTGCAATATCACCTTTACGATATTCAGCCCAAGCCCCGTCCCCTTTACGGGCCGCTGATGATTTTCCTTCACGCGGTAATATCTGTCCCATATTTCGGGCAAAGCCTCCTTGGAAATGCCCTTGCCCGTATCCCGAACGGAAAACTTTATGCGCTTGCCGTCAAGGTCGGCTTTAAGGCTGATATAAACGGTTTTGTCCTTGCCCGTATAGTTTGCCGCATTGCCCAAAAGGTTGTAGATAACCTGACTTATCTTTTCCTCGTCTGCACGGGTGTACAAATCCTTGTCAATATCCACCATTAAATTATAGCCCTGCGATTCCTGCAAATAGCCGAAGCGGTTTATAATTCCGTAAACCAACTCGGTAAGGTTAAACACCTTGAAGCTGATTTCCTCTATATTCGATTGCAGCTTGGAAACGCTTAAAACGTCGTTTACAAGCCCCGTAAGGCGGTCCGCCTCGTCTATTATTACCTGCAAATGCTTTTCCCGCTTTTCCTTGTTGTCGCCCGAAATTTCTTTAATCATAGACGCGTACGCCTTAATCATGGTAAGCGGGGTTTTTAAATCGTGCGATACGTTTGCAAGAATTTCGCGCTGAAAGTCCTCGCTCTTCTTCACCTCGTCGCGCACATAGTTAAGCGTATCGGAAAGCTGCGCCATTTCGGTATAGTCCGCGTTTGTGAATTTTACGGTATAGTCGCCCTCGGCAAGCTTCACCGCCGTATCCGACATGCTTTTAAGCCCGCGGGTAAGCTTTTGCGAAAAGGCGTACGTCACCAGCAACGAGCCGAGCAAAACTATAACCCCCACAATAATTAGGTATATTTGCAGAGTTTTTACGGTGCCGTGCACAATCGTAAGCGAATAGGTAACAAGCACATATGCGCCTTCGCCCATATAGCCTACCTTCTGCGCCTTCATTATGTCGGAGCCGTAATGAAAAACGTCCGCCATGCCGTCCGCGCCGATACGCGTCTTTATTGTGTTCATAAAATCGCCGTCTATTACCGTACCCGTCAGCCCGTCTATCTGCGCGGGCAAAATAATTTTACCGCCCTCGTCAATCAAAAATACGTTTACGCCCTCGTTGCGGTAACGGAAAATGCTTTTATTCAGCCCGTTGGGGTTAACCTCTATCTCGTGCACTGCCTCGGCGCAGATATCGTCCACCCGCTCGCACGCCTTATCCTCGAAGGTGCCCGCAACAACGATATAAAAAACAAGCTCTACAAGCAGTACAAGAATAAACGCAAGCAAGCAAAAATAGCCCCACATGGCAAGGTTTATGCTGCGGGGATTTTTTATTTTTTTAAGCTTTTGCTGTTTTTCAGACCTCAAATTTATACCCTAATCC
>WSNM01000045.1 GCA_013316055.1 Clostridia bacterium | reverse complement strand
TTTTAAGGCGCCCGCCGCTGTTGCTTTATTATCTTAATACGCTCTTGCGAAAATTATCGTATGCTTTGCCTTTTTGCCGCAGATTGCGCACTTGTCGCTTTCTTCGCCTTCGGCATAAACCCTTGCTGTGGCGGCGGTTTCCGTCTTTACCTTGTCCTCGCACGCGCGGCAGCCGCACCAGCCCGCCTTTACGAATTTTCCGCCCTCGACGCCGTTCAAAATGCCCGCCATATCGGTTGCGTAAACAATACGCTCGTCACGGCGCACCCTTGCCGCGTCCAGCATATCCTTTTGCACCGCTTCCAAAAGCTTTAAAACCTCTTCAACGATATTTGCAAGCTTATATTCGCTCTTTTCAAGCGTATCGCGGCGGAAAACAAGCGCGTTGCCGCCCTCGATATCGCGGGGGCCCAACTCTATTCTTAAAGGCACGCCCTTCATTTCCCACTCGTTGAACTTCCAGCCGGGGCTGTTTTCGCTATCGTCAAGCGTAACGCGTACGCCGGCCGCTTCAAGCGCGGTCTTTATCTCGGCGCATTTTTCAAGCACGCCCTCCTTCTTCTGGGCTATGGGCACAATAACAGCCTGTACGGGCGCAACCTTGGGAGGAAGCACAAGCCCGCGCCGGTCGCCGTGCGCCATTATCAGCGCGCCGATAAGCCTTGTTGAAACGCCCCAGCTCGACGTGTAAACATACTTCTGCGCGCCGTCCTTATCCAGAAATTTAATATCGAAGGCCTTTGCGAAATTCTGACCGAGGTAGTGCGAGGTGCCCGCCTGCAAGCTTTTGCCGTCCTTCATCATAGCCTCCATACCATAGGTGGCAACAGCGCCCGCAAACTTCTCTTTTTCGGTCTTTTTGCCGCAGATTACGGGGATTGCAAGCACGTTTTCTGCAAATTCCTTGTAAACCGCAAGCATTTTCATTGTTTCCTCCTCCGCTTCCGCCTCGGTTGCGTGGGCGGTGTGCCCTTCCTGCCAGAGGAATTCGGAGGTTCTTAAAAACGGGCGGGTGGTTTTTTCCCAACGCATAACGTTTGCCCATTGGTTGATTAAAACGGGCAAATCGCGGTAGGACTGTATCCATTTGGAGTACATGCTTCCAAAAATGGTTTCCGACGTGGGGCGGATTGCAAGCGGCTCGGCAAGCTCTTCCCCGCCCGCGTGCGTAACCGCGGCAACCTCGGGCGCAAAGCCCTCTACATGCTCTGCCTCCTTTGTAAAAAAGCTCATGGGTATAAGCAACGGAAAATATGCGTTTTGGTGTCCCGTGGCCTTAAAACGCTTATCAAGCTCCGACTGGATATTCTCCCAAATGGCGTAGCCGTAGGGGCGAATGACCATAGTGCCCTTGACGGGGCCGTAATCGACAAGCCTTGTCTTTTTAACCACGTCGGTATACCACTGCGGAAAGTCCGCTTCTATGTCCGCAATCTGTTCTACAAAATTTTCCTTTGCCATAAAAAAGTCCTCTAAGCTAAAAATTTCCTGCTTATTATAACACTAAAACAGTCTTAATACAACATTTTTGCGCGGCAAGTGGAAAATATCAACAACTTTTAAAGTAAAAATTCGACAAATATTGCGCCTTAAATACTTGTAAATAATTACACTTTAATATATAATGTCATTGTATTATGCTTATCGAAAACCTTAAAAAACTGAAAAGCGGAACGGATATACGCGGCGTGGCGGTTGAAGCGGGCACGCCCATAACACTTACGGACGGCGCAGTAGATATAATCTGCCGTGCATTTGCGGCGTGGTTAAGCGCAAAATACAACAAAAAACCGCTTAAAATAGCAATCGGAAACGACAGCAGAATTTCTGCCGAACGCATTAAAAGGGCGGCGGCAAAGGCTTTTATCGAAAGCGGCTGCGACGTTTTGTATACGGGGCTATCCTCCACCCCCTCTATGTTCATTCTGTTAAAGCAGCCTGAATACGGCTGCGACGCTTCGGTCATGATAACCGCCTCGCACATGCCCTTTGACAGAAACGGACTTAAATTTTTCACCCCCGAGGGCGGGCTTGACGGAAAGGACGTGGACGAAATTATCGCCATAGCGGAAAAGGGCGGCTTTACCAATGCGCCAACCCGCGGAAAATACTCCGAAGAAAGCTTTATGGACAGATATTCCGCGATTCTGGTAGAAAAAGTAGAAAGGGCTTGCGGAAAGCTTCCTTTAAAGGGTAAAAAAATTATTGTGGACGCGGGCAACGGCGCCGGCGGCTTTTTTGCGGAAAAGGTTTTACAGCCGTTGGGCGCAGATACGGACGGCAGTCAGTTTTTGGAGCCGGACGGAACCTTTCCCAACCATATACCCAACCCCGAGGATAAGACAGCAATCAAAAGCATTTCCAAAGCGACGGTAAAAAGCAATGCGGATTTGGGCATTATTTTCGATACCGACGTGGACAGAGCGGCGTGCGTAGGTCCCGACGGCGAAGAAATTAACAGAGATTCTTTAATTGCGTTAATTTCGGGCATACTGTTAAAGGAAAAGGCAGGCACGATTGTTACCGACAGCGTTACGAGCGACGGGCTTGCCGAATTCATAAAAAACAACGGCGGAAGGCATTTACGCTATAAGCGCGGCTATAAAAACGTAATAGACAAGTGCAAGGAGCTGAATGCGGGCGGAGAATATTCTCCCCTTGCCATAGAAACGAGCGGGCATGCCGCCTTTGCGGAAAATTATTATCTTGACGACGGCGCATATCTTATAGTAAAAATTCTTATAAGCATGGCGCAGCAAGCAAAAAAGGGCAAGGGACTGCTATCCGTTATATCGGATTTGAAAAGACCCGTCGAAGAGGCGGAAATCCGTTTAGGCTTCAGCGAAAAGAGCATAGATTTTAAAGCCGAGGGCGCGCGGGTAATAGAAGAGCTTACAAAAGCCGCCTCATTAAACCCTGCTCTTACGCTTGCGCCGGAGAATTACGAGGGCGTGCGTATCGGTCTGGGCTACGGCTGGCTGCTTGTGAGAATGAGCGTTCACGACCCCGTTATGCCGATTAATTTCGCAAGCGATACCGCAGGCGGCAACAAAAAAACAGCGCAGCTGCTTTACTCGCTTTTAAGCGGTTACGAATTTCTGAATTTACAAAATTTGCAAAACTTTTTATCTTTATAAGGAGAACACTTTGATGTCTTTATCCAAGAAGTGCGTTGACACTGTAAGAATTCTGTCTGCCGAAGCTATCGAGCGCGCAAAATCGGGTCACCCCGGCATATGCCTCGGCGCCGCGCCCATAGGCTATGAGCTGTTTGCCGATTTCCTCAATTTCAGCTACAACAACCCCAAATGGGACAACCGCGACAGATTCGTGCTTTCCGCAGGTCACGGCTCGATGCTGCTGTACTCGCTTTTGCATCTGTTCGGCTTCGGACTGACAAAGGACGATTTAATGAATTTCCGTCAGCTCGGCTCGCTTACCCCCGGACATCCCGAACACGGTAAGACTATCGGAGTGGAAACCTCGACGGGGCCCTTGGGACAAGGCCTTGGCAACGCCGTAGGCTTTGCAGTTGCGGAAGCGCACCTTGCGGCAATCTTTAACAAGCCCGACTACAACATCGTTGACCACTACACCTACGTTTTATGCGGCGACGGCTGTCTGGAAGAGGGTATCGGCTACGAGGCATGCTCGTTTGCGGGCAACCAGAAGCTGGGTAAGCTGATTTTATTATACGACTGTAACAAAATAACTATCGAGGGCGACATTAAAACCTCGTTCTCCGAGGATACGGCAACGCGCTTCCTTGCGCACGGCTGGCAGGTTATCCGCGTGCCCGACGCAAACGACCTTACCTTCTTAAAGGCGGCGATTGAGCGCGCAAAGGCGGAAACCGAGCGCCCCTCGCTTGTAATCTGCAACAGCAAAATAGGCTACGGTTCGCCTTTGGAGGGCTCTGCCGACAGTCACGGCGCACCCTTAGGCGCGGAAAACCTTGCAAAGACAAAGGAGTACTTCAACTGGACGGAGGAGCCGTTCGAGGCGCCCGCAGACGTTAAGGAGCACTGCCGCAGAATTGCAGAGAGAAAGCTTGTTGCCGAAAGCGAATGGAATAAGCTTTTTGCCGCTTACGAGCGCCAGTATCCCGAGCTTGCAAAGCAGTACAAGCAGTTTATGCACGGCTACGAGCCCGATTTTTCAGACTTGTTCGACTGCTTCAGCTTCGACAAGCCCGAAGCGACAAGAGTTTCCGGCGGAAAGGTTATAAACGAAATTTCCAAAATAATTCCCAACCTTATGTCCGGCTCGGCAGACCTTTCCCCCTCCACCAAAACCGAGCTTAAGGGCAAGGGCTACTTCTCGCCCGAAAACCGCGAGGGCAGGAATATCCGCTTCGGCATACGCGAGCATGCAATGGCAGCCATTTGCAACGGAATTCAGCTGCACGGCGGTTTAAGAATTTTGTGCTCTACCTTCTTCTCGTTCTCCGATTATATGAGAGGCGGCATAAGAATGAGCGCGCTTATGGATATACCCGTCATTTACGTTATGACGCACGATTCTATCGGCGTCGGCGAGGACGGCCCCACGCACCAACCGGTAGAGCAGCTGGTTTCTCTGCGCTCCATTCCGAACATCAAGGTATTCCGTCCCTGCGACGGTAAGGAAACCGTTTCCGCGTTTGTTTCTGCGTTCACGCAGGACTCTCCCACCGTTCTGGTGCTTTCCAGACAGAATTTAAACCAGTACAAGACAAGCGGCTTAAAGGCGCTTGCGGGCGGATATATACTTTCCGACTGCAAGGGCACGCCCGACGTTTTGCTGATTTCGACCGGCTCCGAGGTGGATTTGTGCGCTGGCGCAAAGGAAATTCTCGAAGGCGAGGGCTTAAAGGTAAGACTTGTTTCCATGCCGAGCATGGAGGAGTTTGAAAAGCAGACGCCCGAGTATCGTGAGTATGTTCTGCCCAAGGCGGTTAAAGCGCGCGTGTGCGTCGTGGCGGCATCTCACTACGCGTGGTACAAGTATGCGCGCGACTACGGCGAGGTTATCGCTATGCATTCCTTCGGAATTTCGGCGCCCGCAAGCGTGCTGTTCGAACACTTCGGGTTTACTAAGGAAAACATTGCCGAGGCGGCAAGACGCTCGATTGCGAACGTAAAAAAAGGCTGAGCAATATAATAAAATAAAGGCGGCGGGCAAACCCGCCGCTATTTATATAGGTGATTTATGAATCTGGAAGAATTGTTTTTAAAAAGACAGAGCACACGCGAATTTTCCGATAAGGCGGTTCCCGACGAGGCATTAATGGAAATATGCCGTCTTGCGACGCTTGCACCCTCCGCCGTCAATCAGCAGCCATATAATATGTATGCAATAAACGGCGAAAAGGCAAGGCAATTCACTAAAAACGTGCAAAAGGAGGGCGCAAACGCGTGGGCGGACAGCTGCCATGCGTACATAGTGATAGAGGCGCGCCCGCCGAGAGTGATTATACGCGGAGAAAGGCGGATTTCAAACGAAGAATATATTCCCGAGGATATAGGCATTTTATCTGCATACATAACGCTTGCCGCGGAGAGCATGGGCTTGCAGACCTGCATTATAGGCTTGCGCGACGAGGCGGGCATAGCCGAATTTTTGAATTTGCCAAAGGGAACGGGCTTTCCGCTTATTATCGCCATTGGCTATGCCG
>WSNM01000044.1 GCA_013316055.1 Clostridia bacterium | reverse complement strand
TTGGTGTATATACGCGGGACAAGCACAAGCTTATCCTTTACCCTTTCGTTCAGCTTGCCGAGGCGCTTGACGTATTCCAGCACGGGCGCGGCCTCGTGCGCGGAGCACGGGCCCACTATCACAAGCAATTTGTTGCTTTTGCCTGTTATTACGTCGGTTACAAGTCTGTCGCGCTCTGCCTTGACCTTTTTAAGGCTTTCGGGCATAGGCAACGCGCTTACTATTTCCTCGGGCTCGGGTATTTTAATCTGTTTCTCAAACATAATTCTTTTCCTTGTTTTATCCTTTATTTTTCAGTATTTCAAGCAGGTCGTTTTGAATTGCCGCGGGAATATATTGCAGATACTCCTTATCAAAGCGTATCGACGTCCTTACCGCGGTAGAGCTTATATGCAGATTTTCCTGCTCGGAGGGGATATAAATTTCAATCAAATCCTTATTAAGCTTTTTACTTGCGTAGTAGTTTCTGTTTTCGAATTCGAAGTCAATGCAGTCGCGCACGCCGCGGACGTAAAATTTCGTATTCTCCTGTTCAAGCAAATCTACCGCCGCGCCGTCAAACACGCATATTTTTACGCGCATATCGTCCGCAAACAGCTTTTTTTAACAAAAGCTCCCGCTCCTCCTCTGTCAAAAGCGGCTTTTTATCGGGATTGACCATAATTGCCACTGTAACAGCGTCGAATATTTCAAGACAGGTCCTTATTATATTTTCATGACCCCTTGTCGGCGGGTCAAAGGTTCCGCAAAACACGCATTTTTTCATATTTTTTATAATTGCCCCCGCAATATGCCGCGGTTACGCATTTTTAAAGAAGGTGATATAGGTTTTGCCGTATCTTCTTTCATCGTATTTTTCAAGCCCGTCGACCTCTTCGGCAAAGCTTCTGTCGCGCTCGTAAACGGCAATGCCGCCGTCCTTTAAAAGCCCGCGCTCCGCTATGCTTTTCAAGGCGGACAGCCCTGCGTCCGACTTATAGGGCGGGTCGATAAAAATCAAATCGAACCTGTCCGCGCACCTTGCAAGGCAAGCCGAAAAATCAAGATTATAAACTCTGTAATTTTCTGCGCCCTTTAATTTTTGAAGATTTTTTTTAAGCACGGCTATGCTGTCCGCAGACAAATCGTTAAAGCAAACGCTTGCCGCCCCGCGCGAAAGGCATTCTATTCCCAGATTGCCGCTGCCGCAGAACAAGTCGAGAACGTCCGCCCCCGCAACGTCTGCGGATAAAATATTGAAAAGGCTTTCCTTAACTCTGTCCGCAGTCGGACGTATATCCGCGCCCGCAAATTCGGCAAGCCGAAGCCCCCTGTGCTTTCCGCTGATTATTCTCATTTTTTTCTGTTTTTACCCTTTAAGTCCTGCGCTTGTGCAAGCTTCGACTGTTTTTTTCTTTCCTGTGCCGCGCCGAAGGCGTACGCCCCCGCATGCAGACAGCACAGCGGAACCACCCACACAAGATTGACAAAGCCCGAAACTCCGTCTGCAAACGACAGAGGATAATAAGCCCAGCCAAAGCAGTATTTAAGCACGAAATCGCAAACGCTGTTGGGCGCCGCCGCGCCGATAAGCTGAAAAATTATAAACGGGATACAGCTGATTAACCCTATTACAAAGCCCTTCCACAGTGCGTACTCGCCAACGTACAGACGGCTTTGCAAATCTTCGGAAAACGCCTCTCTCTTACTGCTGTGTGACAGCGTTTTGCGCGCCGCCGTAATGCCGTTCTGTCTGCCGAAAACAAAGTATGCAACGGCAAGCATTACCTCGCCTATGACAAGCACGAGAATTCTTATGGGCAGCTCTCCCGCAGAGCAAAAGCTGAGTATCGTAGCGCCGAAAATCAGCATAAGCATTACGGGAAACGCCGCGCCGACAAGCAAATCCTTCAATTCCAGCCAAAATTTTTTATTTTTTTCCTCTTTGGTCAGCACTGTTTCCAAAATAAAATATCCCCTTTTCGCAAACGAACATATCCAAAGGCTCGTCCCAACAGTCGTTTTCAAATTCTTCAAGCTGAAAACGATAGCCTAAGCCGACGCGCTTTGTTTCATTCCGCCGCAGATATCTGTCGTAATAGCCCCCGCCGTAGCCGACGCGGTAGCCAGCGCCGTTGACCGCAAGCAACGGCACAACGGTAACGTCTATTAGCCCGTCAAAGGCTTGTCCGCGCGGCTCTTGTATGCCGAACGCCCCGCCCTCGAGCGTGTCGCCGCCACAAAAACGTACGGGAACGATATTTTCGCCCTCCACCCGCGGCAAATAAACCGCCTTGCCAAGCCTTAAAAGCCGTTTGATAATCAGCTGTGTAGAAGCCTCGGTACCGAAGGAGTTATAGACTAAAAAGCTTTCCTGCCCGCCTTCCGCAAGCGCGGCGATAAAATTGTCGAGTATAGCAAGGTCGGCGTACTCCCGCCGCACCCCCTCAAAATACCTGCGCTTGATTTTAAGCTTATA
The DNA here is from genome assembly GCA_013316055.1 of Clostridia bacterium. GTDB lineage: Bacteria > Bacillota > Clostridia > Christensenellales > Borkfalkiaceae > Coproplasma. The sequence continues at coordinate 3,202 of WSNM01000044.1, read as the reverse complement.
CCTAAGCTCGTCCTTACCGCCCATAGCACCGCCTTAAAGCCTAACGCACATAAATTTTTTCCGAGCGTCTTGTAACGCTTGTAAGCACCTCGTAAGAGATTGTTCCGCAACGCCTTGCATACTCGTCCGCATCCTTCATTACGCAAAGCAGCTCTCCGCCGCCGTCGCGTAAAAACGCGTCCATGCACAGCGTTTTTTCACCAAGGGGCACGCCGCGCAAAAAGCCGTCGGCATAGCCCAGACGGTATGCGGAAAGCCTTTTATATTCTCTGTCCGCATAATTATAGCCAACTCCGCCGCCGATAAAGCCCGTTTGCTGTGTGCGCCTTGCGTATACCCGCATAGCAGGCTTAAAGCCGGAGGCAGAAAACCCCGACGGCGCGTAGCCGTAAAGCAGTATGCCCGCCCTTACGCCGTCCTTAATAAACCCGCCGCCGCGCAAAAGTCCGCCGCTTGCGGAAATATGCGCGCATACGTCCGGTTTTTTTGACCTTACAAGCTCCTCTGCGCGGTTGAATATTTTAAGCTGATTATGGCATGCCGCCGCATTCTGCGGAGCGTACAAATGCGAATAAACTCCCTCCAAAAATCGGGTGTCTGCCACTCTTAAAACCTCGGGCAGCTCCTTTAAGGTACAGCCCGTGCGGTTCATGCCCGTGTTTACCTTTATATGAAGTCTGCATTCCGCAGAAAGCCCGCCTATTAGCCGTGCGGTTTTGACCGAGTTGACGGTTAAATCAAGTCCGTAAAGCGCAGACCTTTCAACGTCGGCGCGGTCAAGCGGCGGGGCAAAAACAAGTATAGGCTTGCTTATTCCCGCAATCCTCAGCGCCGCGCCCTCGTCGGTAATGGCAACGCAAAAGCCGTCGCAAACGTCCTCTATGGCGCGGGCGACCTCCTCCGCACCATGACCGTAGGCGTCTGCCTTAACCACGGCAAACAGCTTTTTATTGCCTGTTTTGGCGCGGATTTTAAGCGCGTTGGCGCGGATATTGCGTAAATTAATGACGGAAAGCGTTTTCTGCATACCGTCATTATATGCCGCCCGCTTTTAAAATGATTTTAACACATTCGCGTACATTTTGCAATGAATTTTTTAAATATAAAAATAACCTCGCCCCGCAGGCGTACAAGCCCGCGGGGCGAGGTTAAGCGATTATTTCAAGCATTATCCGTTTTTCTTCCGCGACCGGCGCGCAGTCTGTTAATAACCGGTGCGACACGCCACGCAAGCACCGCCGCAAGAATGCACAGCGCAAAGTCCTTGGGCATATACAGCAAATTGCCCGTAAGCAAAAGCGCGGTAAGGTTTTCCACGTTAAGCAGCCTTGCCGCAACCATGCAATAGGGTATGCCTATGGCATAATTAACCAAAAAAGCCGCAATTGCCGCAAAAAGGTATCTGCGGAAGCCCGCCTCTGCCTTTCCCGCTATCAGACCCGCAACCGCCGCAGAAAAAATAAAGCCTATTATGTACCCGAAGGACGGCTTCATAACATAAAAAATTCCGCCGCCCGCGGTAAAAAACGGCAAGCCCGCAAGCCCCGCAAAGCAATACACCGCCATACTGACGGCGCCCTTCTTCCAGCCGAGGAACAGCCCCGCAAGCACGCTTATAACCGTCTGAAAGGTCAGCGGCACGGGATAAAACGGTATTTGCACATATGCACCCGCAACCATAAGCGCAACGAATATCGCGCACTCGGCAATATCAGCCGCAATAATTTTAGCTTTTTCCCTTTTCATAATTTTATTATATTCCTCCGCCCGTGTCGGACAATATCAGCGCCGTCGGAAAAGCTTTTCCGACGGCGGAACGCTGCATAAATTATTTTACTTCCTCTGAATTTGTATCGGTTGCCGCTTCGACGCTCACGTTATTGTTTGCAGCTTTATCGTCAGCGGGCTTATCGGAATTTGTCGCAGCCTTCTTCCTGCCAAGCACAATAAAGCCGACTATATAAGCAACCAAGGCCGCGACAATAAGTCCCACGACAAGGCTTAAAATGCCCGCTTTGACAAAACCTATTTCACCCTCTGTAACAAGGGGCGCGCCCTCGTAGGAAATAAGCGAGGTATTCTTGTAATAATTGCATTCCTCTATTGCGGTAAGGCTTTGTACGTCTGCTAAAAGCTTTTCAAGCTTTGCGGTAAACGCTTTGCTTGCCTCGCTTTCTACCGTGCCTTCGGGATTTTTATCGATATATGCCTGATAGTTGTTTATCTGCTGTGTAAGCGAGGCTACCTGCTCGGCATACTTTATTATATCCGCTCCGTTTACCAAAATTGTATTAGAGCCGTTTTCACCGCCTTCGCCGCCGTTTAAGTTTAAATTTTTAAGATTGTCAAGCACGGACTGAGCAAGCTCGCGCTCGCTTTCAAGTCCCTTTATAAGGCTTTTGTAATCCTCCAACGCCGCGGCAGAGGGCTCGTAATAAGCCGTGTGCAGTTCGCCCGCAAGCGCCGTTGCCGTAAGCAACAGATTGTTTACCTTCTGCTTGTCCGCGTCGGAAATTCCGCCCAGACTTTTAAAGCGCCTGTCGATGTCGGTCAGCTGACTTTTAAGGTATGCAAGCTTTTGCTCGTTGCCGAGCTTTTGATTAAAGCTTATACCCGCGTCGGCGGCAAGTCCCTGCGCCCATTTGTAAATTTCACGCGAGGGCGTACACGCTATCTCTTTAATGAATTCGGTGGCGATATCAGCTGAGGAAAAATACTCCGCCTTTACCCTCACCGTATAGGTTACGTCCTTTTCCCCCCTGTTCTGGGTAATTTTAATATCGCCGCGCTTGCGCATAACCTCGACGTTGACCGAAGAAAAATCCTCGTTATCCGTCTTTATGGCGGCAAGGTTTTCAATCGAAATCAAGTCCCTGTAATTTCTGCGGGTGTTGTCGGGATATTCCAGCATTCCGTCCTCGCTTATCGAAATGTTGATTGAAAACGTGCTTACAAATTCTGTTTTGCCCGCGCCGTAGCCGTATTTAAGCCCGAACGTGCCCGCAATTGTTATGGCAAGCAGCAAAGCAAGCGCAAGCCATTTCTGCGACCATATTATACGGCAGATATCGCCAAAAGTTAAGCCGCCTTTTTCTTCATCCATAAATTCCTTCTCCGATATAAATAATTTGCCCTTGCGGGCGAATAAAATTCCTTTAAGCTATGCTTAGTTAGATTTTACATTAAACCGCACGCGCCTGTC
>WSNM01000004.1:66342-66974 GCA_013316055.1 Clostridia bacterium | reverse complement strand
TATGTATTCCGCGCGCTTGCTCGAAGCGGTAGGAGGAAAGGGGCTTGTTAAACGCGTCGTAGGAGTGCGCGGCGACGAGTATTCTGCCGTTGCGGTTTTCTACGACGACGGGGGAATGGTAAAAGTCGCCCGTGCTGCGGCCGAGCTGGACTATGTCGCCGACCTTAAGCTCCGTTAAGGGCACAACCTCCGCAAAGGGGCCTGCGCCCTCGTTATTGACAAGGAAGTTATACAGATATTCCACGCCCGTCCAGCTTGGGGTGCGGTCGTTGGCGGATTTGTAAAACCAGCCATAGGTGGGGGTGTAGTTCATTATTCCCGCGCCCGCATAAATGCACTGCGAGGCGAAGTTGGTGCAGTCGCCGCCGATTTCGGAAAAGTCGTAAAAGGCGGGATTGCGCTTGTAAGCCCACTTTTTTGCGTAGGCGTATGCCGCGGCGCGGTCGTATTCGAAAATGTCCATAATGCATTTTATTAAAAATTTATCAAAACCGTGCAAAAGTACGCGAGTTGTGATAAACTAATTTGAAAGGAGCGCATTTTGAAGGTAGCAGAGCTTTTGAAAAATATGACCGTTGAGGAGAAGGCGGCGATTGTGGCTGGCACGGATTTTATGCTTACCAACCCCGTGC
>WSNM01000004.1:0-66332 GCA_013316055.1 Clostridia bacterium | reverse complement strand
CTTGGTATACGCGCGCTGTGCATGGCGGACGGCCCGCACGGGTTGCGCAAGCAGACGGGCAAAATGGATAACGGAATGGCGGGGAGCGAGCCTTCTACCGCGTTTCCGACAGCGGCGGCGGTTGCGTGCGGGTGGAATACCGAAAACGCGCGGAGGCTTGGCGAGGCCGTAGCGCGGGAGTGCGCATACTACGGCGTGGATATTTTGCTTGGGCCTGCGGTTAACATAAAGAGGAACCCGCTTTGCGGAAGAAATTTCGAGTACTATTCCGAGGACCCGTGCCTTGCGGGGGAAATGGCTGCGGCGGAGATTTGCGGCTTGCAGGCTGAGGGCGTGGGCGCGGCGTTGAAGCATTTTGCGCTGAACAATGCCGAAAATTTCAGGCTTGTGGGCGGAAGCCATGCCGATATGCGGGCAATGCGGGAAATTTATCTGAAAGCCTTTGAGAGGGCGGTTAAAAAGGGCAGACCGTATACCGTTATGTGCGCGTACAACAAGATTAACGGCGTGCCGTGCAGTGAAAATAAATGGCTTTTGACCGATTTGCTGCGCGGAGAGTGGGGCTTTGACGGCGCGGTTATGACCGACTGGGGAGCAATGCGCGACAGAGTGGCGGCGGTTAAGGCGGGGCTGGGTTTGGAGATGCCGGGGGATACGCTGATTTGCCGCAAAGGCATTACGGACGCGGTTAAGGACGGGAGGCTTTCTGCTAACGAGCTTGACGATTGCGTGCGGAATATGCTTGAATTAATCGAAAAATGCGGCGGCTTTAAGAGGCGAGGCGGCGGCGCGGCGGACGGTGCCGTTGACTTTGAGGCGCATAACGCGCTTGCGGCGGAAATTGCCGCGGACTGCGCCGTTTTGATGAAGAACGACGGGCTTTTGCCCCTTTGCGACGGCGAAGAGCTGATGATAGCGGGGGACCTGTTTGAGAAGATGCGGTATCAGGGGGCGGGCAGCTCGATGATTAATCCGTATTATATCACCTCGCCAAAGGACGCATTTGACAAAAGAGGGGTAAAATACAAATTTGCCCGCGGATATGACGCGGATAACGCGGACGGCGGCGGGAAATTGCTTGAAGAGGCGGTGCGCGCGGCGGCGGGCTTTGATAAGGTTGTTGTGTTTGCGGGACTGACCGATTATGCCGAATTCGAGGGCGGGGACAGAGAGAGCCTTGCCTTGCCGAAAAATCAGCTTGCGCTGATTGACGGGCTTATCGGCGCGGGCAAAAGGGTTGTTGCGGTGCTGTTCGGCGGGGCGGTTACGGAGCTGCCGTTTGCGGAAGGGGTCGGCGCAATTCTGAATATGAATTTGTCGGGACAGAATTGCGGCACGGCGGTTGTACAGCTGCTGTTCGGCGACAAGTGCCCGAGCGGGAGGCTTGCGGAGAGCTGGGTTGAACGTTATGAGGACGTGCCGTTCGGCGGGGAATTTTCAAGGACGGCGGACGAGGTATATAAGGAGAGTGTTTTTGTGGGGTACAGATACTATCTTACCGCGCAGAAAAGGGTGGCTTTTCCGTTCGGCTTCGGGCTGTCGTATACGAGCTTTGAATACGGGGAAATGAGCATTGAAGAGCGTGGCGGCGAAATTGTTGCGGTGTGCACGGTGACGAACACGGGCGCGAGGGACGGCGCGGAGGTGGTTCAGCTGTATTCGCAGGCGCCGCGCGGCGGGGTGTTTAAGCCGCTGAGGGAGCTGCGGGCGTTTACCAAGCTTTATTTGAAGGCGGGCGAAAGCGGGCGGGCGGAGCTTAGCTTTCCGAAGGAGGATTTGCGGTACTTCAACGTCGCCGAAAACCGATTTGTGTACGAGGGCGGGAATTATGCGCTGCAAATTTGCAAGGACTGTCAGACGGTGAAGCTTGAAAAGCAGATTTTTATCGGGGGTGAGGAGGCGGAATTTCCTTATCCGGCCGAGGTAAACGAGGCATATTCGGGGGGCAATACGGAAAATATGACAAAAGAGGCGTTTGAGAGGCTGAGCGGGCTTAGCGTGCCCGAGCCGCCGCCCGTAACGCCGCTGACCATGGAGAGCAGGCTTTGCGATTTTAAATATACCTTTTGGGGTAAAATTCTGTATAAGGCTGTTATGAGCGTGCCCGCGCGGGAGAGGAGGCGGGCGGAGAGGCTGCCCGACGGGACGGAAAGGGAGAACAGAATCAAGGGGGCGGTTTTTCTTGAAAAGATACTTGCTTCCGGCTGTTTAAGGTCTATGTCGATGTCCTCGCCGTTGCTGCCGTACAATGCTGCGGAGGGGTTGAAGGAGCTTTCGAACGGGCATATATGGCGGGCAATTGTTAAATTTGGCAAAAGAATACGGGCTTGCAGACTGCCGAAGGATAAAAAATAGTCGGGTATACGAAAAAAGCCGCGCTTGTTTTGCAGTTGCAAAACAAGCGCGGCTTGTATTATTTGCTTTGCGGAATTGTTTTGTATTCGACAGACGCGACAGAGGCAAAGTAAACCTGCGCCGCGCCCGCCTTTAATATTGCCGAGCAGACCTCGTCCGCGGTTGCGCCCGTGGTAAGCACGTCGTCTATAACAAGCACGGACTTGCCTGCAAGGCTTTCCCTTTTTACCGCCTTGAAGGCGCCCTTCAAATTTTCGCGGCGCTCGCGGCGGGTAAGTCCCTTTTGCGCGGCGGTGTCCTTAACCTTTTCGACTGCGTCGTAAATTACGGGCGTATTTGTGCGCTTGGAAACGGCTTTGGCGAGCAGCTTTGTCTGGTTATAGCCCCTTGCGTTAAGCGATTTTTTGGTCATGGGAACGTAGACTATGCAGTCGGGCGGGGGCAGACGGTTAAGCTTTTCCGCAAGCCTGTCGGCGAAAAATTCCTTCAAATATGCCTTGCCGTTTTTGAAGTCCGCGACAAGACGTATTCCGCCGCCCTCGTAGACTATTGCGGAAACCGCCCTTTTGTATTTTGGCGGGGAGCTTTTGCATTCGAGGCAGATTTCCGCGCGGACGGTTTTCCTGCCGCAGACGGGGCAGGTCGTTTTGTTGTTGAAGGTTACCGTTTTGGCGCAGTCGTCGCAAAGATTTGTGCCGAAAACCTCTCTGCCGCATAAATCGCAGGTGTAATTGAGCGGGAAAAGCACGTCCCGCAGGGTATTACGGATTTTTTTAAGCATAGCAAAAGCGGGCGAAAACGCCCGCGGAAAATTATTTGTTTTTGTTGGTGAATTTGATGATTGCGTCCGTTTCGCCGAATACGAGCATATGGTCGCCCTCCTCGAAAACGTAGGTAGGACCGGGGAGGGGGGTGATGTCCTTGCCCTTTCTTATAGTAAGCACGTTAAGACCGAACTTGCCGCGGGGGTTGGCGTCCACTAAGTTTTTGCCGTACCAGCGCTGGGGGACGGCTATCTCGAAAATGCCGTGCTCGGCGTCTAATTCGACATAGTCGAATACGCGCTTGGAATTGAGCTTGCCGGCAAGCTTTTCCGCAATGTCGCGGTTGGGGTAGACTACCTCGTCCGCGCCGACGCGCAGAAGGAATTTGCGCTGAATTTCGGTATTAGCGCGGGAAACGACATATTTCGCGCCCAAATCCTTTAAATTCGAGGTGATTTCGAGCGAGCTTTGAAAATCGTCGCCGATAGCGACAACGCACGCGTCGAAGGACGGAATGTCGAGGGCTTTTAGGTTGTCCACATTCATACAGTTGGCGATTGCCGCGCCTGTGTATTTTGAGGAAAGCGAGTTAATCAAATCCTCGTTTCTGTCGACAATCATAACCTCGTCGCCCATATTTTTAAGCCTTTCGCCGAGCGCCTGACCGAAATTTCCAAGTCCTATTAAAAGAACAGACTTCATTTTATATCTCCGTTGACCCGCATATATGCGGGAGTTTATTATGTTTGGGGGTTATTTTGGGGAAGGTTAGCCTATCAGAAGAGTGTCTATCGGCTTGCGTACGCCCGAGGGGGTGCGCTTTTCTCCGAAGGCGAGCGCGAGCGTTAATATGCCCACTCTGCCCGCGTACATTAAGAATATAATAATTATCCTCGAAGCGACCGTAAGCCTTGCGGTAAGGCCCTGCGTTAAGCCGACGGTGCCCATTGCCGAAACGCATTCGTACAGCACTTCCGTAAAAATGTCCTTGTTCGGCTCGATTGCGCAGATGACGAGGGTGGACAGCAAAACCATCATAAGGCACGCCGCGAAGATTGCAAGCGCCTGCGATAAAAGGGAATAGTCTATGCGTTTTTTACTGCCGATATTAATGTCGCGGTAGCCGCGGAACACGCCGAACATACCCATTATAAGCACGGCGAAGGTGCCGACCTTGATGCCGCCCGCCGTAGAGCCGGAGCTGCCGCCTATAAACATTAATATAAGAGTAAGCAGATAGCCGCTGTCGGAAAGGGTTGCGGGGTCGGTGGTGAAAAAGCCCGCCGTCCTTGTCGTGGTGGCGTTGAAGAAGGAACAGAGCAGCTTTTGCCAGAAATTATAGCCCGAATAGGAGGGATTTTTCCACTCGAACAAAAGATAAAGACCGGTGGAAAGGACAAGCAGCAGCGCGCTGACGAACAGCACGACCTTGGTGTTGAGCTGCATTCTTTTAAGGCGGCATTTTGCGTCGATTACGTCGCCCCAGACGCAGAAGCCGAGCCCGCCCATAATTATAAGCGTGCACACGGTGAGAGATACCAACGGGTCGGTAGCGTACGCCGAGAGAGAGGTGCCGCCGATTCCCACAAGGTCGAAGCCCGCATTGCAGAATGCGGAAACCGAGTGCCACAGCGCGTAATACACGCCTATGCCGCCGTAGTCGCGGCAGAAGCGGATTGACAAAAGCGCCGCGCCGGCTACCTCGAAAATGGCGGTGCCTATGAATATGCGCTTTAAAAGCGGGGTTAAGCCCTCGTATTTTTTACTGCCCGCCGCGGACATAAGCGCCTTGCGCTCGTAAAGACCCATTTTGTGGCGGAACATTAAAAAGATTGAGGAAACGAAGCTCATAAACCCGAGCCCGCCCGTCTGGATAAGAATGAGAATGACAAGCTGCCCGAACAGCGACCAGTGAGCGCCCGTATCCAGCGGCGTAAGTCCCGTTACGCACGTTGCCGAGGTTGCGACAAACAGCGCGTTTAAATAGCTTGTGGAATTTCCGTCCTTTGACGCGAACGGCAAAACAAGCAAAACGCTGCCGACCAGAATTACCGTTAAATAGCCGAGCGCCAGAAACTGCCACACGGAAAGTTTTAATCTGATTTTTTTCTTCATTTAAGCTATGCCTTATAACGCTTAAAACGCAAGCCCTTGCGCTTAAAAACGCGTTTATTTTAGCACACGGCAATTTTATTGTCAATAATTTTATGCGGTTGGGAGTTTTGGGGGCGGGGTGACCGTTGGGGTTTGATGCCACCCCCCTTAATCCCCCCCCGCCGAGGGCAGGGGGTAATATGCGCGTTAACACATTTTTATTGCAAGGCATATGCTTTATTATGCAATTTTTCGGTGCATATGCTTTGGGAGTGATTTGTGCGGGAAAGCATTTTTCATATTATGCATATGCTTGCGGATTATATGCGTTGCGGCTGATATGCGGGGAACGGAGGTAGTTTTACGGGGAAATATTTCGGGACGGACGGCTTCCGCGGCGAGGCGGGCGTTTTTATTACGGCGGAGCACGCCTTTAAGGTGGGCAGAGTTTTGGGCTGGTACTTCGGCGAGCGGCTGAAGAGCAAGTGCCGCGCGGTTATCGGCAAGGACACAAGGCTGTCCTCGTATATGCTTGAATACTCGCTTGCGGCGGGGCTGACTGCCTCCGGCGCGGACGCGTATATTATGCACGTTACCACCACTCCCTCCGTTTCGTTCGTCACGAGGTGCGACGGCTTCGATTGCGGAATTATGGTTTCCGCAAGCCATAACCCGTACTACGACAACGGCATAAAGCTGTTGAACGGTCAGGGCGAAAAAATGGAGGACGAAGTTATCCGTATTGTGGAGGACTACCTCGACGGGGATTTTTCCGCCTTTGACGGTGCGGATATACCCTTTGCAAGCGGCAAGGCAATCGGGCGGACGGTGGACTATGTTTCCGGCAGAAACAGATATATCGGGCACCTTATTTCGCTTGCGACCTGCTCCTATAAGGGCTTGCGCGTGGGGCTTGACGGGGCAAACGGAAGCGCGTTCAGCATTGCGCGCAGTGTGTTTGACGCGCTTGGCGCAAAGACCTTTGTTATAGGCGACTGCCCGAACGGCGAGAACGTGAACGAGAACGTCGGCTCGACAAAATGCGAGGCGTTGCAGAGGCTGGTGAGGGAAAACTCGCTGGATATAGGCTTTGCCTTCGACGGCGACGCGGACAGATGCATTGCCGTTGACGAGCGCGGCGAGGTTGTGACGGGCGACGAGGAAATGTATATTCTTGCGCGGTATCTTAAAGACAGAAATCTGCTTGCCGGCGACAGACTTGTGTGCACCGTTTTGAGCAACGGCGGGCTTATTAAAGGTCTGAAAGCGGCGGGAATATGCTGCGCTTTATGCGACGTGGGCGACAAAAACGTGTGGGACGCTATGACTAAGCACGGCGCGGTTCTGGGCGGCGAGCGCAGCGGGCATATAGTTTTTTCCAAATACGAAACCACGGGCGACGGACTGCTTACCGCCATTATGCTTATGGAGGCGGTTGTTGAGAAGAAGCAGGCGCTTTCCGAATTACTTCGCGGGTATAAAAGCTTGCCGCAGACGGCGATAAGCGTGCCCGTAACAGATAAGACCGCCGCCATGGAAGGCGTTTTGAAGCTTGCGGAAAAGCTTGAAAGAGAGCTTGACGTAAGGATTATAGCGCGCCCCTCCGGCACAGAGCGTGTTGTGCGGGTTATGGCGGAGGGCAAAAGCGAGGAGGGCTGTGCGCTTGCGTGCAAGCTTTTGTGCGCAAGAATACTTGAAAACTGCGGTTGACCGCCTGATATGCGCCGTTTTTGCGTGTTTGGCGGGGGTTGACATAATTTAAGGGATTGGCGCGTGCGGGTTAACGGATTGCTTGTATGCGTGCGGAGGTGTTGGGTTTATGTGCGGAATTATCGGGTATCTTGGCAAAAAAAACGCCGCCGAAGAGGTTTACTGCGGGCTTGAACGGCTGGAATACCGCGGCTATGACAGCGCGGGCGCGGCAATTATTGCGGCGGACGGAAAAATCTGCGCCGTAAAAAAGCAGGGCAGAGTTGAAAATTTAAAGCCGTATTTAAGGGATATTGCGGGGGCAATCGGCATAGGACACACCCGCTGGGCCACGCACGGCAAGCCTTGCGATAAAAACGCGCACCCCCACCTTTGCGGCGGGCTTGCGCTTGTGCATAACGGAATTATAGAAAATTACGCCGCATTGAAGGCGGAGCTTGTAGCCGACGGCGAGGAATTTTTATCCGAAACGGACAGCGAGGTTATAGTAAGGCTTTTAAAAAGAAATTTTAAGGGCGATTTGCTTGCCGCGCTGGCGCGGACGGTTGAACGGCTTAAAGGCTCGTATGCGGTTATGGTCATATGCGAGGGCATTGACGCGATTGCCGTGGCGAAGAACAGAAGCTCTGTAATCTTAGGCTATGGCGACGGAGAATACTTCTGCGCAAGCGACGAGCCCGCGCTTGCGGGCAAATGCGCGGATATATGCGTGCCCGACGACGGGGATTTTGCGTATATCACCGCGGACGGCATAGAAATTTACAACAAAACCCTGCAACGGGTTATCCGAGAAAAAAGACCGAGCACCGCGGCGGCGCAAAGCCTCGATTTGGGCGGTTACCCCCACTATATGCTTAAAGAACTGCACGAAGCGCCCACTACGGTTAAAAATACCGTAAGCGCGTTTGCGGCGGTTGAGGATAAGCTTAAGTCCGTGCTTTGCGGCGTTGACAGGATTATTATTTTGGGCTGCGGCACCGCCTACCATGCGGGGCTTGTGGGCAGAAGGTACTTCGAACAATTTGCGAGGGTGCCCGCCGAATGCGAGAACGCGGGGGAATTCCGCTATAAAAATCCGGTGGTGACGAATAAAACTGCGGTGCTTGCGATAAGCCAGAGCGGGGAAACGGCGGACACCGTCGAGGCGGCGCGGCTTGCGCTTGCGCTCGGGGCTGAGGTTATTGCCGTTACGAACTCGCTTAATTCCGCGCTGACGAGAATAGCCTCGGTTACGGTGCCCGTTGCGGCGGGTCCGGAGATATGCGTTGCCGCGACAAAAAGCTATATCGGACAGATTGCCGCGCTGTACCTTTGCGCCCTTGCCTTTGCGGACTGCGACCGCGACGGCGCGCTTAAACGCGGGCTTACGGAGATGGCTGCACTGTGCGAAAAAACGCTTGCGCAGGTGAACACCTACTCACTTGCGAATATGTGCGCGCTTTCACACGGGGTGTATTTTTTGGGACGGGATATAGATTATGCCGTGGCGTTGGAGGGCAGCTTGAAGCTTAAAGAGGTGTCCTACATACACAGCGAGGGGTATCCCGCGGGAGAATTGAAGCACGGCACGCTTGCGCTGATTGACGGGGATACCGTTGCCGTTGCGCTTATTTTTGACGGCGGACTTGCGGAAAAAAGCTGTAACGCGGTGGAACAGGTGCTGTCGCGCGGGGGGCGGGCGGCGGTTATAACCAACGTCGACGGCGTAAAAAAGAGGTTTGCGGGGCGGGCGCAGGTGATTGGGCTTTGCGCGTGCGATAAATTTTTGTCGCCCGTGCTTTCCGCGGTGGCGGTGCAGAAGCTTGCCTATGAAACGGCGGCGATACTCGGCCGCGACCCCGACAAGCCGCGCAACCTTGCAAAGAGCGTTACGGTGGAGTGAGCTTTTTTAGGCTTGCGCTTTGCACGGGGCGGAGGCGTACCGGATTAATATATTGACGGGGCGGGCGGGTTATGCTATAATAAGCCCTGTAAATTATGTTTGAGAATATACGCTTTGACGGAACCTTCCGCACCTATCAGCAAAAAATTTTAGACGGCGCGGAGAAATATTTAGAGGACGGAAAAATCAACGTCGTGGCCGCCCCCGGCAGCGGAAAAACCGTGCTGGGGTTAGAGCTTATACGAAGATTGGGCAAGCCGTGCCTTATTCTGTCGCCCACAACCACCATACGCGAGCAGTGGGGCGAGAGGTTTACGCGCGGCTTTGTGTGCGTAGGCGATACGGGCGCGGCGGATATTGGCGCAACGGATACGGGCGCGGAGGGGCTTGCGGCGCTTGTTTCCACCGACCTTAAGGCTCCGAAGCCGATAACCTCGGTTACATATCAGGCGCTGTACTCGGCGGCGGCGAGGGTGAAGTGCACGTCGGACGGCGAGGAGGTGGACAACTCTTCGGTGGATATTTATCGTGTGATTGAGGAGTACGGCATAGGCACGCTGTGCCTTGACGAGGCGCACCATTTGCAGAACGAATGGCAGAAGGCCTTGGAGGAGTTTATTAAAAAAATCGGCGGTAGGTGTACCGTTATTTCGCTGACCGCAACGCCGCCGTACGACGCTTCGCCCGCGGAGTGGAAAAGGTATATAAGCGTTTGCGGAGAGATTGACGAGGAAATTTTTGTGCCGGAGCTTGTAAAGAGCGGCACGCTTTGCCCGCATCAGGATTATATTTATTTCAGCTATCCCGACGGGGACGAGCTGAGGGCGTTGGAAAGCTTTAATTCGGACGTGAAGTCCGCGGTGGACGAGGTTAAGGCATGCGCGGCTTTAAAAAGCGTTTGCGCGAACCTGACCTATACCTACGCCGATTTGAACGGGTGGATAGACGACGGTTTTTCGCAATTGCAGTGCGTTGTGCTGTTGCTGAGGGAATGCGGGCTTGCCGCGGACAAGCGGCTGGAAAAAGAGCTGAATATAAACAAGTATCTTTTTTGCGATTTGATGAAAATTCAGACCGCGCTGAATTTTATAATTGCCGAGGAGAAGCTGATTTTCGAGCGGGAGCGCGAGGAAATTGTTGAAATTTTTAAAAAGCGCGGGCTTTGGGAGCGCGGAAAAATTACGCTGGAAAAGAGCGATAAGCTGACCCGCGCGCTTGCCGCGTCTGCGGGGAAGCTGAAAAGCATTGCCGAAATTGCGGCCTGCGAGAGGCGGAATTCGGGCGATAAGCTCAGGCTGTTGGTTTTGACCGACTTTATACGGCGGGAGGAGCTTGGCGGCGTAGGCACCGACAAAAAATTCGACGGCATAAGCATTGTAAGCGTTTTCGAAACGCTGAGAAGGAGCTGCGATATGCCGATAGGCGCGCTTTCGGGCGGGCTGGTGCTTTTGCCCGCGGCGTGCGCGGACAGCCTTAAAGCGGCGGGGGCGAGGTTTACCGTTAAGCCGCTTGCGGGCGGGGAGTACTGCGAATACGTCTTTTCCGGCGGGAACAGAGAGAAGGTAAGCTTTGTCGGCGCGCTGTTCGAAAAGGGTGAAATAAACGCGCTTGTGGGCACCAAATCGCTTTTGGGCGAGGGGTGGGATTCGCCTTGCGTCAACTCGCTTGTGCTTGCAAGCTTTGTGGGTAGCTTTATGCTGTCTAACCAAATGCGCGGTAGGGCGATAAGGGTGGACAGAAGCAACCCCGACAAGACGGCGAACATCTGGCACCTTGTGACTGCCGAGCCGCAGTCTGCCGAGGCGGGTGGCGCGGATAAGGGCGGAGAGGAGATTTTTAAGTCCTCTGACTTCGAAACGCTTGCAAGGCGGTTTGACTGCTTTGTTGCGCCGAGCTATTCCGGCGGGGGCATAAGAAGCGGGATTGCGAGGATAGACAATATTAAGCCCCCGTACGGAAAGGAAGGGCTTGAACGCATAAATGCGGATATGCGCAGACGTTCCGCCGACAAGGCGAGCCTTAAAGAGGCGTGGGAGGGCGAGCTGCACGGTGGCGGGGAGATGCGCCGCGTTGCCGAGGTGCCAGAGGACAGAAAATTCCCCGCTTTCACAGTGTACGATATAGGAATGTCCGTAATGCTTTGTCTGCTTTTGCTGGCGGGCGCGGTTTTGCTTGTGCTTGGGGCGGTGGCGGCGTTGAGGCTGTTCAGTTTTATAGATGACGAAGAGCTTTCGAAAACGCTTATAATAAACGGCGCGATAGTTATTTTTATTTGCTGGACGCTGTTCTGCGTTATGTTCGACACGAGAATTTTCAAGCACGTCAAGGCGTCGGGGTCGGTTACGCATATTTCGGAGAGCGTTTTGCAGACCTTTAAGGATATTAAAATGCTTTCCGACAAGTGCGAGGTTAAGACGGAGGAGGACGGGCACGGATATATCAACGTAGAGCTTTTGAACGCCTCGCAGAGGGAGCAGAAGCTGTTTGTAAAGGCGCTGGGCGAGCTGTACGGAATGATAGACAGTCAGCGGTACGTTATTCTGCCCCGCAAAAAATTCGGGTATAACTTTCACGGGGCGCTGGCTTGTCCCGAGGCGTTCGGAAGCAGGCGGGAATACGCGGAGGCGTTTGCAAAAAATCTTAAAAAATCCGTCGGGCGGGTGGATGTGATTTACACGCACGGCGAAAAGGGGCGGGCGTTGTTGAGGAAGTGCCGCCGCAACGCGTACATTTATGCGAATTCGCAGGACCTTGGCGAGGAGTACCGCGACTACTGATTTTGGGATAAAAAAGCAAGCCGCCCGCGCTTAGTGGATAAGCGCGGGCGGCTTTTGATTATTCGAGATATTTATTGCGGAGTGCCGAAATTTCCTCGTCCGTTATCTTTATTACCTGCTTGCAGTATTCCGTAACGGAGCCGTATTTTTCCTTTATGGCATCGATTGCCCCCGTAATATAGCGGGGTTTTACGTTGATAAGCGCGTTGAGTATCAGCTTTATGCGCAAGGGACACGGCACTATGAAGATAGCCGTTTTTTGCAGCCTGCGCTTGTGTCTTAAAAATCTGCCCGAGGCGACGTAATCGCTGATTATAAGCTGCTCGTCCACGCCCAAAAGACTTTCCAGAAGCATTGCCAGAATGCCCGTTCTGTCCTTGCCCTGATTGCACAGCCATAGCACGCAGCCCTCTTCGGCAAGAAGAACGTCGAAGAATTTTCTCAGCTTGGGTACGGAGGCTTCGTTAAAAAGCACGTCCGTATACATTGCGCGCATATAGTTGTCGGCGGTGCCGTACTGCTCTTTAAGGTGCTTGCTTTCGGAAAAAATTATCTGCGCCATGCTTTTGTCGCCCGTTATTGCCGCGGCGGAGGTGGTGAGAATGGGCACGTCGTAATATTTTACGCCCGCGATTTCCGTGCGGGGCTTTTCCCGCCGCTCGTTATCCGTGCGCAGGTCGATTACCGCCGTAAGCCCGTAGTCTTTAAGCCTTTTGACCGTGCTTGCGGGCAGCTTGTAAAGGCGCGCGCTGCGGATAAGCTTGCCGTATTTTATGCGCTTGCCGTCTGCCGCGGGCAGTCCGCCCAAATCTCTGGCGTTATTTATTTTTTTGAATTTCAGCCTTTTAAAACTCATAATATAATTATAAACCGCAAAGGGGGTCAAGTCAAATATTTTCGCAAATAGGGTGCGGTTGAGCTTTTGCGCGCTGTTGCGCGCGGGTATACGGCACGTCGGCGGAGAGCGTTATAAACACCTGCGAGGGCAGATAAAACAGCCATATTGCGGGGTTGATTATATCCAGCGCGGCGGCGGGGATATTGATGCCGACCTCGGTAAAGTTATCAAGACCCACGCACGCGTCGCAGCCGATAAACAGCAAAAGCCCTATAAACAACAGTATATATCGTTTTGATTTTTTTATAAGCAGAGCGCTGTCGGCGGCGTTGATTACGAGCTGGGGGAAATAGATTGCGGACAGCGCGGAAACTATCGTAAGCGAGCCGCACGCTCCCAGAACTATAAGCAGAACCGCGACGACGGTAAGCCTTATCGCGCCGGAAATTACGGGGATTTTTTTGCGGATATAGTATATCCTTGCAAAGTTTATGGACTGCACGACTATGAACGAGGCTATGCCCGCGGGGTAATAATCGTCGAGGGCGAGCAGAAACAGGTCGGCAACGATCGTGAAGAGCATTGCGGCGGCAACGAAAATACAGTCCTTGCTTCTGCCAAAAAAGCAGTTGACCGCCGCGACGATAAAGCAGACGATTATAGCAACGTATTTGATTAAATCGGTACCCTCGCCCAGACCCAACGTAATTACGTTGAAGGCGCAATATATTGCGCCTTCGAACACAATGAACGCTATAAGAATATAGAAGGGCGCGGGATAGGCGGTTTTGCCCTTTTCACGCCCGAATAAAATCAAGTCGGCGCAGATAAGCGCCGTTGCAAAGCCGATAAGTCCGCACGCGATTATTATTGCGCAGTTCATAAAAAACTGCTCCGGCATGACCTTGATTATTTCGTCCGCGGCGGGGTCGAAAACCCAATTGTCCTTGCCGGGGAAAAACATTGCGTGGAAGCCCTCGAACGCCCTGTCGAAGCCGACTGCGGCGACGATTAGAACGACCGTAACGGGAAGGGCGACGGCGACCGCGGCGGAAATTAAATATACGCGGTGGCCCTTAACCCTTAAAAGGTTGATTATTTTGAATTTGTTGAGCAGTACGGCGGTAAGCAGCAGCGCCGCGGAGGCGATTAATACGCCGAGGTTGAGGTTGAAAAGCGCCTTGCAGTCTGCGAAATGCGCCGCGCCGTCCGCGGAAAATTTTAAGCTGCCCGCGCTGAATTCGGTTACCCACGGAAGCGTGCAGAAGTTTAAAACCTCGTTATAGGCTTTTATAACCTCCCCGTACGAGAAGCCCGCCGCCTTGTCGAAGCCGAGTATCCTTACCTGCAAAAAGTAGAAAAACCGTCCGTATATCGGCAGACCTATCGAAAGGGTCAGCATAAACAGCACAAGGCATACGCCGAATACCGCGGTCGATATTATATTTATTGCTTTTTTCGTTCTCTCTACGTGCATAGGCAGAATTATATAATAAAGCTATGTTTTAAGTCAATTTATTTTCGGCTTAATTGACAAAATACGGTCGCGGTATTATAATGCGGGTATAGGGGGCGAAGTCCCCTCGGGAGAAATGAAATATGAAAAAAACAAGGGCAATGAGCATATGCGCCGCGTGCCTTTTGACGGTTTTTTCGGGCGCGGTAGCGGCTTTCGGAGCTTTTGCGCGGGTTGACATTACGGCGGTAGCTAATTCGGGACCGAGTAGCTGGCAAGGCGTTACCGCAACGGGAGTGCTGTTTACGGGTGAAAGCTGTCCGATAGAGGTGGAGGGCGAGCTGCTGACGCTGGATATTCCGGATTTTATCGGACATGGCTCCACAAGGGAGGAAATGCTTGCCTACGACGGGAAATTTTCGGCGGAGTACACCTTTATAAACCCGACTGCGGATACCGTTAACGCAACGCTTGCCTTTCCGCTCGGCGGGCAGTGCCCTTTGTCGTTTTGGGACGAGGAGGCGGGTAAGCGCGTTTATCTGGACGAGGTGCAGGCCGATAAGTATAAGGTGCTTGCGGACGGCGCGGAGCTTAATGCGCAGCTGAGGCATACAATTTACGGATACGGGGAGTTTGATTTTTCCAAGGGGTGCAAGCAGCTTGTTAACGGGTACAGAGCGCACGAATTTTTTAAAAGGGATACGCCCGTTTATAAATATTCCTTTACAATAGCCGCTAACGACGACGAGCATTTTACCGCGGAGGCGGAGCTTAAAAGCACGGAGGCGCTGAGGCTGTGCGTGCGCGGCGGCAGGCTTGTAGAGGACGGAAGCAATAAGACTGTTGACTTGTCCGTAAAGAACGGAAGCCTTGTAGAAATTTATTCAATTGGCGGTGGGCTGAACGTAAGCGATATAAAATGGAGCTTTTACAGACAGACGGGACCGTTAGGGCTTATTTACAACAGTGTTGACGCGCGGGCGGAGTACAGGGCGGAGGACTTTGGGCAAACCACCTTCGAGGAGTACGTATTTAATGGATATACGGGGGGCAACGGCGTTTCTGCAACCGATTATTACAACGGCGTGCTCGACGTTATCGACAGCCGTTACAAGGACGATTTACTGCCGCCGAGCTTTGAATTTTTGGACGAGGGCACGGATTTTATGCGGTGGCTTGTTTATGATTTGTCCTTTTCCGCCGGACAGACGGTGAAAAATACCGTTACGGCGCCGCTGTATTCGGGCGGAAACGATTACTACACGCCGAGTGTGTATACGTTTGAATATCTGCTGTCGCCCGCAAGGGAGTGGAGCAGCTTTAAAAGCCTTGAAATACGCATAAACACGCCATATTACATAATCAATTCAAGTTTGGAGTTTGAAAAAACCGATTACGGATACCTTTATAAGGCGGACAGACTGCCCGAAAAGGAGCTGGAAATAGACATGTGCACGGTGGAAAATCCGGAGAAAAGGGCGGATTACGTCGGGGCGATATTAATCGGTATAATGGTAATGGCGGGCTTGCTGTGTATAGCGCCGGTTATCGTTGCGGTCGGGCTTATTATATGGCTGCTTATACGCGCCAAAAGGAGCAACCCGAACGCGGACAAGGGCGGGACAAACGGCTTTAAGCCGATGAATAATTTCGATTGAGTTTAACTTTCGGGGAGCTTATGCACGAGGGACACAGAAGAAGAATGTACGGAAAACTGAAGAGCGGCGATAATCTTTACGAGCACGAGCTGTTGGAGATTTTGCTGTTCAACGCCTTTCAGCGTAAAAATACCAACCCCATTGCGCATGCGTTGCTGGACGCCTTCGGCTCGATTGCGGGCGTGTTCAATGCGGAGGTGGAGCAGCTTTGCGCCGTTGAGGGCGTGGGCGAGAGCGTGGCGCTGTACCTTAAATGCATAGGCGAGTGCGCCGCGCGGTCTGCGGAGGGCGGCTCGGCTGTAATCAGCCTCAGAAATTACGAGGATTTCAGAAGGTTTGTGTGCATGCGCTTCCGCGATAAGGCGGAGGAGGCGCTGGAAATGTACTGTCTGGACAAGAGCGGGAAGGTGAAAAAGATTTCTTCCTTTACCTCTGACGAGATAGACAGGGTGCAGGTGGACGCGGACAGAGTGGCAAAGATTATTGCCGCGGTTAAGCCGCACGGGCTGATACTTGCGCACAATCATTTGAGCGGGAGCTCGGCTCCGTCCGAAAACGACGACAGATTTACTATGGAGGTGCAGCTTATGTGCAGTATGAACAACGTTGCGCTGTACGACCACTGTATTTATGCTTCGGATAAGAATGTTTTCAGTTATTTTTCCACGGGGAAGATTGACGCGATAAAGAGGAGCTTTTCCTTCGACCGGCTTGTGGGAGAGCAGTACAAGCGCGAGAAAAAGCCTTAATCAAGCGTTTTTATAGAGTATTTCGACTTGCTTTTGGTCTTGTTTTGGGTTTGCCGAAGCTGTTTGCTTTGTCGAAGCGGGTTTTTGCTTTTTTGAAACCGCAACGCCCGACTGCAAATTTGATTGACAACGGCGCGGGCGTTTGATAAAATAGCAAGGAATTTACAGAATACTTTTGCAGAGATAGCAGAGCGGTCGAATGCGGCGGTCTTGAAATGCGATTGATTTCAATGGGTTTATTCCCCTAAATCTTTCTACAACGGCTTTGCTTGATTGTTTTGAGATTTGCTCAAACGCTTGATTTTCGGCTTAAAACGGCTTGTTTTGAGCGGTAAATCATAACCGTGTGAGCGGTTGACAATTTCTACAACGGAAGTCCTAAATTGTAGACTTCTACAAATTTTTCTACAAAATCATTTTTACTTGATTTTGCGTCCAAAAACTTAATATTTTAACTTGGAAAGTTGGCTGAGTGGTCGATAGCGGCGGTCTTGAAAACCGTTGAAGTGAGAGCTTCCGGGGGTTCGAATCCCTCACTTTCCGCCATAGCAAAGAAATGGACTGAAAATCAGTCCATTTCTTTGCTTATTGTAACATTTCATTTATCTCGTCTGCATTTTCTAAAAAGTCTTGTTTACACAATAGTTTAGGATGCTCTACATCATCAATGGGCAACTTCGCCATATCAATAACATAGCAATCATTAAATTTATGTCCCGATTTTGCAATTCTTTCTAAACAATTAATAGAGAATATCATACTTTGTGGATATTGGTCGGTATCTTTAATTTTATCGCACATTACTGAAAAGCAACGAATTAGATTATCTTCCGTCATATCTAAGTTAGGAAAATCAAATATTATAGGCATTACAATGCTTTCAGAATTTTTACTTTCCAACAAAGCAAAAAATCTTGATATTGCTATTCTTGGAATTTCGCTTCCACTTAAAGAAAGAGAATCATATAAATTCAGTTCAGAAATGTTAATACCCTGTTTATCAATCGGAGGTTTTCGCCGTATATAGAAAAAGCCCCGACAGCGCAGCTAAACGCTATCGGGGCAAAATAAAAAGTTTACGCAAAACGTAGAATAAGCCCCTTATAGGCTTAACCTACTGCGTAAACTCATAACTCCATTTTATGGCATACAGTTCTTTTACAGTAAAAAAGTATTATTCACTTATTTTATATGGTAATCGCCTTATCCGTTTTGCGGCTTATGCGGGTGCGCCATATAAGCAAATAATACAAGATTTGCGCTATCGTTTATTAAAATGCTTTGTCGTGATTTATCTTTTAATGTAAAAGGAAGTCCCCCAAAGTGGGGAACTTCCAGTTTTTAATTTTCCAATTCTAACGGAACAGCGGTTATTTTACCTTTATCAATTTCAACAATTATTCGCTTATGGCAACTTTCGCATTTTATAATTCCGTTTTTAATTGTTTCCGCTTGTATAAGCGTTTTTGAGCAGATAGGACAGCATACATACATTTTCATACATTCACCTCATATTTTTTAAGGCTGCAATATTTCCCGTTTGAATGTATTTTATCCTTTCTAATATTTTTTCGGGCGGTAAATCCCACCAACGCATAGATAAAAGTTCATTTATTGTATTGTCTGAAAAACGTTTACGAATAGGTTTTGCGGGTACTCCGCCGACAATAGTATAGGGCGGAACGTCTTTTGTAACAACGGCACGCGCACCGATTATTGCACCGTCGCCAATAGTTACTCCTGCTAAAATTACCGCCTCATAACCAATCCACACATCATTACCGATTACAATATTTCCCTTATTGTCCCACGCTTTATCTGCCCATATTCCGTGTTCCCATTCTTCATAAAAAATCGGGAACGGATAAGTTGAAAGCGAACGCATCGTATGGTTTGCGCTGTTAAACAAAAACTTTGCGCCGCAAGCAATAGAGCAGAATTTGCCTATGATAAGTTTATCGTGGTTGATAGGATATTGATATAAGACATTATTTTTTTCAAAGTCTTTCGGGTTGTTTACGAAATCATTATAGAATGTAAAATCTCCGACTTCGATATTCGGGTTAGTTATTACATTTTTCAAATATACAATTTGTTTGTCCTCACTGCGAGGATATATTTTAGTGCTATCCGGAATAGCCATTTTAGTCATCTCCTTATAAGTTTATTTTGTTAAGACTATTCCGGCAAAGACAATGCAACGCTTCATTGTGCAAACTCCTTTAATAAAATTAAGTAAATATAGTATTGATTAACGCTTGAACTTCATTAAAAAACCTACATAAATGAAAGCCATCCGCGACTGCGTGGTGTATATTCATTGAAAGCGGCATAATAAGTCTATTATTTTCCATTTCATATTTTCCCCAAGTAACTATGGGGGCGAGATATGTTCCGCTGTCAAAAACATGAATATCAAAACACTTATACTTTACCCACGGCAAACAACTTACGTCAAAAGTATTTTTCGGTATGTCTTTTAAGTCAAACGCTCTTAATTTTTGATACCGTTCTTTATCGGCTAAATAATGAGAGTGAAATTCTTCCAAGTTGTCAGAAAATTCAGTTACCAATTTTACACAACTTTCATCTTCTTTATGAAAATCAGCATAATAAGGTGATACATTTTCCCAACATATCAAATTACCGTCGTTATCCCAGCCGTACTTGAACTCGTTATGTGAGTTTATTATCTTTGATATAACCCACATCATAGTAGGATAGAATTTTAACCCTTGCGCTTTTATAAATTCTTTTAACGGCGTAACATCAATATCAACCGTCATACTCATTACATTGCGTAAATTATCAATAAAAAAGCGAAAAAGTTTACCTCTTTCCCAAGTGTCTAAATTGATTATTTTATATTCCATTTTAACCTCCTAAAATTTATGTAATTTTAGAAGGTAGAAACCAGCCCAATGTGCATACGCTTGCCTCCTTGTATTTAAGATAATTATATTATACCAATTTTGTCGCCATAAGTAAATAATTTTATGATTGATTAAAGCAGCCTTTATATTTATACTTAATCATTTTTTCAACATTATAGTTTTATTGTGATAACGTCTGTGGACGGAATATGCCACCTTGACAAATTGTAAAGGGCAATAGTAATTTAGAAATCATCTACAATTTCTCTACAAAATATTATCCAAAATGCGCTTTTTATAAGGTTTGCTAACAATCAATAAAAATCGCTTAAATGCAATAAAAATGACTGAAAACCTTGTATTTAAGTGGTTATCAGCCTGATTTTTGGCAAATAAGTATCAATAACGATAGGCAATGAGCGGTAGGGATAAATCAAGTACGAGGACTTGAAAACCGTTGATGGGCAACTATCCGGGGGTTCGAATCCCTCTCTCCGCGCCAGAAGGGAAAAATGTGCGGGCTCGGTTAAGGCGAGCCCGCACATTTGTTAAGTTAAACGACCCCGCCCCGAACGGCACTGCCGTTCGGGGCGGGGCTTTTTTATTTTACACTGTTTTTGCCGTTAAGGGTTGAAATAAATATCCTCGGGAAGGGCGTTGGTGGAATGCTTGCTTCTGAAATCCTGAGGGGAGGCGCCGTATTTTCTGAAAAACGCTTTGTAAAAGCCGGAATATTCGGTAAAACCCACCGCGAAACAGATTTCGTTTATGGGATAGTCGGTTGCAAGTATAAGCTCGCCCGCTTTTTTCAGTCGGAATTCAACCAAAAATTTGTGCGGAGTGGCGCCATAGGTGTCCTTGAATACGTTAATCGTCTGGTTTTTGGATAAAAGTGAAAATTTGGCAAAATTGTCGAGGGTAAGATTTTCGGTATAATGTTCCAAAATATAAGTACGCAGAGTTTCCGCGACCGAGGTTGCGCCCTGATTGCTTTTAAGCGCGCATAAAAGCTTATAAAACAGACTTTCGTATTCCAGCTTTTCGGCGGCGGCGCCAAGCATTTCCATTTCCGAAATAATCGGCTGGATTACGTCTATATTGAATTTGCCCTTTAACGGCAGCGCGCCCGCCTTGCTGTAATGACCCCTGAAATGTATGAAATAGTAATTGGGAGCATCGCTCGGCGCTACGCCGCGCTGCTGTATGCCCGCTTTTTGTATATAATATTCGCCTGCGGAAACCTCTACGGGCACTCCGTTTTCGGTAAACCTTAGCACGCCCTTGCGTATAAGCAAAAGCACGCTTAATTCGTATACCCTGTCCATATGGTATTCGTTTTCTTCAAACTGACGGTTTGCCGAAAAAAAGTAATGCGGAAGTTTTTCAAAGCTTAACTTTTCCATTATTTTCGCCTCGCAATAAAGTATAGCATATTATTGTGATTTTTTCAATAAAAAATGTGATTTTGTATATTGTGTTTTATTAAGTCGGGATTGTACAATAAATGTAAGAATTGATAATTAAATGTTTGCGCTGAACAGATATTTGTTTTTAGAACCGTTTGTTGCATTAAAAGGCGCATTTTTAAGCCGAATTTTAAAAAAATCCGAAAGGAGAAACGATAAATGAAGTCGAAAATTATTGTTGGGATAATGTCAATCACGCTGATGGCCTCCGCAATGTGCGCATGCGGCGGGGCGGTGAAGCCTTCCGCCGTGAGCGGGCTGGAATATTCGGACGGGATTTTAAGCTATGCCGAGGTTGCCGGAGCAGAGGGCTATAACGTAAGTTTTACGCACCGCGGCGAAGTTGTTTACGAGGATAAAACAGAGGATACCGCAATAGACGTTGCAAGTCTTGGGCTGGAGGGCAACATCACCTTGAAAATTTCCGCCTATGCGGGCAAAAATCAAGGCCCCGAGGTGGAGTACGCTTTTACGGTGCTTTCTACCTTCGGAGAGGTGATTATAGAGGCGGAGGACAATTTGTATAACTTCGGCACGGGTAAAGACCAGTCGAATTTCAGAAATAATTCGCTTGCGCATAAAGGCGCGTACGTCGGCGGTATAGACGACGCAGGGCAGGGCGTTTATATAAATTATCTTTGTCCCGTTGCGGGCACGTTCGACTTTGACGCCTATTACTGTATGGACGAGGTGGGCGGCTTTAATACGGCGCACAACGACGTTTACGTCAACGGAGTTTATCAGGCGAGGCTTGATTTTACCGAGCTGACGGGCTGGGGCGGAGATAAGTTCGACGCGGCGAAAACAACGGCGCAGATTACCCTTAATAAGGGCTGGAACACCGTTTCCGTAATGAAAAAGGGCGACGCTTCCGATAACTGGGGAGGCTTTGCCGAGCTCGATTATTTTGTGATTAAGGGCAACGGCGCAAGCTATAACGCGGACGACCTTCTGGAATACGGGGAACGCCCCGCCGCATACAGGCTTGAAGCGGAAATGGGCTCGCCGAGGAAGAAAAATCCCCAGAATAATCTTTACGAATGCAAAAATCCCGCTATATTGAGCGACGGAGCTTTTAAATATTCCAACGATTTTCTTATGGGCAATATAGAAAGCAATTACGACGGGGTGGAGTGGCACTTCAACTCGCCCGTAAAGGCTAAATACAGAGTAAAAATCGCTTATGCCGCGGGTGAGTTCGAGGGCTCGAAAAAGGCTGCGCCCACTTTCATGGTAACTCAGGAGCAGGTTGCGATGTTCAGGAACGCGGATTTTGAGGATTTGGAGAAGGCGACCTTTAAAAATCTGCCGTACACGGGCTGGAACAATGTGACCGTTGCGGACGGATATGTTGAAATAGTGCTTGAAAAGGGCAAAAATTTTATTTACTGCCTTAAACTTGACAGCGCGGACAGCGGAATTTTTCAGATAGACTACGCGGATTTGATTTTTGTTGAAGAAGTGGAATAAGGGATATGCAGACACAGGATTTAAGCTATAAACTCAATAATCAGAAAATAGCGGTTTTAAATGCAAAGGATATGCTTCCGTACGACGTTTCGGTTGAGGTTTTCAGCCTTGAAAACGTGTATACGGTTGCGGAAAATACATACGCAAGACGGGGCGGCGAATATTTTTCCGACTGTCTTGTATGGGGAAACACCGAAAGGCGCGCGGGGAGCGTTACGCTTAATGTGGACGACACTGCGGACGGCAAGGTTTTTAAGGCGTGCGCCGAGCTTGACTGCCTTGTGAGGGGCGTAAAAATCAGGTTCGATAATCTGCCGCTGGGCGAGTTGATTTCCTTGACGGACGAGGATAAGAAGATTACCGAATACGGCTTGCAACTTAAATATCCAGAGGGCTGGAGAAGCATGAGCACGCCGTTGCTTGTTTTTAAGCTTGATAGCGGCAAATTTCTTTATTTGCGCTGTCTTGACGATACCGTAAACGAAAAGAGGTTTTTTATTAAAGCAGTCAACGGTAAAATGCGCGTTGATATTGTGCAGGACCAAAGCGGTACAAAAATAAGCGGTGTTTATGAAGTGCCCGCGGTGGAGTGCGGAATTGCCGAAAGCGCGGACGAAATCTATCAGCGGCATTCCGATTTTATAAAACAAACTTATAAGCTTGAGGAATACGCCGACAGCCGCATTGTGCCCGAATGGTTCAAAGATATTTCGCTTGTGGTGACAATGCATATGCAGGCGTTTACGGGGCATATTTTCCACACCTACGAAAGCGCGTATAAGGATATAGAAAGGCTTACCCGACTTATCGAGGGAAAGCATATTCTGGTTTACCTTACGGGCTGGGAGGGCAGGTATTACTATAAATACGGCGATTATACGCCCGACGCGCGACTTGGCGGGGCGGAAAAGCTTAAAGAATGCGTTAAAAAAATGCAGGCGGCGGGCTGTAAGGTAATGGCTATGTACGGAATGAATATGGCTAATAAAAATCTTCCGCAGATTGCCCGCCTTGCAGAGATAAGCGAATTTCAGTCGGTCAGCGGCGCGAAATTCCATAACGGCTCGGTAGACTGGGAGGGGGCGCACCATTACGATTTTAACGACCTTGTCCAGCTGAATATCGCTGAAAAAACGTGGCAGGACTGTCTGTTCGGACAAATTAAAAGCGCAACGGAGGAATACGGCTTTGACGGGGCTTTTCTGGACATTGCCGCGTGCCATGTCAACGATAAAAACAACAAGCTTTACGAGGGGGTTGTGGAGTTTTGCGACAGACTGCGCACTATTAAGCCGCAGTTTCTTGTAAGCGGAGAGGGCTATTACGACGGACTTTCGCGGGCGATGCCGCTTTTTCAGTCTGGACACACGGACGGGAAGCTGCATTACCACGACCGAGCTTCGGAAAAGCTTTTTACGAGGTTTTCCCGCGAGTTTGCGCATTTGTGCATAGGCGATTTATCGAGGGGCTCTACCGGCGTGCACGAGCTTGGCACGAATACGGACACGACCGCGCCGCTGAGAAGGGGAATTATTCCCACAATCGCGCTTGTGGAGGACACGCTTGACAAGGCGTTCGATAAGGTTGAAAAGGCGGTAGAGCTTTCGAGGGTATATCAGTCGGAGTATCTTTATGCGGAAAAGGTTGACTAAAAAACAGAAAAAAGAAAACATAATAGGCTATGCATTTATAGCGCCGCAGCTTATCGGCTTTGTGCTGTTTGTGGCGTTTCCGCTTGTGTTTTCGCTTTATCTGTGCTTTGCGCAGTGGAATATGATTGATATGCCGGAATTTGTCGGCTTTATGAACTTTAAAGCCATATTTCAGGACAGAATTTTCTGGAAGTCGATAGGCAATACGTTCATTTACATTGCGATTGTGGTGCCGCTGACGCTGTTTTCTTCGCTTTCGCTGGCAATTTTAACCAACAGAAAGCTGCCTATGATGAAGTTTTTCCGCGCGGCGTTCTTTCTGCCTATGGTTACCTCTACCGTTGCAATCGCTATGGTTTGGGCGTTTATCTATCAGGCAGACGGCGGGGTGCTTAATTCCGTGCTGGCGGTGTTCGGTATAAAAAATCCTCCCAACTGGTTGCAGGATTCGCAATTTGCAAGGCTTGCCGTTTCGGTTGTAAGCATTTGGTTAAAGGTAGGATATTATTACATTATTTTCGACGCGGGGCTGAAAAATATTCCCAAAGAGCTGTACGAAGCGGCGGATATAGACGGAGCCTCCGTCTGGCGCAAGATTTGGAAAATTACCGTGCCTATGCTGTCGTCCGTAATGTTTTTTGTAACCGTAATGCTGTTTATCGACGTGTTCAATATGTTCAACGAGGTGTTTATAATGACCTCGGGCGGGCCGGACTATTCGACGTATACGCTTTCTATGTACATTTACTTTTACGCGTTCGAACAGTTCGATATGGGCAGGGCCGCCGTTGCAAGCTGGGTATTGTTTGCGCTTGTGGGCATTGTTACGGTTATTCAGTTTAAAATCAAAAAGAGGCTGGTTTACGAATGAGAAAATTGAAAAGAGTAAACAAACGCGTCTTAATCCAGACGGTGATTATAACCGTGATAGTACTGATTGCCGCATTGCTGTGCATTTTTCCGTTTTACTGGATGATTTTAACCGCAGTGAAAAATCACGACCTTATAAATCAGGGTACGGTCGATTTGGTAACCTTCGATTTGACGTGGGAAAGCTTTAAGGCGGTATTCGGCTATAACGGCGGGCTGATTTGGAGGGCGTATTTAAACTCGTTTATTATCGCAATAGTGCAGACGCTGGGCACGTTGTTTACCTCGTCGCTGGCGGCGTTTGCGTTTGCAAAAATAAAATTTAAAGGCTCTAAGCCTATTTACGGGCTGTTTATTGCAACGCTTATGATACCCGGACAGGTTACGATGCTGCCGCTGTTTATGATGTTTGCAAAGATAGGCTGGACAAACAGCTTTTTGCCGCTTATTGTTCCCTCCGTCATGATAAACACCTACGGTGTGTTTATGCTCAGGTCGTTTATAGTTTCTATCCCCAGCGGGCTTCTGGAAGCTTCGGAGGTGGACGGCTGCGGCTGGTTCAGAAAGTATTTTAAAATTATTCTGCCGCTTATAAAGCCCGCGCTGATAACGCTTGGGCTGTTCAGCTTTATAGGCAGTTGGAACAACTATATGGGGCACCTGATTTATTTAAGCGACCCTAAGCTGACTACTATTCCGCTGTTTATCGCGGGCATGAAGGAAACGCATATGACGGGCGCGGCGTGGGGCAGGATTATGGCGGCTTCTACGCTGAGTATCGTGCCGATTGCGATAATTTATCTTTTCTGTCAGAAATATTTCGTACAGGGCATTGCCACTACGGGAATGAAATAAGGAGTAAAAATAATGAAACACATTTTTAAAAAACTGAGTATGCTTGCCGTTGCGGCTGTTATGTGCTGTTCGCTTGCGGCTTGCGGAAAGGGCGGCGGCACCGATAAGGACGGTAACGTGATTGTGCAGATGTCGCTTATGAACAGCACAAACGAGAACCCCGGTTGGCTTGCAATGATTGACGCGGCAAACGGCGTGCTTGAACGCGACGGGGAAAAGGTGAGAATCGAAGCCGAGATAATTATGACGGATAGCTGGGACCAGTATTATACTAAGGTGACCTCGAACATTCTCGGAAAAATAGGCGGAACGATTGGCAGAATTGCGGAATCGCATATGCCGCAGATGGTAAACAAAAACCAGATTGCCGATTTGACCGAGGTGAGAAACGCGCTTGTTGAAACTGGCGAATATGCCGCGGATGCATTCGAGGGAGTTGCCGTAAAGGACGGCAAGTATTACGGCTTGCCCTCGGGCACGCAGCATATGGTGCTGTATTACAACAAGACTATTTTCGACGAGTATAACAAGGCGCACCCCGAAGCGCCCGTGGATTATCCTTCTGGCGACTGGAACAATGCTTCCACCTTTGAGGAAATAAGGGAAACGGCGAAAAAGCTTACAAGCGGCTCGGGCGCGAGTAAAAAATTCGGGCTGTCGGCGGGGCCGTATCTTGCATATGCGGGCATGTACGCAAAAAACAGCGGCGGCGACAATATTTTCAACGCCGACGGCGAGTGCGTAATTGCGACAAAGCCATTTTATGACGTATACGAATGGTTTGAGGATATGCTTATAACCGATAAGTCTATGCCCAGCACCTCCGATACGCAGACGCTGGACGCAATGGCAAGATTTTTGGGCGGGAATATCGCAATGATTATAGACGGAGTATGGCAGATACACGATATTTGCAAGTACACGGGCGATTCGGAGATAGGCGTTGCGGCAATACCCGTTGCGGCAAGCGGAAACGTATCTTACAGTACTACGTTTGCGGACAGGTTCTGGGCATCGAGAAATTCTCCGCACCTCAAGGAGGACAAAATCGCGCTTAAAGCGCTTATGTCGGCAGAGGCGATAACCGCGCTGAGCTCAAAGCAGATTGGCGGCTTTCCCGTAAGAGAGGATTGCGTGAACAATTATCTGAGCTCGATTGAAAGCACGAAGCTTGCGGGATATGTGGACGTGATTAAGGGCGGTATGGCGCATAAGGTAAGCGTGCCTTATTCGACATATTACAATATAGTCGACCAGCAGATTAATCAGAAAATGGCGACGTGGATAAACGGTGATATGAGCACAAAGGCATTTGTGGATTTTATGGACGAAACCATGAAAAAAGGAATGGCGGGTAAGCTTTAAATGAAAATTTTTAAAAGAATTATACCCTTTGCGCTGTGCGCCGCCGTGCTTTCGGGCGCGGCGCTCGCAGGGTGCAAGGGGCGCACGCCCGAGGAAGGCGGCGGCGCAAATTTCAAGCCCGAGGTTACGGTGAAGGAAATTTCGCGCGAGGAATACGTTAATAAAACGCTTGGCGGGCTTTTGGGACAATTTGCGGGCTTTTTAAGCGGTTACGAGTTCGTTCAGTACGGGCCCGACCCCTATATCGGCATGCCCGAGGACTGGTTTGAATTTTTAAACGGGCCGTATGCGGGCAATTTCGAGCACTTCACCCCGCCGGACGCTTACCGCTACGACAGACTGCGGATAAACGAGGCGACGGGCAAAAACGAGGTGTGGTCGGACGACGACTATCATATCGACATATTCAACCAACTTATAATAGACGAGTTCGGCACGTCAAGCTATGCAATAAAAGAGGCGTGGAAGAAATATAACGTAGGCGACTGGGGCGGCGGCGACGAGGCTATGCGGCTTATTAATTCCGCGGATATGCTTGCGCCGTATACGGGCACAATAGAGGCGGGCAACCGCTACGGCTGGTGCACTGAGGCGTATATAGAGAACGAAACGCTTGGAATGAACGCGGCGGGTATGCCTAATATCGCCACCGCGCTGGTGGATACGTTTGCGTCCAACGTGGGTTATTTTAACTCGGTTGTATGGGCGAAATTTTATGCGGCAATGTATTCGCTTGCGTATTTCGAAAGCGATATTGTAACCGTTATGCAAAAGGCGGCGGTAACGTTGCCCGAGGGGTCGTATCCGCGGGTTATATACGATAAGGCGTTCGAGCTGTTTAAAAAATATCCGTCCGATTACAAGGCGGCAGCGACCGAGCTTGCGGAGCACAGAAGAATGTTGTACAGACTTGACAATATTCAGACCGACCCCGATATAAACGGCGGGTTTGCCGTTTTAAGCTGGCTGTACGGCAAAAATTCTTATCTGGATACCTGCAAATATTCTTCGATTATGGGCTATGACGGCGATTGCACGGCGGCGATATGCGTTGGCGTAATGGGTATTTTGAAGGGCTTTAAGCCGGAAAACGAGGAATATGCCGCGCTTAACGATACCATTTACTACAACGGCGAGGGCGCTTATTACAACGACGACGGCTCGCGGTACAGCGGCGCGGTTTATCAGGCGCGCATTAAGAGCAAGGAATATCCCGAAACGCAGAAAATAGACGACATAGTTGATTTATACAGAAAGAATTTCGAGAAAATTTTGGTTGAAAACGGCGGCGTGGTAAAGGACGGCAAATATTCGATACCGACCACGGAACTGATTGAGGACAGGTCGCATTTGTTTGCAAATTACGATGCGGAGAAGAGGGATACTTCCGGCTTTGAAAGCAAAAACGGAAAGCTTGAATGCATTGTGGAGAGCGAAAACGGCAATTCGCATTCCGGCTACGGCGCGTTTAAGCTGACTAACGTAAAGGAGGGCGAAGCATATCACACGTTCGATAATCTTGCAAAGGGCAAGACGTACAGACTGTCCGTTTACGTCAAGACGGGCGAGGGCGTGCAAGCTTCACTTTTTGCCGAGGACAAAGGCGGGCAAAGGCAGGAAATTACCTTTGCTAACGTTACTTCGCTGATAAACAAGCAATTTATTTTTACCGCTACGGACAAGAGTATGAAGGTCGGCTTCGGGTTTGCGGCCTCCGCTAAAAACGGCGACAGCGTTATATTCGACGATTTTATGCTTGAAGAGATTGAAAGAGAGGAAATTGCGAAAATATCCGAACAGGATTTGAAGCTTTCCTCCGACGCGTACCTTAAAACCTTTAAAATGCCTGAGGGCGTAAA
Organism: Clostridia bacterium; assembly: GCA_013316055.1. Lineage (GTDB taxonomy): Bacteria > Bacillota > Clostridia > Christensenellales > Borkfalkiaceae > Coproplasma. The sequence continues at coordinate 37,639 of WSNM01000004.1, read as the reverse complement.
GGCGGGCGAGGAGGTTATAATTTCCGTACGGTACAGAAGCTATGCGGGCAACTCGTTCCCGTGCGCAATTTACAGAAACTCCGACATATTCGGCAGTGTAATGGCTTCCAATACAAGCAAAAACGCCGTTGCGGGGTATGATTATCTTGAAATACCATATGTCTTTGAAAAGCCTACGGATACCGTTCAGATTAAATTCGAGGGCTACAAAATGTATATCGGCGACATAACGGTGTACCGCAAAACGCAGTACATGTTCAGATAAGGGGGAAGGCTTATGGGAATATCCCGCGAAGAAAAAGAGCTTTTAAAAAAGCAGAACGAGGAAATAAAACGTCAGCAGCAGCTTATACGCGAGCAATACAATAAAATGCTGATTGACGAGGACAACAGACGCAAACAGCCAAAGCTTGCGCCCGACAACGTTTATATTTCCTTGCAGAATATTAATAAGGTTTACGATAACTACGTTCAGGCGGTATTCGACTTCAATCTGGACATACAGGAGCACGAGCTGATTGTTTTTGTAGGGCCGTCCGGCTGCGGAAAGTCGACTACGCTTAGAATGGTTGCGGGGCTTGAAGAGATAACCACGGGCGATTTGTATATCGACGGCGTTTACTGCAACGAAAAAACGGCGAAGGAAAGGGATATAGCTATGGTGTTCCAGAACTACGCTTTATATCCGCATATGACCGTATACGAAAATCTTGCCTTTGGTTTGCAGACGAGAAAATACAGCAAGGAAGAAATAGACGAACGAGTTAAACGCGCGGCGGAAATTTTGCAGATTACGGAATATCTGCAACGGCGGCCGAAGGAGCTTTCCGGCGGGCAGATGCAGAGGGTTGCGCTCGGCAGGGCGATTGTAAGGGAGGCAAAGGTCTTTTTGATGGACGAGCCTTTGTCCAACCTCGACGCGAAACTGCGCGTTTCCATGCGAAGCGAAATTATAAATCTTCACAAAAAAATAAACGCAACCACCATATACGTCACTCACGACCAGACGGAGGCTATGACAATGGCGTCCCGCATAGTCGTAATGAAAAAGGGTTACGTTCAGCAAATCGGCACGCCCGAGGAGGTGTATGCGCACCCCGCCAACACGTTTGTGGCAACCTTTATAGGCGCGCCCGCAATGAACCTTGTCGAGTGCGATTACAACGACGGCAGACTGATTTTTGAAAACGGGTTTGAAATTGCGCTCGATAAAGAGCATAAAGCCGCGCATGATGAATTTTACAGACAGCGCATAGCCGAAACGCAGAAGCTGATTGATGAAAAGGACTATGAAAAGCCCGATATGAACGTGCTTTTGACGCTTCACAGGGAAAAATTCAGCCTTAAAAAACTGATTGCTAAGATTTTCGGCAAAAAGCAACAGCCCGTAAAAATCAAAACGCCCCAAGACAGGTTGGAGGAGTTGCAGGCGTTGCTTGACGAGTATAAAAAATGCCTTGACGGAGGGCACCGCGTTATTTTCGGTATCCGTCCCGAGGACATTTACGAGAATACGGAAATTCCTTCTGCGGTAAGGCGGTCGCAGGCGCTTTCGCTAAACGTTAGCCTTGCGGAGTTGCTTGGCAGCGAGTATCACATTCATATGCAGCTCGGCGGACACGAGATTATTGCAAAGTGCAAGGTGACAAGGCATATTCCGGACAATAGCGACTTTGGGCTTGTGTTCGATTTGAATAAACTGCATTTGTTCGACACAATCGGCACCAAAGCCATTTTATAAAAAAATTAAATTTTCGGGGGTTAAAAATGAAGGTTAAAAACTTATTGCTTTCCGTAACCGTTGCGGGTATATTGCTGTGCGGCGCAACCGCTTGCAAGCCCGCGCACGAGCATGCGTACGGAAGCTGGATTGACGGCGCGGACGCAACCTGTGCTGAGGCGGGTACGCTCGGGCACTATCATTGCGACGGATGCGGAAAGAACTTCGACGCGGAGCACAACGAGCTTGCGGATATTGCGGTTGACGCGACGGGATTGCATGATTTTACGGAAAAAAACGTGCAAGATAAATATCTTGCAACGGCGGCGACGTGTTCCGCCGCCGCCGAATATTATTATTCGTGCTCGGTTTGCGGGCTTGCGGGCGGGCAGACCTTTGCAAACGGCGAGCCCATTGACCATACATACGAAACCGAATGGAGCTATGACGCAAACGGACACTGGCACGCGGCAACTTGCGTGCACGATACCGTTAAAAAAGACTACGCAAAGCATGACTTGAAGCTTTCCGCAGACGAAACGGAAGAGACGTGCTTATGCGGGTATACGGTTGATATGGTGACTGCGCTTGACACGCCGACGGGGTTTGCGTATACAGACGGTAAAATTACTTTTGGCGCGGTGAAATTCGCAACCTCGTACGAGGTGGAAATTTCGAAGGGGCAGACCGTGGTTAAGAGTGACAGCATTACCGCTGCGGAATACGATATAACCGCGCTTAACCTTGCGGCGGGCAAATACGAAATAAGCGTAGTTGCGGCATATAAGGCGGTCAAATCGGAAAAAGCGACCTTTGAATTCAGCGTGCTCGCGGTAGATACGGACGTGCTGCTTGAAGCGGAGGACGCCGTTTTAAACAAAAATCATATTTCCGTTGACGGAGTTGCGCACGGCGGGGCGTACGCGCTTGCCATAGACGATTGCGGACAAGGCTTGTATTTCCGTTACTATGCTTACGAAGCCGCGGAAAAGACGGTAGAGGTAATATATTCAACGGCAAACGCCGGCTCGTTTATGAAATTTTATGTAAACGGCGCATATCGGAAGGACGTTGTTTTCAGCGAGAATACGGGCTGGTTCGGCGATAGCAAAACAAGCGCAACCGCTTCGGTTAAACTGAACTTTGCGCAGGGCTGGAACGAGATTTATCTTGTTAAAATCGGTACTGCCGCGGATACGCCCGCATACGGCGGAAACGCGCAGATTGACTATATTAAAATTATAGGAAGCGGTAAGGCGTATGATACAGCCGAGTTCGACATGCGCAGCAACAGCTATAAGCTTGAAGCTGAGTGCGCGCAGTGGCATTGGGCTGATGACAGACGGCCCGCGAACTGGGGCGAGAATTTCTCGCTTGGTTACGGCTTGGGCGATATGAAAACAGACGATTGGTTTAAAGTAAGCTTTAACATTGCAGAGAGCGGAACGTATAAAATTCAGTTGGGTTTTGGCGGCGCGGCAGAGGCAAGAGAATTTAAGGTATCCGTAAACGGCGGCGAGGAGATTGTGAGAACGTACACGGGCTCGGGCGCGTGGGATAACGTTATACTCGATGAAGGATTTACAGCCGAATTGACTGCGGGAGAGTGGCAGACGGTTGAGTTTAGAAAAGTCAACGACGAATGGATTAATATCGACTATGTACTGATTACAAGGGTAGCCGATTAATATCAGAAAAAAGAAAAGGCGCGGTTGCTTTATGCAACCGCGCCTTTTAAAACGCTTTATTTTTGCCAGCTTTGGGTTTGGGATTTGACGTGAAGCTTGTAGTCGGGGTCGGCTTTTTTGACGCGCCTTATCGTGCATTCGTCACAGCAGTCGCCGCTTACCGCTTTTATGTCGGTGACCTGCGCAAGCGGGATTTTGAATTTAAAAATTTTATCGCCCTTCAACGTTTTGAAAAGCTTGCCGTTTACATATAAGGATACGCTTTGCGTGTTGGAATAGACCTTTATAACCGTGCTTTTGCCCGTTCTGTTTGCAAAACGCTTGCCCGTGATATGCACAAAGGGCTGTTTTGACCAGTATGCCTTGTAAATATAAAAGCTGTCCTTTTTTGTCCGGCGGTCAAAGGTGACAAGCCCCTTGTGGTTCATGCCCGCCTCGCCGCCCTGATTGCGCGCGTCTGCGGCAAAGTCGAACATATTCCAGACGTAGGTACCCCACATGTAAGGGTGGCGTTCGAAGCATTTCAGCATATATTCGTGATAAAGCGCCTGATATTCCTCGGAATTATCTCCGCGGCGGGGGCGTTTGGAGTGGAGGTTGGGCATTGCCTCTGCACCGTATTCCGAATAGCCGAGGCACCTTTTGGGGTGCAGAAGTCTGAAAAATTTTATCCACAAATCGTTGAGAAAGAAGAAGGGCACGTACCAGCCCAGATATAAATTCCACGCGACTATATCTGTTATATGCGCCGATTTGTTATTGAAGCCGCACATTGCAAAGCAGGCAAGGGTGGTGTACCTTGAAGGGTCTGCCTCCTTTACGAACGCGTTAAGCCTTTTGTGGAAGGCGAGCATATCCTTTTTGTGCTTGCCGTACATCGTAATCTCGTTGGAAACGCCCCACATTACAATGCTTGCGCGGTTGTACTGCTGATATATAAGCTCCTTCATTTGCGACAGCGCGTTGTCGTTTGCCTGCGGCATATGTCGGGATATATAGGGTATTTCCGCCCAGACCACAAGCCCGTTTTCGTCGCATAAATCATAAAAATAATCGTCGTGCTGATAGTGCGCAAGCCTTACCGTGTTTGCGCCCGTTTCCATTATAAGACGCATATCCTCGTCATGGTCCGCCCTTGTAAGCGCGTTGCCCCTTTTGGGTCTGTCCTGATGCCTGCACACGCCGCGCAAGGGGTAGGGCTTTCCGTTTAAAATAAAGCCCTTGTCGGGGTCGAAGGAGAATGTGCGGAAGCCGAAGCGTTGGGTTATGCAGTCGACAATTTTTCCGTCTGCCGTAAGCTCGGCTTTAAGGGTGTAGAGATACGGGTCTGCAACGCCGTTCCAAAGCCGCGCATTTTTTACTGTAAGCCTTTCGCCGCTTGCGCCGCTTGCAACAGTGTTGCCGTCCTTGTCGTAAACGGTTATTTTAACCTCGCCGCCGCCCGTTATATAGGCTTCGGCAACAACCTCGCCGTCCGCGCCGTTGACCGCGGGCGTTATTTTTATGCCCGAGGCGCCGTAATAATCCATATCGAAGCGGTTTTTGTTTACTATTATAAGGCTTACGTCGCGGTAAATTCCGCCGTAAAAGGTGAAATCCGCCGTCTGGGGATAGACTGCTTCGTTTTTGCGGTTGTCGGCGCAGACGCAAAGCGTGTTTTCCTCCCGCAAATGCTGCGTTATATTCGCGCGGAAGGTGGAATAGCCGCCGTGGTGTTCGGCAACAAGCTTGCCGTTTAGATACACCAGCGCGGAGGAGTTGACGCCCTTGAACTCGATATAAATATCCTCGTCTGCTTCTGCGGGCGGGGCTTTGAAGCGCTTTACAAACCAGAACGCGCCGCGGACGTAGTCGTTGCCGCCGTCCTGCCCGTCGGTGCCGTTCCAAGTATACGGCAGGTCGATTGCCTCGCCGTCTGCGGTTGCCGCCTCGGCGGGGGACAGACTGCGTTTTATGAAGCGCCAGCCGTCGTTTATGGTTGAAATTTTTCTCATTACATACCTTTTTTATTGTATAATAGCCCGAGCAAGGGGCAATTACAATAGCAGTTTTTTCTTAAAAGTATTGCAATTTATTTATAATATATGCAATTAAAAGGTATAAAGCGGGTCGGTTGGGGGCGGACGGTCGATGAAACGGTCAGTCGAGGGTGCAGTCGCCCTCGGAAACGGCGCCCGTCTGAATAAGGCTTTTGTAGGCGCGGTAGAAGGTGGAATAATTTTCAAACCCGAACATTTCCGCCGCGACAGATTTTTTTGTGCCGCCGGCTATCATTTTATGCGCCGCAAGTATTTTTTTGAGGCGGATATACTTCATAATCGGGATTTTCATTTGCCGCTTGAATTCTATATTGATATACGATTTGGAATAATGGAAGCGTTCGGTCAGCGTCTGCATGGTTATCGGCTGACCTAAATTTGCGTTGATAAAGTCGATTATGTGCGAAATAAAGTCGTTGTTGCTTTCCGCAAGCTGAATGGGGTCGTGGCAAAGCCTTACGACAAGCTTCAAAAGCTCGCACAGGAAGAGGGTATACGCCTCGTCCCGCGAGTACTGCTGCTCGTTTGCGTCGAACTCGTCGAACACCTCGCGGAATTTGCCCGAATTGAAGAAGAAGGAGGTTTTGCCGTTAAGCTTTTCCAGAATGTACGCAGGCATAATCCTTTCGGGAAATTTAAATACGTATCTTTCGTAGGGCACGCTTAAATCGACCGTGGCGTAATGAAATTTGCCGGGGGCTATAAATACCAAATCGCCGCCGCGCAGTCTGTGAGTTTCCGATTCTACGGTGTAATCGATATTGCCGCGCACCAGATAGAGAATTTCGTAAAAGTGGTGTATGTGCTTATAGTACTCTTCGGTAGGGTGGCTGGGGTTGTCCAGCTTGTGCGCAAAATCGATGTCCTTGTATACAAAACTAAACATATCCGTATTGTAACAGAAAAAAATAAAATATGCAATATTTTTACGAAAAAATTGCAATTGTAACTTTTTGGCTTTTGCCGTATAATTTAGAAAAACAGAAATTCTTATAAAAACGAGGGGAAAAAGATGGCAAAAAACTCAGACGGCAGAAAAAGTCTGTTTGAAAGCCCCGTGTTTGCCACAAGGGTAAAATCTGCAAACGTGAAGGCGCCCGAGCTGCTGTTCGGCTATTTTCTGGGGCCGTTCGGCGCGCTGCTGGCAAGCGGAATATTTACAAGCTTTTTAAACAGATACTGGACGGACGTGCTGTTTGTAAGCTATAAGGACGCTAACGGCGCGCTGCCTGCGTTTATTACGACGTTTTTGACGCTGCTGCCTATGCTTTCCGCAATTCTTATCGTGGCGGGCAATCTTGTGGCGGGGCAGCTTATAGAGCGCACAAGCACAAAGGGCGGCAAGGCGCGGCCGTGGATACTTCTGTCCTCGGTACTGCTTGCGGCGGCGTGCATTTTGATGTTTGTTATACCCGCGGGCAACGGCGAAGGGGCGCCCGTGGCGGCAATGGCGCTTACGGCGGTTGCGTACAATCTGTATTATTCGGTTGCCTATCCGCTGTACAACACCGCAAACAGCACGCTTATACCCCTTTCCACGCGCAACAGCAGTCAGCGCGGGCTGCTTGCCTCATTTTCCAACCTTGCGCATCTGGGCGTAATGGGCGCGGGGGGAATGGTTTTTCCCATAGTGGTAAGTCTGTTCCTCGGCGGGTGGAATACTCCCAACGCCGCGGCGTGGGCAATTGCCTTTATTGCGATAGGCATTGTAACCTTTTTGTTTATAGTACTTCAATATTATTTCACGCGCGAAAGAGTGACTGAGGAAGCCTGCTACGTCGCGGTGAAAAAGGCGGGCGTTTCGGTCAAAAAACAGCTTAAAGCAGTCGGCACGGACGGCTTTTGGTGGCTGATTATCGTGTTCTATCTGATATTTCAGTTTTCCGGCTCGCTGAAAAATATGTCCGTTACATACTTCTGCGCAAATCAGTTTGCCGACAGCGTGTTCGGCGAGGATTTGGCAATGTCGGTCATAAACATTCTCGGCGCGGTGCCAATGGCTGTCGCAATGGCGTTTATTTGGCCGCTGTCAAGGCGGTTCGGCAAGCGCGTTGTGGTTGCGGTCGGGCTTGTAATCGGGCTTGCGGGCGGCGTAATAGCGGGCTGTTTTCCCGACAATTTCTATGCGGTATGCGTGGGCGTGGCGCTTAAAAGCTTCGGCTCCTCGCCCGCGTGCTATATGATACTTGCAATGCTTGCCGACGTTTTAGACCATATCGAGGCAAAGCACGGCTTCCGCTGCGATGGACTTACAATGAGCATTTACAGCTCTATCATGGCGGCAAGCGGGCCGCTTGCGGCGGGTATCTTCAACGCTGTTTCGGGCGGCGGAAGTAATTCCGCAATGGTCACGGTAAGCTATATCTGGATAGAAACGGCGGTATACGGCGCGTGCGCTGTGCTTATGCTGTTTTTTACGGTGGAGAAATTCCTTAAAAACGACAGGGCGGCGATACTCGAACGGCAGAAGGCAGAGGCGCTTGCCAACGGCGAGGAGTGGATAGAGCCGGAGGAGCGCCTCCGCTTAGAGGAAGAGGAGGCAAACCGTATCGCAGACGAGGCGCGCAAGGCAGAGCTTAAAGCCAAGTGCGAAAGGAAGGGGCTTGACTTCGGGGAGCAGGAGGCGCAGTATCAGGCGCGGCTTGCCGAAAAGCGGCGCAGGGCAGAAGAGAAAAAAGCAGCAAAGGAAAAACGTAAATGAAAATGACCTTCCGTTGGTACGGCGAAGGGGACGGCATTCCCTTACAGTACATAAAGCAAATTCCAAATATGTCCGGTGTGGTTACGGCAGTGTACGATACGCCCGTGGGCAAGGTATGGCCGATTGAAAAAATTATGCGGCTTAAAGCGCTGTGCGCAGAGGCGCGGCTGGATATGGAAGTGATAGAAAGCGTGCCCGTGCACGAGGATATAAAGCTTGGCAAGCCGACGCGCGACAAATTGATAGCCAACTATGCCGCGACTATACGCAATCTGGGCAAGGCGGGGGTAAAGTGCATTTGCTATAACTTTATGCCCGTGTTCGATTGGTTGCGCACCGATTTAAGGACTAAGGCGCGGGACGGAAGCAATTCGCTTTCCTACTGTCACGAAACGCTTATGAAGCTCGACCCCAAAAATCTGCGTCTGCCGGGGTGGGACGAAAGCTATTCCCCCAACGAGCTGAATGCGTTGATTTCGGCATATGCGGGGGTCAATCATAAAAAGCTGTTTGAAAATCTTGTATATTTTTTAAACGGAATTATGCCCGCGTGCGACGAAACGGGCATAAATATGGCAATTCACCCCGACGACCCGCCTTGGGATATGTTCGGGCTGCCGAGAATTATCACAAGCGCGGGCAGCTACGACGATTTGATTGCGGCGGTGCCTAATAAGCACAACGGCTTTACCTTCTGCACGGGCTCGCTCGGGGCGGGGAGGTTCAATAACCTGCCCGAAATGGCAAAAAAGTATGCAAACCGCATTTACTTCGCGCATATACGGCAGTTAAAGTACAACGGCGACACCGATTTTACCGAGGCGGGGCATTTGACCGACGCGGGGAATTTGGATATTTACGCGATTGTAAGGGCGCTTGTCAAGGCGGGCTTTGACGGCTACGTCCGTCCCGACCACGGCAGAAATATCTGGGGCGAGGACGGAAAGCCGGGCTACGGGCTTTATGACCGCGCTTTGGGCGCGGCGTATTTAAACGGCTTGTTCGAGGCGGTTGAAAAGACCTTAAAACAAGCATAGTGCCGCGGCAATTTACGGCTTTAAGATAAATTTGGGGAGAGAGAAGGTATGAATTTACCCGTTGACATCAAGGATTTGAAGGACAAGGTAGTAGTTATTACGGGCGCGGGCGGGGTTATCTGCTCCGAGCTGGCAAAGGCGTTTGCCGCGGCGGGCGCAAGGGTTGCGCTGCTGGATTTGACAAGGGAAAAGGCAGAGAAGTTCGCCGAAGAAATAGTAAAGGCGGGCGGCACGGCAAGGGGCTATATGGCAAACGTTCTGGACAAGGCAAGCCTTGCGGAATGCCATAAGGTAATTTTAAGCGACTTCGGCAAATGCGATATTTTGATTAACGGCGCGGGCGGCAACAGCTGCAAGGCGCAGACCGACAAGGAGTACTTCGAGGCGGGCGACATAGACGGCGAGGTGAAGTCGTTTTTCGATTTGGACAAGAGCGGAGTGGAGTTTGTTTTCAATCTCAACTTCCTCGGCACGCTGTTGCCCACGCAGGAATTTGCAAGGGATATGGCGGGCGGCAACGGCTGCAGTATTATCAATATATCCTCTATGAACGCGTTTAATCCGCTGACCAAAATCCCCGCATATTCGGGGGCGAAGGCGGCTGTTTCCAACTTTACCAAATGGCTTGCGGTGCATTTTTCGCGGGTGGGAATACGCGTGAACGCAATTGCACCCGGCTTTTTCTCCACGGCGCAGAACAAGTCGCTTTTATGGAATGCGGACGGCACGCCTACCGAGCGCACGGGCAAAATTATAGCCGCAACGCCAATGGGGCGCTTCGGCGAGGTGGAGGAGCTTATAGGCGCAACGCTTTTTCTTGCAAGCGAGCGGGCGGCGGGCTTTATTACGGGAATCGTCTTGCCCATAGACGGCGGGTTTTCGGCGTACAGCGGGGTTTGATATTTAAATAACGCAGGGCTTGCCCTTGGGCGGGTAAGGCTTAAACAAAACAGATTTTTTATTCATTTTTCTTCTTATAAAAATACCGCGGGGGCGGCAATTCAGCCGCCCCCGCGGTATTTGTTTTTTGCACCTTAATTTTTGCGCTTTTTACGTTTGATAAAAATTGTCGTTGCCGCGCCCGCGCAGGCGCCTGCAACCCCGACTGCGCCAAGGCTTATCCACAGCGCGGTCAGCCCTGCGCCCTTTGCCGCCTTGTTTGCAACCGTTATAACGGCGGTGGCAATTATATATCTGCCGTCCGTGCTGAACCCGCGCACCTCGTACACGCCCTCTGCTGAGGTGTCCGCGCCGCTTGCCTCCCACGCTATATTCGCCGTATGCCCGTCGCCGTCAAGCGTGTATTTAACCGTTTGCGGCAGAGTAAGCGTTCCGCCCGTTTCAACGCTGATATTCACCCTTTCTACTTTTATATTCGGAATGATTTCCCGCGGCTCGTCAATATCGAACAAAAGCATATCGGTTGCGAAAATGCCGACGGGCAAGCCTTCTTCGGTAACAAGCGTGCCCGTAAACGCGGGGTTATAGCCGTAGCGCACATACTTCGGCTCTGCCAGACCGAAGTCCCACACGGCGACCTTGTCAGCGTCCGTAACGGTTGCCGAGGCGGGGAAGAATTTTTTTCCGTCCTCGCTTATTTCAAAGCCGACGGGCTCTGCACCGTCGGTGGTTTTAAGCCCGCCGCCCGCGTTGCTTATTGTTATAGTAAAAATTCCGTCCCTAAATTCCATACCGCCGAAGAGGGGTGACTGTGCGTTTACGTCCTCGCCGTAAATAAACTGCCGCGCAAGGTTGGACAGCCGCACGCCCACGGGCACCTTGTTTTGCGGGTGAATGTTGTTTTTGCCCTCCTCCCAAGGCGTATCGGAAATGACCGTAAGATAGGTGTTTTTAAGCAGATAAATCATTTCGCTCTGGCTGACGGCAATGCGGTGCTGGTTGTAGCCCGACCTGTCGTAGGGCGCGACCTGAACGCAGAGGAAGCTCAGCTCCGAGTCGTAAAAGCCCTCGCGCCAGCCGTCCTCCATAATTTTCATAAGCTTGTGATAAATTTTATAGTCGCCCACGTTGCTTTCGCCCTGATACCACAAAACCCCGCTTACCGTGTACGGCATAAGCGGCTTTACCATTCCGTTAAAGTAGTTGCAAGCGGACTGCGAGGAGTTGGCTGAGTTGTCGCCCGCGTAAAAGTCTATGCATTCCCGCTGTTCGTTCAACAGCTCGGCGTCGCTAACTGCAAGCAGACTTTCGCGGGAGTACCAGCCTTGTATGCGTGAGCCGCCCACCGCCGCATAAATCACGCCGACCGGTACGTTCAGCTTGGAAGCAAGCTCCCTTGCAAAAAAGTAGCCCACTGCGGAGAAGTTATAGGCGGAATCGAAGTCGGCGATATTCCAGCCGCTGCTTGTAACGTCCTTTAAATGCTCGTTGCGGGTGCTTACCGCATTCTGGTTGAAAAGCCGAATGCTTTGGTTGGGCTTTTCTTTAAGGTCGGCAAGCTGCGCGCTTCCGTAGCCCTTTATATAGTCTGCGTCGTCCGCACCGTCAAGCTTTTTTATCGTGCGCTGCATATTCGACTGCCCCGCCGCAATAAACACCTCGCCCGCGGCAACGTTTTTTATTTCTATCGAGTTGCTTACGCCCTCGAATTTTAGGGTATAGTCCGTACCTGCGGGAAGGGGGTCTAAAACCGCCGACCACTGATAGTCTTGCACCGTGGCGGTCTTTGTCTGTCCGCCGATAGCGATTGTAACCGTATTTCCGTCCGCGCCGCCGCCGTAGCCCCAGACCTTTACGCGGGAGCGGTGCTTTAACAGCATATTGTCGGAAAAAAGCGAGGGCACGGTAATGTCCTTGTTAAGCTCGTCCTTGACGGCTTTTATTTCCGCGGGGTCGTTTTTAAGGCTTATGTCCGCCTCTCTTATGGTTACGTTCTGTCCGTTCCCGCCCGAAATTATTATCCTAAGCGCGGAAATATCCTCGCCCGCGGTCAGCGCGGAAACCGAGTGGAAGCTGTACGACTTATCGGTTGCGGAGGTGGAGGACGAGCCTATTTTTACAAAGTCGTCGGGCGCGGCTTTGGTATTTAAGTAAAACTCTGCCGAGTACTGCGTGCCGCTTAAAAATACCGTTGCGCTTGCGAGCCGGCACCCCGAATTGAAAATTTCGGAATCAAATAAAAAATCGAGGGTAACAGCGCCGTTTTGCTTTGCTGCGGTAAACCCCGCGCCCGCGGAATTTTGCGACTGCGCGTCGCACAGCGCGGTGATGTCGGCGGGGGCGCCGTTGCAGTTAAAGCCAACATATTCCCGCCCCGATTGCAGACTGTCCGCATTGTCGAACGCCGCCTCGGTGCTTGCTCCGTTATAGTCCGCGCAAAGCGTTTCAAAGCCGTTTTGCGTATTATTTGCAAGGGCTTTGCCGCCTGAAAGCCCCGCCGCAGCCGCCGCGCAAAGGCTTAAAGCCGCCGCCGACAGCGTGCACAGCGCAAATGTCCTTAAATTCAGCGTTTTCATAAATTGCTCCCCGTATATGCTTAGTTTACCGCAATTATAGCATTTTAAAAATGCCTGTTCAATAGCAAAAAATTTCAATATATATTGCATTTTTTTTACAATATACAGTCTTTTTTGCGTGAGTGTGCGCAGTAGTGTAAAAATTGCATAATTTTACCAAAAAAATTGCAATGGCTTCACAATGGCGGGTCTGTTATACTTAGGGTGAAAAAGTATTTTCGGGAGAAAAATTATGAAGCTTTCACATTTTTTCAAGGCGGCTTCCGCAATCGGTCTGTCGCTGTTGCTGACGGCGGGCATTACGGCGTGCAAGCCCGCAAAGCCCGACCCCGACCCCGAGCCGGATATTAACTATGCGGACGTGTTTATATTTATGGGTCAGTCGAATATGGCGGGCCGCGGCGAGGCGATTGACAGCATCGAATGCGAATGGGGGCACGGCTACGAATACCGCGCCGTGTCGGGTAGCGACGAGGAGGGCTGGCTGTATCCCGTGGAGGAGCCGTTCGGCGCAAACGAAAACAACGCCGCGTTAAGCGACGGACAGAACGGCGACGGCAAAAAATCGGGCGGAATGGTTTCCGCCTTCTGCGAGGCGTATTATCGGGAAACGGGCATTCCCGCGGTTGCGATTTCCGCAAGCGTGGGCGGCACCTCGATAACGCAGTGGCTGCCGCAATCCGCATATTTTAACGAGGCGGTAAAGCGGCTTTCCGACTGTATCGACTTTTTAAAGGCGGACGGGGATATTGTGCCCCGTCATATCAACATGGTGTGGTGTCAGGGTTGTAGCGACGGCGGAAGGGTGGCGGAAGGCACGCTCGATTATGTAAGCAGCCTTAAAAGCATTGTGTCCGCAATGAAAAATGCGGGCGCGGGCAAAAGCATAGAAAAATGCTTTGTCGTCACGCTGAGCGAGTATTCCGACGGCAGTATTCAGCAAAACAAGGTCGCGCTTGCGGATATGCAGATTAACCTTTGCAGCACGGACGACGATTTTGTGCTTGCTTCCATGAAGTTCAGAGGGGTTCCCGCCGAGCTTCGCGACGACCCGCACTTCCATCAAGGAGTTTACAATGTTGCGGGCTGGGATGCGGGCAAAAACGTTGCTAAGTTCATAAAAACGGACAGGCAAGCCGAGTGCGAGCCCTATAAGGCGGGCGAGGCGGACGCGTTGGCGGAAAAATTCGGAATTAAGCTTAAATTTAAGGAAAACACTCCGGTCACGCCCGACCCCAAGCCCGAACAGCCCAAGCTGACCGAGGCGGACGTGTTCATATTTATGGGTCAGTCGAATATGGCAGGCCGCGGCGAGGCGGCGGACAGCATAGAGTGCGGCGAGGGCCACGGCTATGAATTCCGCGCGGTGACGGGCAGCAACGCAAACGGCTGGCTGTATCCCGTGGAGGAGCCCTTCGGCAATACCGAAAACAACGAGGCGCTATCGGACGGCGTCGGCAACGACGGCAACAAATCCGGTGACAGCGTTGCCGCCTTCTGCGAGGCGTACTACACAGAAACGGGCGTGCCCGTGGTCGCCGTTTCCGCAAGCGTAGGCGGCTCGTCAATTTATCACTGGTCGCCCACCTCTTCAAGCTATGACTACTTTAACGAGGCGGCGAGAAGGCTGACCGCGTGCGTTGATTATCTTGTAGCCTCAAACGTGAACGTGCGCCATGTAAATATGGTGTGGTGTCAGGGTTGTAGCGACGCGGGACAGGTTGCAAGCGGAAAAATGAACTACGTCAACAGCCTTAAAAAGCTTGTCACGGCTATGCAAAGCCTTAACGGAAGGGGTATTGAGAGGTGCTTTATTATGACGTTGAGCGAATACTCGGGCGGGGCGGTCAGCCCAAACAAGGTTGCGCTTGCCAATATACAGATTAACCTTTGCAACACGGACGATAATTTCGTGCTTGCTTCGATTAAGTTCAGAGGGGTTCCCGCCGAGCTCCGCGCCGACCCGCACTTTCATCAGGGCGTTTACAACGTTGCGGGCTGGGACGCGGGCAAAAACGTTGCCGCATTCATAAAAACGGGTAAGCAGACCGATTGTCAGCCGTATAAGGCGGGCGAGGCGGACGCGCTTGCGGCGCGGTTCGGCATCGATTTACAGTATAAGGAGGCGTTGGCGGCATAATACGCGCCCACGCATAAATACACGCACATATGCGCGTGCGACATTTTAATAGATAAATTTAGTATAAAAATTGCAAGGTTTTTAAATATTTTTTGCAATTGTAATTTCGGGGGCTTTATTTGATAATGTAATTACGAATTTTTACTCTATAAAGGGTACCCCTTATAAGCGTTGCGCGGCAACGCTTGTAAAAACAGTATAGGACTAAGGAGGAATAATTTTGAAAAGGTTAATGTCTTTATTGCTCGGGACGCTTTGCGCCGTGTGCCTTGTGTTCGGCGCGGCGTGTAAGCCTAAGCCCAAGACGCCCGAGCTGGGGCTTGCGATTTCGCAGGAAACCGCAACAATCGATATAACCCAAGGCCCTACCTTGCAGCTTAGCGCAACGGTTACGGCAAGCGGAAATTACGTTTTTTCGTGGACGTCGTCAAATAAAAACGTGGCAAACGTTCACCCCACAAGCGGACTTGTCACCGCGGTCACGGCGGGCACGGCTACTATTACCGTTTCCGTCCGCGAAAAGGGCACCGTTAAGGAGCTTGACAGTAAGTCCTGCGTTGTAAACGTCACCACGCCGGAGGGCTATTACAATATAGTAACGGGTACGTCCGGCGTTGCGCAGAACGAAAACGTCAAGGCAGACCCCGGCGTGTGGTATCTGTATTACGGCAGCGCGCTTGACGCTTCTGCGCTGTACTGCGTAAAGGATACGCTGAATATGAGCGTTTCCGCCATAAAGGGAACGTGGTATTTGAGATACTATCCCAAATTTACCACAGGCACCATGGTTGACATAAGCTTTACCGTCACGCTTGATGTGGACGCATATTTAAGATTGAGCATGGGCTCTGACGGCGGCATAGAATACCGCGAGCTTACCGCGGGCACGCACGACATAACGTTCAGCCGCGTGCTTGGCGACATACCCTTCTCGGTTTCGCTTACTACCACAAACGGCAACGGAATTGCAGACGCCTTCTATGCGGGTGATTTGAATATGAAGCTTACAGGCCTCAGCTTTACAGAGGGCGTCAAGCTTACCGGCCCCGACGGAAGCGTGTTGAAGTCGGCGTACATCAACGTTGCTCAGGGCGAAAGCACCTTACAGCTCGACGCGCTTGCACCCGCAGGCGGCGAGGATATTGTATGGTTGTCCTCCGAGGAGGGCGTTGCAACAGTTGACCAAACGGGACTTGTAACGGCAGTCGACGCGGGGCAGACAACAATTACTGCGGCAAGCGGCGACAAAAAGGCGGAGTGCACAGTAAACGTAATCACCAAGGAAATTACCTTGAACTCTACATATGTAATTCTGGATACGGCGGACGAAAAGGCGCCTAAGACTTATCAGCTGTCGGCAAAATCCTCGGATAATTCCCCCCTGCAAATCGAGTGGCGGTCGGACAATACCGAGGTTGCTACGGTTGACGCAAACGGACTTGTAACGGCTGTCGGCGCAGGCGGCGCAAGGATTGTCGGCACAGTGGAGGGAATGGAAATCACTTGCACGGTTGCAGTCGGCAATTCCGCCGCAAACGAGCCGTACAGCGCCGAGCTTGACAAAACGGCTAACGACGTGCTTGCAAACCCGAATAAATGGTATTCGGTGGGCAGTCATGCGGAGTGGGTGGAATTCGCTTACGACAACGGCACAATTTCCACAACGCGCACGGGCTCGTCCAATGCAAGGACCATGAATTTGCTTATGCAGCCGTTGTTTGCGGTAGGCACAACCTATACGGTATCGTTTACAGTGGACCATAACAGCGACGGCTGGGGCAATGCAACCGACCACTTCCATTACGGCGTCGGCAGAGGCTACAACGCAAATAACATCGGCAACGATAAAATCGTTACCGAGCACGCGGACGCGCTGAAAGGCAATATCCCCGCAGCAACCTATACCGGAACCTTTGTGGTGGAGGCGGGCAATCCCTTCTTCATATCGTTCAGAACGGCAAAGAGCAACGCGGTTATAAGGGACATAACCTTTACCAAGGTTGCCGACCCCGAAAAATCCTCGCTTACGGGCTTGCAGTCGCAGAGCGCAACGCTTACGCTTGGCGACAGTGAAAGCAATACCGTACAGATAGAGCCGATTATAAACAGGGTCAACGAGTTTGACGAGGTTGTGATTACATATACCTCTGCAAATAACTCGATTGCAACGGTTGACGAAAACGGACTTGTAACGGCTGTTGCTGTTGGCAGTACCAAGATAATCGTATCCGACGGTACAAACACAAAGGAGTTTACCGTAGTGGTATCCGACGGGGAAAACCCTCCGCCCGTGGTGCTTGTTTCAATCTCGCCCGAAAGCGCGACCTTGGACAAGGCGGGCGTAACCCACGGCAACACCGTGCAGATAGAGGCAACCTATTCGGACGCAAGCGGCTGTCCTTTGACGTACGCTTCCTCGGATAATGCGGTTGCGACTGTTGACGCAAGCGGTCTTGTTACCGCCGTAGCTGTCGGCGAATGCACTATAACGGTTTCCGACGGAACTAACGAAAAGACCTGCACCATAACCGTGGAAAATTCCAACGCGGCAAAGCTTACCTCGATTTCTGCGGAAAATCTTATGCTCGATTTAGCAAACGCAACCGCGCCGAACACGGCGCAGCTTACCGCAACGGTTGAAGGCGAGGGCGTTGAAAACGTGACCGTAACGTGGAGCACGGACAATGCCGCGGTTGCCGCCGTGGACGAAAACGGCAACATAACGGTTGCAGCGGCGGGCGTGGCGAACATAACGGCGACCGACGGAACGCACAGCAAGACCTGTAAGGTTGTTGTAGGCGACAGCGGAAGAGAGCTTGGGGAATATACCTTGAGCGGAGATGCCGCAAACGCGGTTTCAGACCCCGCAAAATATTACGGCTACGGCGATAGCGACCCCGACTTTGCCGCAACCTGTAACGCAGAGGGCAAAATCAACGTTGCAAAGGCAAACGGCAAAGAAAAATCCTTCTACTTATACTATCAGCCGTTGCTGTCCGTTGGTACAAAATACAATGTTTCCATAACAATCACTAGGAACGAGGGCAAAAATCTGGGCACGATAAAGCGTTTGCAGTTCGGCACGGGCACGGCTTACAACTCCGCCGCGGACCCTTCCAAGGTGCAGATTGTGACCGATAATACGGGTACAAACTATGCGCAGAACTCGCTTACTCTGTCGGGAACGTTTACCGTTGATGGCAGCGAGCCCTTCTATATCTGCTTCAGAACCACGAACACGGGCTTTACCTTTGAATTTACCTTTACTCCCGTTGAGGAGGAGCCCGCGGCGCAGACAGCCGTGGCAGAGGCTTTGCCCGCAAACGGCAAGGAGAACGCGTACGTTTAATACCACGACGGTATCTGATAATACTGAAATTTATTAAAGCGTATAAGTCCTTCTCCCAACCGAAAAGCTAAGGGAGAGGGACTTTTTACAGGAGATTTTATCTATGAATTCGGTTAAAACCTATTTTAAAAGCAAGGGCTGCGGCTATTGGGTTGCCTTGGGCGCCGCCGTGCTTAGCATTATAAGTCTTATTATTTACGCGGTGTTCGGCGCGGAATTTCCAAGATATTTCAGCGCAACGCCTATATGGCTGCCCGTTGTAGGCATACTCGGCTTCCTCGGGCTTAGCGTGCACAGGCTTACCGCGCCCTATGCGCCCGTGTTTATGTGGGTGCTGTCCTTTGTGGCAATGCTTGTTTACGTGGAGGCGGTGTATATGTACCTTACAGAGGTGTTCTATTCCGGCATTAACAGCGAAACGCTGGCAATGCTTTCGCCTGCGTTTGTTGCGGGCGGGGTGTTCTATATTTTAAGCGCGGTGTGCGGCAACGTCGCAAGCTGGCTTAATCAGCTTAAAAAGCAAAACGTAAAAACCGAAAGCGCGACGGAGGAAGCGGCTGTATGAAAAAAATGAAGGCTTTAAAAACTGCGGCTAAAATAACCGCAAACGCGTGTTGCGTGCTTTTCGGCGTGGTTATGACTGCAAGCGTCATAGCAAACGCCAACTCTACAATGGTTTCTACCTTCCTCGGCGCAAAAACGCAGGAAATTATAACCAAGGGCGACGGCGAGCAGGGCGACGTTTTATATCACAAGACGGACTTCGACAGCATTGCCGACCTTAAAGCCAACGGCGAAAGGCTGTGCGAGGAAATCGTTGCCGAGGGCGCGGTGCTTATGAAGAACAACGGCGCGCTTCCGCTTTCCGCAAACGCGCAGATTAGTCTTTTCGGCAGCGGCTCTACCAACTTTGTATTTGCGGGCGGCGGCTCGTCCTATTCGCCCATGGCAAAGAATACCGACCTTAAAACGGGTATAGAGCGGTCGGGCATAACCGTAAACAAGGATTTATGGAATTGGTACAAGGCAAATCCGCAATACACCGGCATGCACACCAGCAGTACCTCGGCAAACGGCGCTAATTATTATGTAAAGGACGCAAGCTGGGACGAAATTAAGACCTCTGCCAAAACAAACAAGGCAGAGGCGGCGGTATTCGTCATTTCCCGCTACGGCACCGAGGCAACCGATACGCCCTTAAACGGCGATACCTCCGATATGACAAACGGCAACTATCTTGCGCTGTCGCCAAAAGAGCGGGACGTGCTTAAAAGCTTGAAGGCGCAGAAGGCGGCGGGCGTGTTCGATAAAATCGTAGTGCTTATGAACAGCGCGGTACAGCTGCAATGCGACTTTTTGGAGGATAGCGAGCTGGAAGTAGACGCGCTTTTATGGGTGGGGCAGACGGGCTCTGCGGGAACGTACGCCATAGGCGATTTGCTTTCGGGCAAGGTAAGCCCCTCCGGCAAGCTTACCGACACGGTCTGGAAGCAGCACCTCTATAACCCCGTGTACGCAAATTGGGGGGATTACGAGTATGCCTCTGCCGACGGAGCGCCCAACAAGTCCACCAAATATATGGTGTATCAGGAGGGCATTTACAACGGCTATCGCTATACCGAAACCCGTTACGAGGACGTTGTGCTGAATGCGGAAAACGTAGGGGATTTCGATTATTCCGAAGTGGTTTCCTATCCGTTCGGCTACGGGCTTTCCTATACCGCCTTCGATTATTCGGGCTTTGCGGTTGCGGCGGGCGACGGTAAATATACCGTTTCGGTTACGGTTACCAATACGGGCGACGTTGCGGGCAAGGAGGTTGTTGAGGTTTACCTTCAAAAGCCCTATACCGAATACGACGTGCAGAACCGTATAGAAAAGGCGTCTGTGGAGCTTGCGGGCTATGCTAAAACGGACGTGCTTAACAAGGGCGCAAGCCAGACGGTTAAAATAGAGGTTGACGAAAAGTATTTCGCCTCCTATGACGCATACGGCGAAAAAACCTATGTTATAGACGCGGGCGAATACTACCTGACTGTCGGCCGCGACGCGCACGACGCCGTCAACAATATCCTTGCCAAAAAGGCAGAGGACGGTAAGGAGGTTAATACCTCCGCAATGGTCAAGGCGGGCAGCGGACAAGGCACGGCAAACGGAAATTCCGCGCTTGTTTACAGAACGGAAAAAAGCTTCGACAGCAAAAAATATACGGTTGCGGGCACAACAAACGTAATTACCAATCAATTCGACAATGCGGATTTGAACCTTTACGACGGTGAAACCAACTCGGTTGAATATATCAGCCGCAATAACTGGGCGGGCACGGTAAAGCTGGGCTTTTCCGCAGACGGCAATTATACAAAGCTGGATAACAGCGTAAAGCTTACCATGACGGCGGCAATGAAGGCGGACGCGCAGAAAATGACGCCCGTCAGGGACGACAAGGCTTATCCCGCTTACGGCGCGGAAAACGGAATTCCGCTTGCAATGCTCCGCGCGTACGTCGACGGTGACGACGACGTAACCAACGACAAGCCTATCCCCTATGACGACCCGCTTTGGGACAAGCTTTTGGACCAGCTTACATGGGAGGACACTGTAGTTCTGCTTTCCAACGCGCTGAGAAGCACGGCGGCGGTAGGCGGCAGCATAAGCAAGCCCGCCACCATAGACGGCAACGGCGCGCTCGGCCCCGTGGGCAGCTACGGCGAAAACAGCAGCGTTGCGGTTAACCGCTATTCCATTCTTTACGACGACCCCGACAAGGGCGAAACTCCCCCGCAGTACCCCTGCAACAGCCTTTTGGGCGCAACCTTCAACGACGGGCTTGTGGAAGAGCTTGGCAAGGCTATCGGCGAGGACTGTCTGTGGGCGGGCTATTCGGGACTGTACGGCCCCGGCGCAAACATTCACCGCGGCGCTTACTGCGGACGCGCGTTCGAGTACTATTCCGAGGACGGCTATCTTTCCGGCAAAATCTGCGCGGCAGAGGTAACGGGCATACAGTCCAAGGGCGTTTACGCGTACGTAAAGCATGCGATACTAAATGAAATGGAAGCCAACCGTGAGGGAGTGTGCACATGGGCAAACGAGCAGACAATCCGCGAAATTTATTTAAGACCCTTTGAAATCGCAATCGAAGAGGGCGGCGCGTATAACGTTATGACCTCGTTCAACCGCATAGGCATGAAGTGGTCGGGCGCGCAGGGCTTCTGCAACACCGTTTTACGCGACGAATTCGGCATGCGCGGCTTTGCGGTATCCGACTATTGGCAGAATTCCTATATGTCGCTTGCGGCGGGAATTATGGGCGGAAACGACTTGCCCGACGGCACAAGGGCAACGGGCACCACGGTAGAGGCCATGGCGCGCGCTTCCGAGCTGAACGCATACAAGACGGGCTACGGCGAATTTGCATGGCAGATGCGCGAGGCCGCTCACAGAATTCTGTTTACCGTTGCACAGAGCAACGCAATGAACGGCTTTGATTCCGACACGATAGTCAAGCTTGTCACACCTTGGTGGCAGACGGCGTTAATCGCGTTAAATACGGCGTTCGGCATTCTTGCGGGCGCGGGCGTTGCGGGATATATCGCGGTATGGTGTATAGAATTCTTCGGCGGACGCCGCAAAACAAAAGCGGACGAAGCTGCGGACGCGGAAGCGGACAATCGAGGGCGCTGAAATGAAAATATTTAAAAGCATAGCAGCGGCGGTATGCGCTGTGTGCATTATGTCGGCGGGCTTGCTCGGTGCGTGCTTTCTTGTGCCGACGGAGGAACAGCTTGATAAGCCCGTGGTAACCGTTTCGGCAGAGGCGTATCTGTCGTGGAACGTCGTAAAGCACGCAACGGAGTACGAGCTGACAATAAACGGCGCAACGACAATGCTTACCGATACCTATTATCAGGCGGACGCCGACAAGGACTTTACATTCAGCCTTGTAGCAAGGGCAGAGGGCTATAAGAATTCGGAGGCGGCAACGGGCAGCTATACCGCGCGCAAGCCCGAGCCCGTGCCGACCGACGGCTATCATTTCGACAGCAGAGCAGAGGACGGCGGCAACGGAAGTAAGGAAAAGCCCTTCAATTCGCTTTTGGATTTCAATAAGCTTACGCTTGAAGCGGGCGACGCGGTGCTGTTTAAAAACGGCAGCGAATTCAGGGGCGAATTTAAGCTTTGCTCGATAGAGGGAACGGCGCAAAAGCCCGTCGTTATAACAAACTACGGCGAGGGCGACAAGCTGCCCAAATTCAACGGGGTAGGAGTTACCGGCTCGGGCGTGGTTTCGGTGGAAAACTGCTCCTATCTGACCGTAAGGAACCTCGAAATTTTCGATACGACAAAGGCGGAGGGCGACAGGCGCGGCGTACTGCTTACCGCGGACAGCGATACCGCAGACGGGTTTTATACAAGCACGGGCATAACCTTGGAAGGGCTGTATATCCATGATATCCGCGGGGAAAAGGACGCCGCCAACAGCGGTATGAGCCTTGCCTCCAAAAAAACGGGCGGCATTCAGGTGTGGTCGGAAAACGGCAGAGGGCGCTTCGACAAGCTTACCGTAAAGGACTGCGTTATACGCAACGTGGATAACGTTGGCATAGCCACATGGTACCGCCCCGGTACGGCGGGCTCTGCAAAGGTTTCGCCGTATACCGAAAAGTTTAACGCCACTGCGCACACAAACGTGGTTATAAGCGGCAACGATATTTCCGACATAGGCAAAAACGCCATTTTTGCAAGGAATTTAAAGGGCGGACTTATAGAGCGCAACGTCATGCACGACACTGCCGTGCGCTGTGTTTCCGGCAATACGATATGCACCTCGTACGTTTACGGCACCGTCATACAGTATAACGAGGGCTATCTTAACAGGGCGCAGAAAAGACCCTCCGACGGGGCCGTGCAGGACGGCTGTATGCTTGACGCGGATTTGCAGAGCAGAGATACCGTCTGGCAGTACAATTACAGCCACGACAACGCCTTCGGACTGTTTTTAAACTGCACGTCCTACGCGCCCGAAAGCGGAGTTTTAGACCGCGCTACGGTAAGGTACAACCTTTCAGTAAACGATTACGGCAACAAGGGCATTGTGTTTATCAACTACGCGGCGGCAATGATAGAGGTTTATAACAACACCATTGTCACGGGCGCGGATACCTCTCCCATAATTTTGCAGAGCAACAACGGCGATAACAGAAATTACTCCTTCTATAACAATATAATTTACAATTGCTCGGCAGAGGCGTCGCTTAGTATACCAGAAAGGGAGAACGCAAGCTTTTCCGATAACCTTGTATACAATACAGACGGCGCGGATATTGCAAACGTAAGCTGGTTCGGTACGGTAAATACCGGCGGCAAATACGTCGACCCCTTGTTTGCGGGCAAGGCGGGGGCGAGCGTGGAGGCGCGCACGGGTATGAACGCGGCGCAAGCCTTCAAGCTTTCTGCCCTGTCGCCCGCGCTTAACGCAGGCAGAGCGGTAAGCGGCGTTAAGAGCGACTTCTTCGGCAATGCATACAAAAAATCAATAGGCTGCTATTGCGGTTAAGCCGCAGACCTTGCCTTTTTGAAAAATCCCTTTAAAAAACAGCCCCGATTGCTTTACGCAATCGGGGCTGTTTTTATATTGTTATTATCCTTATATCATTTTACTATTGCTTTTACGGCCGTCTGCATTTTTTCAAGCGCGCATTCCGCGTCCGCCCTGTTGCGGGACTTGACGGAGAAGTAAATTTTCAGCTTCGGCTCTGTGCCGGAGGGGCGCACGCAGATAAAGCTTCCGTTTTCCAGCTCGTAATAAACGCAGTTGGTGAGGGGAGAGCCTATTTCCGTCTGCTTGCCCGTTGCAACGTCCGTTCTGATATTCTTGGAATAATCGCGCACCGCCGTAACGTTGTAAATATCGAACTTGCTTACGGGGTTTGCTTTAAGTCCGTCGACAACGGCATTCATATCCTTCATTGCGTTAAGTCCCTTGAAGGGTATGGATATGTTGCAGTCAAGCACATAGCCGTAGGTATCGTAAATTTCCTGCAAGCGTTGGAACACGGTTTTGCCGTTATATGTATAATAGCAAACCATTTCCGCAGTCAGCATAGAGGCGACTACCGCGTCCTTGTCGCGCGCGTGCGTGCCGCGCAGATAGCCGCAGCTCTCTTCAAAGCCGAACACATATGTATGCTCGTGCGTCTTTTCCCAGATTTTGATTTTTTCGCCGATAAATTTGAAGCCTACGGGCACCTCGTACAGCGTAACGCCGAACTTGTCGCATATTGCCCTTGCCATACCCGTCGTCACAAACGATTTTACAACCGCCGCGTTTGCGGGCAGCCTTTCCTCCTCGTGCAGTCTGGTAAGAATATAGTCCAAAAGCAATATTCCAACCTGATTGCCGCTAAGCGCCTCAAACTCGCCGTCCTTGTTTTTTACGGCAACGCCCAAACGGTCGCTGTCGGGGTCGGTGCCAAAGACCACTGTCGCGCCTATTCTTTCCGCGTACCTTATGCCGAGTGAAAGCGTTTCCTTAAATTCGGGGTTGGGCACCTCTACGGTGGAAAATTCGGTGTCGCGCGCGGTCTGCTCTTCAACAACCGTCGCGCTTATGCCTATCTTTTTAAGAATGGTGGTTACGGGAATATAGCCCGAGCCGTGTACGGGCGTGTAAACAAGCTTTAAGTCCTTGCCGCACTTTTTTACCGCTTTTTTTGAAAGGGTAAGGCGGGTTAATTCCTTATAATACCTTTTGTCAACCTTTGCGGGAACTGCCTTTATAAATTTTTTGCGCTGTTCCGCGTCGGGGGAGGGAGAGCCGAGGAAGTCGTCGATTTTTTGAATGAACCCTACAACCACGTCGGTGTCCTCGGGGCTCATTTGCGCGCCGTCCTCGCCGTAAACCTTATAGCCGTTGTACTGCTTGGGGTTGTGAGAGGCGGTTATCATTATTCCCGCAACCGTCTTTAAGCAACGTACTGCAAAGGACAGCATGGGCACGGGGTGCACCTCGTCGAACACGTACGCCGTAATATCGTTTGCGGCAAGCACCTCCGCTGCGGCCGCGGCGAATACCTCGCTTTTAAGGCGGGTATCGTATGAAATAACCACGCCGCGCTTCATTGCCTCTGCGCCGAGGGTTTTAATAAATTCCGCAAGTCCCTGAGTTGCGCGCTTTACGGTATATACGTTCATCATATTCGTGCCGTAGCCTATAATGCCGCGCATGCCCGCCGTGCCGAATTCCAGCTCGGCGCCGAAGCGGTACTCAATCTCTTCCTTATTGTCCTTTATTGCTTCAAGCTCTGCGTGCGCCTCTGCGTTAAGGCGTTTGTCGCTTGTCCATGCGTTATATGCTTTAAGGTATCCCATATTTTTCTCCTTTTTATATGATATACTGCCGGCAACGGCAATATGTCTTTACTAATTATATATGACAAGCCGTTGTTTGTAAAGTGGGGATACGAAATTTTTATACAAATTTGCAGTAATTTTGTATAGCCCTCGTCCGCATATATCAGTCGTCCTCGCCGCGGAAGAATTCCTCGCGGGTAAGCGCGCGCTCCTTTGCGGGCTTTACTATGGTGTTCTTGTCAATGAAGTATTTAATTTCCTCGCGGTCGTAGTAGTTGACGAATTCGAAGCTGATAAGTATCAAAAAGCTTGCGGGCACGGTTATAAGCAGTCCCACGCCTAGCGTGCACAAAAGCGCCGCAACGTTAAGTCCCATTATTATAAGCCCTATTACAAGGAAGTTTGAAAGCACGTTGAAAGTGCTTTTGTTTTTGCGGGAGAAGGTGTATTTAAGCGCCGCGCCGTACTTTGCCTTGCCGCGTATAAGCGCGGGCAAAAAGTCCGCCGTAAAGGTCATTTTTACCGCAATCGAAACAACCATAACAAGCGCAAACAAAAATATGCATACAAGCAGCGGCAAAAAGCTTGTGAACAGCGAGAATATCAAAAAGAACATTCCCACGCCTATAAGCAGGTCGTAAACAATGGAAAGCGGCACATATATGGCGCTGTAAATGCACGCCGCCTTTAAATTTTTGATAAGGGTGATGAAAAACGGGCTGTTTGCGCGCAGCGACATTTTGTCGTTTATAACGCACGCCGCGGCATAGTTGCCTATGGCGGAAAACCACGTTGCAACAATATATACCAGCAGCAACAGCAGCCCGCTTAAAACAAACGCCGTCGTCTTTACGCTGAAAAGGTGCAAAATCGCCTCGTATCCGGCTATTATTTCCTTGCGGAAGTTTGCCATGCTGTCAAGATTGCCGTTTAAAAGGCTTATTATAAAGTCGTGCACGTTTTCCAGAAGGCGGTTCAGCTCCGGCATAAGCGTGCGGATAAAGGGAGAAAGCCCGAAGTAGAGGACTATACCGGCAACCACCGCAATTATAATGCGGTATAAAAGCTGCTTGTACGTCACCGAAAAATTATCTACAAATACTATAAAGGTGTGTTTAAAATTCATATATACCCCTGTATATCATTGGGTTTTAACTATTTTATGGGTAAATTTGCCGCCGTTTATTACAAGGTAGCAATAGCTGTTTGCCGAATACCTCGTCATACAGCCGCCGTTAACAAGCATAACTCCGTCAAGCTCGTCCTCGCGCGCGCAGTGGGTGTGCCCGTAAAGCGCAAGCGCGCAACCAAGCGCCTTTGCCCGTTCCGCAAGCCGCGCAAGCGTTGTCTTTGCCGAATACAGGTGCCCGTGCGTCGCAAAAATTTTCACGCCCTCGATTTGTAAAACGGCTTCGTCCTCGCCAAGCTTTGCCGCATCGCAGTTGCCGTTTATCACAACCGTCTTTGCCCCGTACATATGCCGCAGATAAACGCCGTCCGCGGAGGTATCGCCCAAATGTATTATATAATCGCTTTCCCGCAAAACGGTGTCCAGCCTATCCAAGGCGCGCCTGTTGCCGTGCGTGTCCGAAAGCACCGTAACCGTCTTCATAGCTTGCTTAATAAATCGTTGAGCGCGCGGAAGCGGTGGGATACCGAATTTTTCTCGTCCTCCAACGCAAGCCCGAACGATTTTTTTAAATCGTCGGAATAGAACAGACAGTCGTAGCCGAAGCCGTGTTCGCCTATTTCCTCCTGCAAAATTCTGCCGTAGGTCTTGCCCTCGCCGAAGTACGCCCTTCCGTCGGGCATGCACAGGCATACCGCGCTTTCGAAATGCGCCCTGCGGTGGGTAACATGCTCTAACCGCTTCAACAAAAGCCTTCTGTTGGCGGCGTCGCCCTCGCCTGAAAAGCGTGCGGAATAAATGCCCGGCGCGCCGCCGAGCGCGTCCACGCACAGTCCCGAATCGTCCGACAGCGCGGGGATATTATAAAGCCTTGCAATCGTTTCCGCCTTGATTTTGGCGTTTTCCTTGAAGGTTTTACCCGTTTCCTCTATGTCGCCCGTAAAGCCCAGCTCTTCCATGGAAATTATTTCCACGCCCTTGAAGATTGCCTTTATTTCCGCTATTTTGTCCTTGTTGCCGCTGGCAACCGCAATTTTATCAAGCTTCATATTCATATTATAATATACAGATTGTAAAAAGTAAAGCCCTGTTTACCATTTATGCTTGTGCAGCTGCCCCTCGGTTTTAAAGCCGTCGAAGTCAAGCTGCCGCAGCCCCTCGTAGACCGCCACCGCAACCGAGTTGGAAAGATTAAGACTTCTTGTTTCGCCTATCATGGGTATGCGCAGACAGGTATCGCGGTTGTCCATCAAAAGCTCCTCCGGCAAGCCCTTCGATTCCTTGCCGAAAACAAGGAAGTCGCCCGCCTTAAAAGCCGCGTCCGAATGCCGCCGCAACCCCTTTGTGGTGAAGTAATAAAAGGTCGACTTAGGGAATTTTTCTTGCAGCTCGGCAAGGCTGTCGTAATAAAAAATTTCGCAGTCGTTCCAGTAATCGAGCCCCGCGCGCTTCAAATATTTGTCTGAAACCTCGAAGCCGAGCGGGCGTATAAGGTGCAGACGGCAGCCCGTTGCGGCGCACGTCCTCACAATATTGCCGGTGTTTTGCGGTATTTCCGGCTCTACCAAAACAATGTTAAACATAATTAAGGTTATTTTATTGCATAATCCGAAAAAAAGCAACCGAATAAACGTCGGGCGGCAAAGCCGAAATTTCATTTGACAAGCATAACTTAAACTTGTTAAAATAAAAATGTCGGTTTAAATCCGCGCGGGCGGCTTTATTCCTTTTTACACGGAGATAAAATTTATATGATTTCGTCCTTGTTAAGCGTTTCGGTTAACGACGTGCTTACAGTAATCAACAGCGTGTTCTTCATTCTCGGCGGCGTAGCCGTGTTTATGGTGGGAATGAATATGATGGGCAGTAATCTCGAAAACGCCGCAGGCAGGTCGATGCGCAGGCTTATGACCAAGGCCACCAAAAACCGCTTTATCGGCGTTGGCACGGGCGCGGCGGTCACCGCGATAGTCAACAGCTCTTCCGCAACCACGGTAATGATAGTCGGCTTTGTAAACGTCGGGCTTATGACGCTTACTCAGGCCGCCTCGGTCATAATGGGCGCAAACATAGGCACAACCATTTCCGCATTTGTAATGGCGCTGTCTACTGCGGGCGGGGCGTTTTCGGTTGCGGCGGTGTTCGCGCTGGTTGCCTTTGTCGGCTTTGTAATAACGCTGGTCGCCAAAAAGGACAGAACAAAGCGCATAGGTTATATTTTTATCGGCTTGGGTCTTATTTTCGTAGGGCTTGACGTAATGAGCGGCGCTGTCAACGCTTTGACAGAGGGTAACGTCGGCGAAGGCGTTAAAAAAATGTTTATAGCCTTAGGCAACGGCGATAAACCGCTTACATGGGAAATTATAGTACTGTTTTTGTTGGGCGCGGCGCTTACGGCGGCAATGCAGTCGTCTGGCGCGCTTACGGCAATCGTTATTTCGCTTGCGGGCGGCGGGCTTATTTCACTGCAAATGGCTATGTGCATAATTTTGGGTACAAACGTCGGCACGTGCGTAACCTCGCTTATTTCCTCCGTCGGCGCAAACGTAAACGCAAGGCGCACCGCAATGGTGCATCTGCTTTTCAATTTGTTAGGCTGTTTTATCTTTATCTGGCCCGTCGCGTTTGCGGGCAAGTACATAGCTCGGTTTTTAAACAGTATTATAAACAGCACGCAGTGGCAAATAGCTATTTTCCATATGGCGTTTAACCTGCTTACTACGGCGGTTCTGCTTCCGTTTATAAATCAGCTTGTAAAGCTTGCTTGCCTTATCGTCAAGGACAAAAAGGGCAAGACCTCGGCAGAGGAGTACGAGCGTCTGGATAAGCGCCTTTTAAAAACCCCCGCAATTGCTGTCGGACAGGTCAGGAAGGAGCTTCTGCATATGGGCGGCTACGCGTTTGAAAACTACAACCGCGCGCTGGAAATGCTTTTAAGCGGCGACCTTTCGCAAAAGCCCGACTTCGAGGCGACGGAAAAGAGCATAAACGATTACAACAGCTTTATTTCCTCGTTTTTGGTCAAGCTTTCTTTGGAAGAGCTTGCCGAAACGGACGAGAAAAAGCTTTCCTCCTTCTATCACGTTGCCTCCGATATAGAGCGCATAGGCGACTATGCGGAGAATATAGTAGAATACGCCGAAAGAATGCTTGTGGAAAAGGCGCAGTTTTCCGACCACGCCAAGGCGGAAATTTCCGAAATGGACAAGCACGTCAAGGCGCTTTATAAATTGGTGGAAAAGGCCTTCGAAGAGATTGATTTGAAGTATCTTCCCGCGGTGGAGGCAGAGGAGCAGGCCACCGACGACGCTTGCAGGGTTATGCAGGACGCGCATCTGCGCCGTATGACAGAGGGGCGCTGCACTGCGGAGGCGGGCGCGGTGTATTTGCAGCTTGCGATAAATTTGGAGCGCATAGGCGACCATATGAACAATATCGCGCAGTCCATAAGGGGCTACGCGTATAAATAAGTAAATTTAAGGAGATAAGACCGTTGAGAATATAATTTTCCGTTTTATTTAACTGCACGGACGGCACATTTTAAGGAGCGGAAGCCCGCTCTGCGGCTTTTTCGTGCGCTTGCGGAAAATTTATGTACGGTTTTATATCCAACGGCATACGTCGCGTTTGTTTCCGTGCGGTTTTCCGCGCGGATTTTTTTATTTAAGGAGTTTAACTTGTTTATTAATATAGAAAATTTGTATTTCGAATATCCCGACGGGCTTAACGCGGTGTTTTCGGGACTGAATCTGCGGCTTGAAAGCGGCTGGCGGCTTGGAGTGGTCGGTGAAAACGGCTACGGCAAAACCACGCTGTTAAAGCTTTTAAGCGGAGAGCTGAAAGGCCGCGGACGCATTACCGCGGGGCTGAATTTCGTGCGCTTTCCGTGCGTTATTTCTGACGGAGCAAAAACCGCTTACGAGCTGTTTTACGAAATCGCGCCGGAAGCGCAGCTATGGCGGTTGCAAAAGGAGCTTGGGCTTTTACGGCTTGACGAGGAAGCCTTATACCGTCCGTTCGATACGCTTTCGGGCGGGGAGCAAACCAAATTTCAGCTTGCGGCGGTATTCTCGCAGGAGGCGTTCGTGCTTATCGACGAGCCTACCGACCACCTCGATTTGCACGGCCGCAGGCGCCTTGCCGACTATTTAAGCGGCAAAAACGGCTTTATTGTGGTATCGCACGACAGAAGCTTCCTCGATGGCTGCTGCGACCATATTCTTGCGTTTGAAAGAACGGGCGCATATCTTACCCGCGGCAATTATTCCGTATATTTTGCAGAGCGCGAAAAGCGCAGGGCGGCGGACGCGGCGAAAAAGGAAAGGCTTGAAGGCGAGCGGGCGCGGCTTAGCCGTTCGGCGGCGCGCGCGGCGGGCTGGGGTGCGAATGCCGAAAGCGCAATCAGCAACAAAAACGGCAGGCTTTCGGACAGTCACGCCGTTATCGACCGCGGTTTTCTGTCGGCAAAATCGGCAAAAACGCAGAAGCGGGCAAAGGTTATTGCAGACAGATATTCCCGCGCGGACGAGGGCATAAAAAAGCTTTTGAAGGGTATTGAGGAAACGGAGGAGCTGCGCTTACAGCCGCAAAGCTTTTTCCGCCCGCAATACGTCAGACTGCGGAATATATGCGTGTCAATTGCGCAAAGGCAGATTTTCGGCGGTCTGTCGCTGGATATTTGCGAGGGCGAGCGCATAGCCGTCACGGGCGGCAACGGCTGCGGCAAAAGCACGCTTTTAAGGCTTATCTGCGGCATATTGGGGGAGCAATTCAAAATTTCGGGCGAAAAAGACATTTCTCCCCGCTTAAAAATATCCTATGTGCCGCAAATGTGCGAAGCTGAGGGATATTTGGGGGTGTACGCCGCAAAATACGGCATAGACGAATGGTATTTCAAGGCGATTTTAAGTAAGCTTGGGTTTAGCGCAGACGATTTCGACAGGGATATGTCCCGCTTTTCGCAGGGGCAAAAGAAAAAATGCGCCCTTGCGCGCAGTCTTTGCGAAAAAGCGAATATCTACATCTGGGACGAGCCTTTAAACTACCTCGACATTTCCTCGCGGGAGCAAATCGAAAGCGCGATAACAGCCTCGGGCGCAACGCTGCTGTTTGTGGAGCACGACGCGACGTTCGTAAAAAACGTTGCCACAAGAACAATTGAATTATAATAAGCGGCGGGCAAAATTGCCCGCCGCCTCAATTTTATATCGAAATTTTAAGCTTTTTCTTCGTCTGCTTCCTCGGCTGCCGCCGTTTCGTCAAGCGCGCTGTCGGCAGTCGGCTGAGCTAACGCTATGGGCACAGCGGGTACTTCCTTGCCCGCCTTTCCCGCCGCAAGCCTTGCAAGCACCGCCTTGCGTATCGCCAAAAATGCATAATATGCGCCGGTAAACGCCCAAAACAGGCATACGTAAGCTATGTAAAGCAATACCAGATACAGCACGTTAAGCTGACATTTCCAAATGGTTAAGGGCACAAGCGGTAACGTTACGGGCAACGGGCAAACCTGAGTAAACGCATAGTTTGGCGGAGCCATATCGAAGCCAGCGCCCTCGCCCACGGTAAGGGTGTAGCCGTCGTAGGAATAGGTGGTCAAAAACGACGTTACAAGCCCGCTTGCAACCGCGGCGACGATAATCACCCCGCAGTAATACGCAAGCGGAATTATGCAGTCCTTAATTCTGAATTTAAAGTGCCCCAAGGCAGTCGGCAGAACGGACAGCGCAAACAGCAGGCAGTGCGTTAAGCAGAAGTACAAAATCGAGTAAGAGCAGAATATGCCGTAGTTGCTCATTTCGTCCTTGCCGAAGTATACAAACACCGTCAGCGCGCCGACTGCGTGCACAAAAAAGGCAATTGCGTACAGCACGCGTTTTTTAAGTATAACCGAAACGGACGCCATATACACGCCGATATTGCATATAAACAGCGGCAGACACGCAAGCACGGTGTAATACACGTTATAGCCGTCGCCCATAACAACGCTGTCCTTGCTGTGGTACTGTATCAAAAGAATTATCGCGCCCGCCGCCAAAAACTCGTTTTGTGCCGCGCGGCCCTTCTTCCTTAAAAAGTAATAGCAGCCGATTGTAAAGCCCGCAAGCATCGCAAGCGCCAAAAAGTGCCACACGGTGAAGTTTTTAAACCACAGCGGGTGCGCGGGCGAAAAGTCGTTAATGTCGAAAAAGTTTTCGAAAATATTCAGCGGCATAACCGCAACAAGCGCAAACGGCAGCCATATAAACGATTTTTTATTCACCCTCCAGCCGTCGCGCACAAACAGCAGTGCGCAAACCGCAATATACAGCGCGGAATTTATAAAGAACAGCGCCATATTCGCGGGCTTGGTCATAAACTCGTTTATGCTTGCAAAAACCTTTTCCGCGGGCGTTGCGTTTTCCGTCAGCATGGTTATGTCGAAAAAATTGCCGAACGTCGCGCAGGAAATTATCACAAATGCGGGCAAAACGTACTTTGCAATGTCGGCACAGCATCTTTTTTTGTAAAATACCGCAAGCGGAAACAAAAGCAGTCCCGCCTTTTTTATCCATTGGCTTAAAACAAAAAAGATATTAAAGCTGTCCTCGCCGTCCAAAAATGATATTCTGTTAAATATGTAATAGTCCGATACCGTAAAGGTAAGCAAAAGCGAAGCCGCAAGGGTCAGCGCCGTTAAGACTATCAGCGAAATTTCTATACGCTTTTGTGTTTTCATCGGGGAATATTATAATGTTTGCAGATAAATTTGTCAATGGTAAATAATGGGGGTTTGGTTGCGCGATTAAAAAAACGGTGATATAATGTATATCTAAAACATAAAGGAGCTTTGACTATGCTTACAAAATTCAGCGAAATAAAATATACCCGCCCCGATATGAAGGCGGCGGAGCAGTCCGTTTACGACTTTATTTCAGGGCTTGAAAAGGCAAAAAGCTATGAAGAGGCGCGCAAGCTTTTAATCGAATACGATAAAGCCACAGACGGAGTTTCCGCAATGTATACCGTTGCCTCGATACGCAACACCGCCGACACCCGCGACGAATTTTACGACGGGGAAATGAACTTCTTTTACGAGGAGTTCCCAAAATTTCAGCTTGTCGCAAAAAAGGCGAACGAGGCGCTGCTTGCCTCGCCATTCAAGCCGGATTTCGAGCGGGAGTTCGGCGCGGATATGCTTAAAAATTTTGAGGCGGAAATCCGCCTTGCGGACGAAAGCATTGTAAACGACAGAGTTGAAGAGAGCAAGCTCACTCAGGAATATGCAAAGCTTACCGCGGGCTGTACCGTCGAATTCAACGGCGAGGACTGCAATTTTTACGGACTGCTGAAATATATGCAGTCCACCGACCGCGCCGTCCGTAAAGCCGCTTTCGAGGCGTGGGCAGACCTGTACAAGAGCGTATCCGACAAATTGGACGCCATATATATAAGACTTTGCAACATTCGCCGCGGTATGGCGCAAAAGCTGGGCTTTAAAAGCTATATCGAAATGGCTTATCTTGCAAACGGTCATTATTATTACGGCGCGGACGAGGTTGCCGCCTTCCGCAGACAGGTTGTTGAGGAATTGGTGCCCGTTGCCGCGCGGCTGTACGAACAGCAGAAAAAGCGTATTAAAATCGACAAGCTGCATTATTACGACGAGCAGCTTGTTTTTCCCGAGGGCAACGCCGCGCCCGTGGGCGATATGCGGTATATGGTGGACAGCGCGCGCAAAATGTACCGCGAGCTTTCCGCAGAAACGGGCGAATTCTTCGATTTTATGTGCGAGCACGAGCTTTTCGATTTGGAAACGCGCGCGGGCAAGCACATGGGCGGCTACTGCACGTTTATCTCCGGCTATAACGCGCCGTTTATATTCTCCAACTTCAACGGCACGTCTGCGGACGTCGACGTTTTAACGCACGAGGCGGGTCACGCCTTTCAGGCGTATTCCACGGCAAAAAACGTCACTCTTTCCTCGCAGCTTTGGTCAACTAGCGAAATAAGCGAAATCCATTCCATGTCAATGGAGCACTTCGCATACCCGTGGATGGATTTGTTCTTTGGCGAAAATGCAGATAAATACCGCTATGCGCACCTTTCCGACGCGCTTAAAACGGTGCCCTATCTTTGCCTTGTAGACCACTTTCAGCAAGAGGTGTTCTCGCACGACTACGACGCAAAGGGCTTGCGCGAATGCTGGCGCAGGCTTGAAAAAATTTATATGCCGTGGCGCGACTACGACGGCAACGGATTTTTGGAGGAAGGGGGCTTCTGGATGCAGAAACAGCATATATTTATGTATCCGTTCTACTATGTGGACTACGCGCTTGCGCAAATGGGCGCGTTCGAGTACTTCACCCGCGCAAAAGCCGACAAGGCGGGCGCATGGAAGGATTATTACGCGCTGTGCCGTGCCGGCGGCAGCAAAAGCTATTTCGAGCTGTTGAAGTTAGGCGGACTTTCCAACCCGTTCGAAAGAGGCTCGGTCAAAAAGGCGATTTCCGGAGTTGTTGCAGAGCTTGAAAAAAATAAGCTTTAAAAAAGGTGCCCGCTTGAAAAATCCGATTGAACAGATAAACAATATAAACGGCAAGCAAGCTTTTCTTGATTTTGTCGCGCGGCTGGCAAAGGACGCAAAGGAAAAACCCGAAGAATGGGCAAATTCAACCGTTTCCGACTATTTAAATCAGCTGGCAGGCTGGGTTGAAGATTACTCTGCCGTGGACGGTACCGTGGACTGGGAGAATTTCGACTATAAAACCCTTGCCAAAATTTTGTATATGGGTAAGCTTTACGAATAAATAGCTTGCCGCATAAATAAAAAGTGCAAAATTATTTGTAAAACCGCCGCAACGGTGGTATAATAACATTATATAAATACAATTACGGAGGCTTAATATGGCTAAAATAACAAAAGACACCTTGATTATGGACTGTCTTAAAATCAACCCCAACAGCGCGGAAATTTTGCAGTCTGTAGGTATGCACTGTCTTGGCTGCGCGTGCGCCCACGGCGAAACGATTGAGGAAGCGGTTTTCGTCCACGGCAACGATTTGGACGAGCTTTTGAAAAGGCTTAACGAAGGCATAGAGTAAATAGGTATAAATTTTAAAACTCCCCCCCGACGCCGAAACTCGGCGTCGGGGGGAGTTATATATTAAGGTATTATTCGTAATTCATATATTTGCTTTAACCGTTTACGGATGTCAATATCCGCTTCCAGGCATTGCCAAACGTGGCAAAATTTTTGCATTGCGCCAACGCCGCCGCCTTTGTTATAATAGCCGTGCAAAAGGTTAAACGAAGGAGGTAAATGCGTTAACTATGAAATCGAAAATAAAAAAGCTTGCCGCAGTTGCGGCGGCATTGACTATGACTGCATCGCTCGGCGGCTGTGCTGTGGCGGCGCAAAAGGAGCCCGACGGAGAGCAGACGGATATTACCGAACAGCTTCCCGATACCGAACTTGACGGTACTCGTCCCCCCGAGGTAGAAGCTCCCCCCGCAACCGACGCGCCGTCAACGCCGTCCGTTCCCGAGGAGCCGCCCAAGGCAAAAACCGTTTCTTACATAACTACAACTACAAACGGAGTAAATCTGCGCTCCGGCGCGGGCACGAATTATGCGGTGAAGGGCACGGCAGAGCACGCCACGCTGTACGCAAACAACGGCACGGTAAACGGCTGGTATAAAACGGGCTATAAAAACGGCTCGGTATACCTTTCTGCGAAATACGGAAAAACGGTGGAAATGACCGCAAGCGAGGACGAGCGTATAGAGGCGGTTATTGCAGAGGGCACAAAGCTTTTGGGTACGGCTTACGTCTGGGGCGCGGTGCGCTACCACGACGGCGACGGCAAGCTTCTGAAAAACTTCACAACGAGCGCGTTCGACTGCTCGTCGCTAATGCAGTACATATTCTTTACGGGCGCGCACGTCAAATTACAGCTGACAACGCGCACCCAGATTTATCAGGGCAAAACCGTAAGCAAGTCACAGCTGCGCCGCGGCGATTTAATGTTTTTCACCAACGAATCGCGCAAGGACAAGGTGGGTGTTGAAAGGGTAGGACACGTTGCGCTGTATCTCGGCGACAATTGGATACTTCACACGGCTTCGGACTATGCTAAAATCGAGCAGATTTCCGCAAAGAGGTGGAGCTACTTTATTCAGGGACAAAGAATTTTTTAACACAACGCAGTAAAAAACAAAAGCGTAGCGAGCCGTTCAACGGCTCGCTACGCATTCATTATACGGTTGGTTTTTTTGTTGTCAGTCTGTAAATGCACGTTATTCCGTTTGCGGTCAGCGCGGCGGCGGTAACGCATATCACGGCAAAAAATATAATTGTGCGCAGTGATTGCCCGTTGCTAATCGACCATACCGTAACAAAAATTATTACCGTAAAAGGCAAAACCACAATAACGTCAAAAACAAGGCTCAGCGTGGTTATCAGCTCCCGCGATTTGCGTGTTTTTAAAATAACGTTTACCGCGCATAATACCGCAAGTATTAATACCGTTCCCACGGCGGCAATGCACAGCGCTATCAAAATAACCCCCGCAAAGACGTGCAGCGCAGGTACTATCAGCGCCGTTATCAGGTACGAATAGACGGCTGGGTCTATGCCGTGACCTATAAACTCTTTTGTATCGTTAATTATGAACGCCGCAACAACGCACATCATAATCGCGGCTATAACATATGTGATAACCGCGCCCGCCGTAAGCAAGCGGTCAGTCCTTTTTATCATCGTTTACCTTTCCCGTAATAAAATCACCCTGCGGCTCTGTCGGGGCAAGGCGTTTTTCCTCGCGCTCCTGTCCGCCTTTGCAAACAAACATAAGCATTGCAAAAGCCGCGGCTCCGCAAAGCGGAACAAACCCCCACAATTTAAAGTATGCGAATATGAACACGGTTACAGCCGCGCAAATAACCGCAAGAATGCACTTGCTATTTTGCTTTTAAGTATATTAGATATTAGTTCTTTTGATATTTTATTCTTTATTATATGTCCTATA
>WSNM01000043.1:610-6146 GCA_013316055.1 Clostridia bacterium | reverse complement strand
GACAAGACCGCATTAATCCAAGTGCGGAAAAGGAGTTATTTTATGGCTGAAAGCAAGCTTACAATGGAAAAAATCGTCAACCTATGCAAAAACCGCGGGTTTGTTTACCCCGGCAGCGATATTTACGGAGGTTTTGCAAACACGTGGGACTTCGGGCCCGTGGGCGTAGAGCTTAAAAACAACGTAAAGCGCAGCTGGTGGAAGCGCTTTGTGCAGGAAAGCCCCGACACCTACGGCGTTGACGCGGCAATACTTATGAATCCCCGCGTTTGGGAAGCGAGCGGGCACGTTCAGAGCTTCGGCGACCCGAAAATGGACTGCAAAAACTGCAAACAGCGCTTCCGCGCAGATACTTTAATTGAGGCGCACAGCAAAGGCGCAGTTGCGGCAGAGGCAATGACTAACGAGGAAATGGAAGCCTATATTGCCGAGCACGACATCAAATGCCCCCACTGCGGAGTGAGAAGCTGGACGCCTATACGCAAATTCAACCCTATGTTTATAACCTCGCGCGGAACTCTGGAAGCGGAGAGCGACAAGGTATATCTGCGCCCCGAAACCTGTCAGGGCGAATACGTGAACTTTTTGAACGTACAGCGCACGGCGCGTGCCAAGGTGCCCTTTGCAATTGCGCAGATAGGAAAATCCTTCCGCAACGAAATTACCCCCGGAAACTTTTTGTTCCGCACGGTTGAATTCGAGCAAATGGAGCTGCAAATGTTCTGCCGTGAAGAGCAGTCTATGGACATTTACAACGATTATAAGGCAAAGGCGCTTAAATATATCGAAGATTTGGGACTTAAAGCGGAAAATCTGCGCTATCATGACCACGACAAGCTTGCGCACTACGCAAAAGCGGCGTGCGATATTCAGTACAACTTCCCCATGGGCTGGCAGGAGCTGAACGGTATTCACCACCGCGGGGTATGGGATTTATCCCGCCATCAGGAATATTCGGGCAAGAGCATGCTTTACATTGACCCGTTTACCAACGAAAAGTATATTCCCAACGTTATAGAATACTCTATCGGCGCGGACAGACTTACGCTTGCGCTTTTGTGCGCGGCTTACGAGGAGCAGACGCTTGAAGGCGGAGATACGCGCGTTGTAATGCACTTCCACCCCGCTATCGCGCCCTATAAGGTTGCGGTTTTACCGTTACAGAAAAATCTGTCGGAAAAGGCCAAAGAAATTTACGGTGTGCTTTGCAAAAAGCTTATGTGCGATTACGACGAAGCGGGCTCGATAGGCAAGCGTTACCGCAGACAGGACGAAATAGGAACGCCCTTCTGCGTGACGGTGGACTTCGATACGCTTAACGACAACACCGTAACCGTGCGCGACCGCGACAGTATGGAGCAAATCAGACTGAATGCAGACGAGCTTGTGGCTTATATCGAAAGGCTTGTGGAATTCAATTAATTGTCAGTTTTTTTACTTTGAAAATTTTGCATAAAATTTTAACATAAAAAAGAGCCGTTTTAAAAAAACGGCTCTTTTTAATTGTACTGTATGAAAATCGAAGCTGAGCAAAGCCTTGCCTCCGCTGTTGAATATGCTTGCAACACGCTGAACCTCGTCATTCGGGTCGGAATATTCGAAGGTGGCAATATAATTGTCGCAGTCGGTCAAAAGTCCGTTTTTGATAAAGCCGTATATCTACGCCATTTTTTTATCGGAATACTTTACGGGGATATACCAAGGCAACGGACAGCCGCTGAAAATTATAAGACAGCAGCAAAGCACGGCTATTGTAACGACCGCAATTATTCTGGTCGGTTTCGATTTTATGTAGCTGTTTTTAATATTCTTTATAAAACCACCGCCCCGCCATATTAAGGCGGGGCGGATATATTTTACTTTATAAAATTATTGTTGGGGAACAAGACCCTTGATTTTTTCTACCAAGCCCGCAAAGAACTGCTGTAAAGACTGCATAATATTTTCAATGTTAAAGCCGCCCTTAAACGCGCCGCTTACAACCAAGATAATAGTAAGCGCAACCAAAGCTATAATCAGTCCAATCAAAAACGCGCAGAAATAGCTTCTTGCAAAGCTTCTTCTGTTAATGTTGCTTCCGCTGCACGCGCATATAAGCCAAGCGATAAACCCGATTATGGGCAAGCTGAACAACAGCGTATAACCGAAGTAGCCCCATGCCCCTATAGGACGATATTTCGGCGACATCTTTGCAATATGTTCTTTTTCATATCTGTTCATAATACTCTCTCCTACGTTGAATTTTTTATTGCCATTTTATTATATGCTTAAACGCGCAGGTTGTCAAGTTTTATAAATGCCATAAAAGCAACCCGCAGTTGCGTTTTATCACTTTTTGTCCTCGTCGCCTATGCTGTCCTGTATATATTTATTCAGCACGGACTTGCCTATTTTGGTGCCCACATTAAGAATGCGGCTTTTAAAGCTTCTTCTTTGCGGCTTTTCCTCTTCCTCTACACTGCCCTCGAATTTAAGGTCCTTACAAGGGTCAAAGGTGACGTAGCCACACTCCGCCGCATACGCAAACACGTTTTTAAGCACTCCCTCCAAAACAGGCTTGTCGCTTTCCTCCGCCTTGTCCACAAGATTCAAGAGCGACGACGGCTTTATGGAATTTATATATCTTTTGCCGAGCGCGGGGATAAGGTAGTTATCGATTAGTGCGCCTATATCATCGAAATAACGGCTTGAAACCTTTTTTACCGCGCCCTTTGCGTTGCCTGAAACGGCAAGCTCGTACCATTCCAGAACGACTGCGGAAAAGCGGTATTTTATCCTTACGGGAGAGAGCAGCCAGCGCGCCATTTTGCCGAACCCGCCGAAGAGCAGCGGGATTATCTGGATAATCAGCATTATTATCGAAAGCGCGATAATTACTATTTTGACCGCAACGCCGCCCGCCGTTTCGCTGCCGAAATTAGAAAATACTATCGCCACAACGGAAATTGCGATAGACGCAAGTCTGACAAGAATTTTAAAAACCGCCAGAGCGCGCTTGACACCAATTACGTTTTTGGCTTTTGCGCGGTTACTGCAAAAGCCGACTATAAGCAGTACGGCAAGCAAGGCAACGTACACGCCGAGAAAAACGTATAAAACAACGGTCGCCTCTACCCTCAGCTTTTGCGTAAGCGCAGTAAAAAGCACATATGCGGCGTAAAGCGCGGTAAACACGGCGCTGACGGAAAGCGTCAAAATATTAAGTCTGCGGGCGATAACCGCGCGGTTTGCGTAAACGTTTTTGATAAAGCAACGCAAATCGAACACGTCCTTTGCAAGGGTGAAGGTTTCCTCCGCGGTTATGGTGTGCCGCACGTTCACCTTTTCCTCCGCCGGCTTATCCGTACGGCTATTCGTCTGATTTTCGGTCTGGTTTTCGGTTCGGTTCATAATTTGTACCCTGTACTATTATAACAGCTCTTCATATCTGCTGTAAAGCGCGTCAAGCTGTAATTTTATGGCTTGAAGCTCGCTTAAAAGTCCGTTAACTTTTTTGTAGTCCGCCGCAACCGCGGGGTCGGCAAGCTGTTCGTTCAGCTCTGCCTCGCGCGCTTCGCATTTGCATATTTCCGCTTCGATTTTCTTTGTCTGCGCCTTTCTTTCCGCCTCCTCGGCACGCTCGCGTTTGGAACGGAAGGCAGACTGTCTTTCTGCATTTCTCTCTCGCATTGCGGCCTCTTCCGCCGCGCGGCGCATTTTTTCGCGCTCGGCACTCTTTTGCGAGGTATAAAAATCGTAGCCGCCCTCGTAGCAGTTTAATTTTTTATCCTCGATTTCAAGCACCCTTTCGGCAAGTGCAGAGATAAAATATCTGTCATGCGAAACAAACAGCAGAGTTCCCTCGAATTCCTTCAACGTCTTTTCAAGGCTTTCTCTTGCGGGCAAATCGAGGTGATTTGTCGGCTCGTCCAAAAGCAGTACGTTGCCGTGCTCGCTTTCAAGCACGCACAGCGCAAGCTTTGCCCGCTCTCCGCCGGAAAGCGCTTTGACCGGCTTTTGCATATCCTCCTCAAACAGTCCGCAACGGGCAAGCGCAGAGCGCACCTCCGTCTGCGTCAGCCCGAGATGTCTGTCCCAAAGCTCTGCCATTACGGTGCTTTCGGCATTGAGGTTGCCGCCCTCCTGGTCGTAATAAGCAAGCCTTACAAACCGCCCGACCTCGACTGACGTGCCGCCGCCGTTTATTATCCGCTTTAAAAGCGTGGTTTTACCCGTGCCGTTTTCGCCGATGAGCGCAACCCTCTCACCGCGCTTTATTTCCGCTTGCCCCCCGCATATCAGCTGTTTACCGCCGATTTCAAGGTTTAAATTGCTGATTTTCAAAACATTTTCATAGGGTCTTAGCTCGGTTGTAAAGCGGAAGTGCGGCGCGGATTTAGGCACATACGGCTTTTCGAGTATTTCCATTCTTTCAAGCTTATTTACGCGCGACAGCGCGGATTTTGCGGTGGTTGCGCGGACGATATTTCTGTCAACGTAGTCCTGCAACCGCGCCCGCTCCTCCTGCTGGGCCTCGTACTCCTTCAAAAGCCGCGCGTTGCGCTCTGCCTTCAATATTTTATATTTCGAATAGTTGCCGGAAAATGACAAAAGCTTTTTATTTTCAAGCTCTAAAATGCGCGTGCAGACCTTATCGAGAAAATATCTGTCGTGCGAAACCGTTAAAATTGCGCCCTTGAAGCTTGAAAGATAATCTTCCAGCCAAAAAAGAGTGGAAATATCCAGATGATTTGTCGGCTCGTCCAAAATAAGCAAATCGGGCTGTTCAAGCAACAGGCGGGCAAGCTTTAAGCGCGTTTTTTCACCGCCGGACATGGTATCCACAATTTGCCCGTAGCTCTTTTCAAAGCCCATTCCGTTTAAAACGGTTTTAATTTTAACCTCGACATTATAGCAGTCGTGCGAGGCAATATAGGCGTTAAGCCCCTCGATTTGCGCCGAAACCGAGGCATATTCGGGGGTGTCGTAGCCCGTTGCGGAAAGCTTTTGGGAAAGATTTTCCAGTTTTTCCACCGCAGACAGCTCGGCGGCAAACACGCTAAGCATTTCCTTATAAACGGTGTTCCCGCTGACGTACCCTCCGTTTTGTTCAAGATAGCCTATGCGCGCGCCGTTCTTTTTGATAATCTGCCCGCGCTCTGCCTCCGCCTCGCCCGTGATAAGGCGGATAAGCGTGGTCTTGCCCTCGCCGTTCGCGCCTATCAGGCCGACGCGCTCGCCCTCGTTCAGCGCAAAATTGACGTC
The DNA here is from genome assembly GCA_013316055.1 of Clostridia bacterium. GTDB lineage: Bacteria > Bacillota > Clostridia > Christensenellales > Borkfalkiaceae > Coproplasma. The sequence goes on along the minus strand of WSNM01000043.1, from coordinate 902 downwards.
GTGGAATATTAAATTGTCGCCGTAGGAAAACGACGCGTCAACAAATGTTACAAGCATACCTTATTTTTAAAAGTCCCATTCGGGAATATATCCCTCTTCCGCGCTGTCAAAGTCCTGTAAAAACACATTTTCAAGCCCGTATTGACGAACCGCGGCAACTACTCTGTCATACTCGCGCTTGGTAATTTTGCGCTGCAATTCCTTATAATTTTCTATATCGCCAAAGGGCGTGTACTGGCTCATAAGCGAAAAATAAACGCTTTTGGGCAGTGTTGAAACAAGTTTCACTACC
>WSNM01000043.1:0-600 GCA_013316055.1 Clostridia bacterium | reverse complement strand
ACTGTCGTAGGCGGCAAGCGGAAGCATTAAATGGCGCACAATACAGCCCGAAAGCATTTTACCGTCAGCGCGCATTTTTAACGGCTTTTCCGCCATAAATTTAACTGCGGGCAAAGCAAAATCAGCGTAGTCGCGTCTTGCCGTATACCTTAACGAAAGCGACGGGTCTATAAACTTCAAATCGGTCAGCCATATATCGACGAAGCCGTCGGCAAGCCTTAGCGCCGCCTCCGTTTCGTAGCCGTGGGTGTTGTATACTACGGGTATTTGCGGGCGGTAAAGCTCGATTGCCCCCATAATATGCCGCAGATAATGGGTAGGATTGACTAAATTTATATTTTCCGCGCCCATATCTTCAAGCCGTTTGAATATGTCCGCAAGCTCGCTTACGGTTATATCTTTGCCGCGGGTATTGCGGGAAAGCTCGTAATTCTGACAGAAAACGCATTTAAGCGAACAGCCGCAAAAGAATATACAGCCGCTGCCGTTTTTAAAGGATATAGGCGGCTCCTCAAACAGGTGCAGATAATATTTTGCTATTTTAACGCCCTTAACTCCGCACGCGCCCGCGGTTTTTTCACGGTCGGCGCCGCATAGGAC
>WSNM01000042.1 GCA_013316055.1 Clostridia bacterium | reverse complement strand
CGGCATAACCAAGCTTTGCAACACCTACGGCGCTGTCGCCGTACGCTTTATCGGCACGGTCAACGCCGAAAAGGGCGGGGTTGTGCCCGTGCTTCTGTCGTAACGGCATACGCCGCAGACGTCCGTATTGCCGAAGTCGTGGACAGCCTTGCCGGAAACCTCGCCGCTGTGCGTGCAGGTTGCCGCGTGCCAGTGATGGGTTTGGTCGGTTTGCCATTCGTTTGAGAACGTGTGCGTATGTGCGCACCCGCCTGCGGATACGGCGAATACCGCGCCCAAGGCCATAGCGGCGACTGCCGCAGAAAGCCTTTTGATTTTTGCTGATTTTGTCATTTTTCCTCCTTAAAATCGGGCAAAAGCCCGACAAATCATATCAAAAATAAAAAAACGATAAGCGTTACCCCGTGTAACGCTTACGGCGGACGTCCGCCGTAAAAATGCTTTAACCGAAATTATCTTAATTATATCACCTTATTATATAATAGTCAATGAAAGGGATAAAATGACAGTAAATATCATTATTTGTAAGCTGTTTTCAGTTTTGCTAAGGGGGGCGAAAAAAATCCGAGTTTTAGTTGATTAATCAACTAAAACGGTTGACAAGCGGGGCGGAGAGGGTATATTATGTAATTGGTTGATTAATCAACTAAATGTATGCGGGAGGGGAGCTTTGGAGAGAGTTTTTGAGAGGTTTACCGTTTCTGTACTGAAAATAAACAAGCTGATACAAAAAATAAAGGCGTTCGAGATACGGGAATACGGCTTGAAGGCCGTGCATGTTCTGTGCGTTTATTTTTTGAATTGCAGCAGTGACGGACTGACTGCGAGCGAGCTTGTAAGGCATACCTTGGAGGACAAGGCGGCAATTTCGCGCGCGTTGGGACTGTTGAAGGAAAAGGGGTTTGCGGAGTACGGCGCAAACGTGAGAAATTCGGTTGTGAGGCTGACGGCGGAGGGCAGAAGGCTTGCCGAATTTATCGACAGAGAGACTGCCGCTGCCGAGGCGGAGTGTTGTTTGGATTTTACGGAGGAGGAAAGGGCGGCTTTTTATATTTCGCTTAATAAAATTGCAGACAACATGCGGAACTATTATGAAAAATTATTGAAAAAGGATATTGAAAATGATTAAATTACTTATTGATTCGGCATCGGATATAGAGCAGACGGAGGCGGACGAGCTGGGCGTGGAGCTTGTGCCTATGCAGATACGCTTCGGTAAAGAGGAATTTTTGGACGGGGTTAATCTATCGCACGGGAAATTCTTCGAAAAGCTGATTGAAAGCAGCGAGCTGCCGCAGACAAGCCAGATAAACGAATTCCGCTTCGAGGAGGCGTTTAAAAAGCTGACGGCGGACGGGAGCGAGGTGGTGGCGGTTACTATTTCTTCAAAACTGTCGGGAACGTTCGGTTGCGCGCAGAAGGCGGCGAAAAAATTTGCGGGAAGGGTGTTTGTTGTTGACAGCCTTAACGCGTGCATTGGTGAGAGGATACTGTTCGAATACGCGCTGAGGCTTGTGAAGGAGAATAGGTTGACCGCGTGCGAAATTGCGGGTATGCTTGACGAAAAGAAAAAGAAAATTCAGCTTTTGGCTGTTTTGGATACCCTTAAATACCTTAGAAAGGGCGGGAGAATTTCGTCTGTGACGGCGATTGCGGGCGAGGTTTTGTCCATTAAGCCCGTTGTTTCGGTTGTGAAGGGAGAGGTTAAGCTTGTGGGGAAGGCCATGGGCTCGAAAAAGGGCAACAACCTGTTGAATCAGCTTGTGCAGAGCTGCGGGGGAATAGATTTTTCCATGCCGTATTCGCTGGCGTATTCCGGACTGTCGGAGGCGTTTTTGGAAAAATATATTGCCGACAGCGAAAGGCTGTGGAAGGGCAAGACCGACTGTATACCCGTGCATATGATAGGAAGCACAATCGGCACGCATATAGGGCCGGGGGGAATTGCAGTTGCGTTTTTTGCGGAGTGAGTATTGCGGAACAGTTATAAGGGGGGGTGCCCCCCTTTTTTTTACGGCGAGCGTGAGGGGGTGTTTTTTTGTGGGGGTGCGTGAGCATATGCGGGGTAGATGCGTGAGTATATGCGGGGAGATTTTACCGTTTTGTAACAAAATTTTAACAATTGTATGATAATATTGTGCCGAAATATATTATTTTGGGCTGTTGAGGGCGGTGCTATGGTTAAAATTCTTGTTGTGGACGACGATAAGGCGATAAATTCGATTGTATGCAACGCGCTGTCTTTGGGCGGGTACGAGGCGTGCGGTAAATTCAACGGCGTGCAGGCGTTGGAGGCTGTGGAGAGCGGGACGTTCGATATGATTATCACGGACGTAATGATGCCCGAAATGGACGGCTTCGAGCTGGCGCGGCGGGTGAGGAATTATGACAAGCAGATACCCATACTGTTTATGACGGCGCTGGACGACAAGCCCAGCAAGCAGCTTGGGTACAGGCTTGGCATAGACGATTACGTTGTGAAGCCGTTCGACTGCGATTTACTGCTTTTGCGGGTGGGCGCGCTTCTGCGCAGGGCGAATATCGAGCGCAGCCGCGAGCTTGTGGCGGGAAATCTGCGTATGAACAAGGACGAGCATACGGCGGTATGCAACGGCGAAGAAATTGCGCTTACCGTACGCGAATTCGATATTCTTTTTAAATTGCTTTCCTTTCCCAAGCGTATTTTTACGCGGTCGCAGCTGATGGAAGAGTTCTGGGATTACGACAGCTCGGCAACGAGCCGCACGGTGGACGTGTATATCGTAAGACTGCGCGAAAAGACGGCGGCGTGCGACGGCTTCGAGATTGTTACCGTGCACGGGCTGGGGTATAAGGCGGTTATAAAATGAAAAAGAAAAAGCTTTACAAAAACTCGGTAGTAAGCATAATTCTGTTTTTTGTAATTAACGCGGTTGCGGTTATGGCTGCGGTGATGATTTACCGCGCGGTGGAGGATGGATACGGAGAGAACGGGGACGTGGTTTTCTGGTCGATGTTCGGTACTATTTGTCTGCTTTCGGTAATAACCACCGTGGCAAACTGGGTGCACAGAAAGTTTATGGTTGAGAAGCCCGTTAACCGCATACTCGACGCCACCGATAAGGTTGCAAAGGGCGATTTTTCCGTGAGGTTCGATATAGAACATTCCTTTAAAAGCTATAACGAATACGATTATATAATGGAAAATCTGAATAAGATGGCGGCGCAGCTTTCTAAAACCGAGGTGTTGCATACGGATTTTATTTCCAACGTTTCGCACGAGATTAAATCCCCGCTTTTGGTTATTCAGAACTGCGCAAGCTATTTACAGCAATCGGATTTGGACGAGGCGGCGCGCGTGAGGTATGCGCAGACGCTTTCTGCCGCGACGAAGAGAATTTCTGCATTGATAGGCAACGTTTTGCAGTTGAACAAGCTTGAAAACAACGAATTGGAGCCCGAATTCAAGGAGTTTGACCTTTCGGAAGCGCTGGCGCAGGCTGTTATAGGCTTCGATGATTTGATTGAGGACAAGGGCATTGCCTTGGACTGCGAAATAGAGGAGGGCGTGAGAATACGGTCGTTGCCGTCGCACCTCGATACGGTGTGGAATAATCTGCTTTCCAACGCGGTTAAATTTACGCCGGCGGGGGGTAAAATTTGCGTAGCTTTAAAGCGCGAAGGCGGGCGCGTGGTTGTAAGGGTGGCGGACACCGGCTGCGGCATGACGCGCGAAACCAAGGAGCATATTTTTGAAAAGTTTTATCAGGGGGATACCTCGCACTCGCAGGAGGGCAACGGACTGGGGCTTGCGCTCGTAAAAAAGATAATCGACGTTACGGGCGGTGAGATTTCGGTTGAAAGCGAGGTTGGAAAAGGCTCGGCGTTTTGTATAACGCTGGACGCGGAGCCGTGCGAAAACGAGCGGCGGTGATTAAGGACATATTTAAGGAAGGCTTAAAGCGCCTTCCTTTTTTTTGTCTGATTTTCGGAGGGTGCGTTAGGCTTTTGGGTTTAGGGGCGGTATCGTGGATTGGTTTGAGGGGGGCGGGTTTTACAAAAGTTTAACAAAACGGATACGATTGAGTTACATACGGTTGGTAAAATAAGGGTAAAATTAATGATTTTGACTGCGGGCGGACGGAGGGCGCCGTGCTTGCGGAGGGTGTTATATTATGAAAATTCTTATTTTAAGCTGCGGCACGGGCGAGGGGCACAACAGCGCCGCAAAGGCCGTTTATGACAATTTGAAGGGTAAAAATACCGAATGCGAAATAAGGGACGTTTTGAGCTTTAAAAGCGAGAGGGCGGCAAGGCGGGCGGCGGAGGTGTATTCCGCGGTGATAAAGAGGGCGCCGTTGCTGTTTGGCGCGGCGTATGCCTTGGGCGGGCTGTACGACCGCGCGGGGTTGCCTTCGCCGATATATTACTCGAATGCGAAATACGCGGAAAAGCTGTACCGCTACATAGCGTCAAACGGCTTTGACTGCGTGATATGCACGCACCTATTTGCCATGGAGGCGATGACTGCCGTGCGCAGAGAATGGGACTGCGGGGTGCGGGTGTACGGCGTTCTGACCGATTATACGGCTATTCCGTTCTATAAGGACTGCGTGCTGGACGGGTGGTTTGTGCCCGACGGAGAGGCGGCGGGTCAGCTTGAAAAAAGCGGGATACCGCGGCGGATAATTTACCGCACGGGCATACCCGTGAGAGAAAAATTTTGCGCGGAGCTTACGCATGACGGGGCGCGGACTGCGCTTGGACTGCCGAAGGACAAAAAAATCGTAGCCGTTGCGGCGGGCGGCGCGGGGTGCGGAAGGCTTTTGAATTTATGCAAAGCGCTTGATAAGGTCTTGGACGGGGATTGCGTTGTCGCCGTTTTCCCCGCAAGGAACAAGGCGCTTGAAGCAAAGCTTTTAAAGCGCTTCGGCGGCGGCAACAGGTTTTTGATTGTGGGATATACCGAGGCTATTCATTTATATTTTAAGGCGGCGGACGTTGTTATGACCAAGCCCGGCGGGCTTTCGAGCACGGAGGCGGCGGTCTTGTGTGTGCCTGTTATTCACCTTAAAGCCATTCCCGGTTGCGAAACCGCAAACGCAAAATATTTTGCAAGGAGGGGGCTTGCGGTAAGGACGAGGACGGTAAGGAGCGCCGTAAGGGCGGCGCAAGAACTGCTTGCGGACGGCGATTGCACCCGCAATATGCTTGATTTACAGCGAATTTTTATCAATCCGCGGGCGGCGGAGTTAATTACGGAAAAAATCGAGGAGGAGCAAAATGGACGCGTTGCTTTGGATAGCGCTTATTGCGGGGGGCTTGCTTGCGGGCGGGATAATGTTTTGCAGCTTTGTCCCGAGGCTGATAACGGGTAAGGATATTTGCGGACTTTCCGACGACGGAAATCCGGGTGCGTTTAACGTGTTTAGGCACTGCGGTGCGGGAGTGGGCTGTTTATGTCTGGCGTTAGACGTTTTAAAGGGGCTTGTACCCGTGTTGCTTGCGGCGTTTTTTACGGATACAAACAGCATTTTGTTTGCGTTTGTTATGCTTGCGCCCGTTTTGGGGCATGCGGCGGGGATATTCAACCGTATGCGCGGGGGGAAGTGCATTGCGACCTCGTTCGGGGTTATGCTGGGGCTTATTCCCGTGACGTATTGGGGGCTTGTACTGCTTGCCGCGCTGTATATAGCGTTTTCTTTGATAAGGCTGAGCAGTAACCGCGTGAGGAGCATTATTGTTTACAGCTTGTTTGCGGTTTTGTCGGCGGTTGTTTTGTGCTTGTGCGGCTTGTTTGCGGCGGCGCTTGGGTGCGGAATGATTTCGCTGACGGCGGTTTTAAAGCATCTTTTGCCGTTGCAAGGCTCGATAAATAAAAGAGGAGCGGAATTTAAGGGAAATGATTAATAGTATGCGGCTGTTGACGCGCGAGCTTGAGCAAATGGCTTTGCGCCCTATATATGTGCCTGTTAACGAAAAAAAGCGGGTGAAAATCTTCGGCGTAGAGCTTGCGTATTTGTACCTTTTCGGCATAGGCACGGCATTTGTCGGGTGGCTTGCGGAAAATCTGGCAAGGCTGTTTACGCAGGGGATATGGGACTGCCGTTTTCACCTTTTGCCGTTTATTTCGCCGTATGCGCTGATACCGTTTGCCTTTCAGATTTTGCTGGGCG
>WSNM01000041.1 GCA_013316055.1 Clostridia bacterium | reverse complement strand
GGAACATTCCCTCGAAAATTTTTGCCGCCGCGCCGTAGATTGCGACGCCGTTGTCCTTCCAGTGGCCGTAGGGGGAGGTGATATTTGCGTACTCGTCGGCGAGGTTGACGCCGCCCGTGAATGCGACCTTGCCGTCGACCGCGACGATTTTGCGGTGGTCGCGGATATTCAGCTTGGCGAGGGGGAGGGGGGTGATGCGGCGGAATACCTTGACCTCTGCACCCGCGTCCCTGAGGGCTTTGAGGTCGCGCTTTTTTATTTTGAACGCCGAGCCCAGACCGTCGACGATGATTTTGACCCGCGCGCCGTTGGCTGTGGCGCGTTTGACTGCCGAAAGAAGCGCGGAGAAGATATGCCCGCGGGAAATTATGAAAAATTCGATATACACGCTGTCCTTGGCGCCTTCGATTTCGCTTAGAACGCGCTTTAAAAATTCGGCGCCGCTTTTGAAGTAGACTGCGTGGTCGTAGCCGGCGGCGGAGGTGCCGCAGGCTGAGGCTGCCGCGCCCGCAAGGCCGCTTTCCGCAACGGCGTTGACCTTTAAGATGCCGCAGGGCTTCTTTTTTACGGTGGCAAGCATATATATCAGCGCGCCCGCGACGGGGAGGGCGGCGATTACGACGAACCACGCGCATTTTACCTCTGCCGCGCCCTTGCGCGAGAACAGCACCGCGGCGGAGGTTGCGGAGAGCAGCCAGACGAGCGCAATTACCGCGGCGAGCGGTAAAAAGGACGGGAGGTAGAAGCATAAAAAAATAATTGCGGCAATTTGTGCCGCAATTAACGCCATATATAAAAAGTTGAGTGAAAATATAAGCTTAGTGAAATTGCGCATTATGTAAAAGCTGCGCTGCCGTGTGCAGAGGGGGTGGTTGTTCCGTCGGAGGCGGGGGGTCAGAGCCGTGGCTGTTCCGTCGGAGGCAGTGGGTATGCGCCGTTCAGATTATCATTTTTAAAACGGTCATTTTGCCTTGTCTGGCAGAGCCCGTTAAGGGGGATTTTTCGTCAAGCAGCTCGGAAAGGTTGAAGTCGGTTAAGACCTCCTTTTCGATAAAGTCTAAATTGACGGCGTTGCGCATAAGCATATTTATGACTGCCTCGGTATACCCGTAGGCGTTGTTTACGCCGAAAACCTGCAAATTCCTTTCTATTACCGAGGAAACGTCGAGGGCGGGCGCGTTTGTGGACTGCACGCTTAAAACCAGAGATTTGCCGTCCGCGACAAGGCGGGGGGCAAGGGAAACCGGCAGGCGCGAGCCCGAGCAATACACTGCCGCATCGCAAAGACTGCCCGCGGTTGCGGTTTTTACGTTTTCGCGCAGGTCGTCGTCTGCGGAGAACGCATAATATATACCGCATTTTTTGGCTTTTTCGAGGTTGGCGGGGGAGTTGTCGATTACAATGGGCACTATCTTGTGATAGAGCAGAACCTGTGCTATTATGTTGCCCGAAAAGCCGCCGCCTATGACTGCGACCTTTTGACCCGCGGTAAGACGGAGCTTATCGTAGATATTTTGGGCAATGCCTATCGTTTCTATGCACAGCGCGTGGAAGTCGTCCACCGCGGCGGGGAGAGGCGCAACCTCGTTATATTCGCATACGACAAAATCGCGCATAAAGCCGTCGAAATCCTTGCCGGCGGCAAGCACTCCTCTGCATTCCTTTGCTTTTCCGCTTTTGCAGGGCAGACATTCGCCGCAGGCACGCGCGGGCTCGAGGTAGACCCTTGTGCCCTTTTCGATGCCGTAGCATTTTTCGCCCGCTTCGGTTACGATACCGACAGCTATACGGCCGAGGATGCGGGGGTAAGCCGTTTCCGTCAAGCCGTTGTAGAGCATTACGTCGTATTCCGTCAAAAGCAGGTGAGAAACCTTGACCTTAATTTGTGTGGGGGAGGTTATATTAACGCTCGCGGGTTGGTTTGCGAGGTTTTTTACCCCTTTTAAAATCCAGTTATCCATATCTGACTATTGCACATTATACGCTATCGCTTAAACTTTTGCAACTAAAATCGACGAAAATCTTTTATGCGCGAATTTTGGCAAATTCTTATAAAATTTTTATACGGGCGCTAAATTAATTGACTATGCCGTTTATTTTTATTATAATAGCGTAGTATTAGAAGAAATAAAGCGAGGTGAAAGCTATGAAGCCCGAAATACATCCCGACTATCACGAGGTTACCGTTGTTTGCGCGTGCGGCGCTACGTTCACTACGGGCACCACGAAAAAGGTGGAGACATTGAAGGTTGATATCTGCAACAAGTGTCATCCATTCTTTACCGGTAAGCAGAAGCTTGTTGATACAGGCGGCCGTGTAGACAAGTTCAAGAAAAGATACAATATTTAACACACAACGGCTCCAAAGAATATTTGGAGCTATTTGTTTTTTAAGCTTTACCTGCGGTCATAAGGAAATCAGACGGTTATAATGGCAAAAAAAGAAAAGAAAGAGAAAATTAAAAAGTCCGCAAAGGGCTGCACCTACATAGGCGGGCAGGCCGTTTTGGAAGGCGTTATGATGATGGGTAAAACCTGCATGGCGACCGCCGTGCGCGACCCCGACGGAGAGGTGCAGATTGAGGCGCAGAGGCTGAACAAAAGCGGCGCCGCAAAAACTGCGGGTAAAATTCCGTTTGTGAGGGGCGTGGTCAATTTATTTTCGTCATTGGTGCGCGGCACAAAAACGCTTATGCGCTCTGCTGCGGTTTACGGCGACGACGAGGAGGATGAGCCGGGAAAAATACAGAAATGGTTTGCGGAGAAGTTCAAGACGAGCCTGATGGACGTTTTGACGACCCTTTCCGTCTGCATAGGCGTTGTGCTGGCGGTTGCAATCTTCTTTTTGCTGCCGCGCTTTTTGGTAGGACTGATTTCTTCCTTACAGCTGAAGATTAACCCCGACCTGTTAGGCTCGCCTATGCTTATTGACGAGCACCACTGGGCGTATTATCTGCTGCTTGCAATAATTAAGCTGATTATATTTTTGGCGTATCTTGCCATTATTTTACTGTTGAAGGACATACGCAGGCTGTATATGTACCACGGCGCGGAGCACAAGACGATTAACGCGTACGAGCAGGGCGTAGAGCTTGTGCCCGAGAAGGTTAAGGACTGCTCTCGCATACATGACAGGTGCGGAACCTCGTTTTTGTTTATTGTGCTGATAATAAACATTGTGGTTATATCCGTTTTGAGCTGGGTTTTTTACGAGTATGTGTTTACTGCCATGCCCAGCAAAATTGCGAGGTTTTTTATAAACTTAGGGCTTGAAATAGTGCTTTTGCCGATGCTGGCGGGGGTGTCCTATGAGGTTTTGAAGCTGCTTGCGCGCTTTGATAACGGGTTTGTGCGGGCGCTGAAATTCCCCGGAATGCTGCTGCAAAAGTATTTGACCACGCGCGAGCCGGACGAGAAAATGCTTGAGGTTGCCATTGCCGCCTTTAACAAGGTTTTGGAAATGGACGCGGACGAGAACGGGAAGGAAACGGTGTTTGTGACGGGCGGAATACTTTCAAAAATGCTTGACGAAACCAAGAAGAGGTTTGCCTCCGCCGAAATAGACGAGAGCGACGCGGAATGGATTTTTTCGCTTGTAATGGGCATAAACCGCAGTGATTTGCTGAAAACGGAGAGGACGGTTAAGCCTTCCGAAAGTAAAAGAATTGCGGAAATTATAGAAAAACGGCTGACGGGCAGACCGCTTTGGTACATTATCGGCGACACCGAATTTTATGGGCTGAAAATAAAGTGCGACGAGAGAGCGCTTATTCCCCGACCCGAGACCGAATTGCTTGCCGATATTGCGATAAAGAGCATTGAGGACGGCGACAAGGTGCTGGATATGTGCACGGGCACGGGGTGCGTTGCAATTGCCATTGCGAAGGAATGCAAGGGAAGGCACGTCAGCGTGACGGCGGCGGACGTTTCCGACGCGGCGATTATGCTTGCAAAGGAGAATGCGAACTACAACAGCGCGGACGTGACGTTTGTGGTGAGCGATTTGTTCAATAACATTCACGGCAGATACAACATTATCGTTTGCAACCCGCCGTATATAAAGAGCGGGGATATACCCTATTTGCAGAGGGAGGTGCGCGAATACGAGCCGCGCATTGCGCTTGACGGCGGCGACGACGGGCTGGAATTTTACCGACTGCTTGCGAAGTACGTAAGAAATTATCTGACCCGCGACGGAATGCTGATTGTGGAGTGCGGAGAGGGACAGTCGGACGCGATTTTGAAGATTTTTCCCAAGCGCGACTACGCGATTGTTTTAAAGGATTTGTTCGGCGTGGAGAGGTTTGTAAAGATTGTTTTTTAAGACGGGCTTTGCAAGGGGTTTGAGTTTTGAACGTGTATTATGACCGATAAAATGATTGCAAAATTGAAGGATATTTACGCGAGGTATGAGGAACTGTCGCAAAAAATGAGCGACCCCGCGGTTATATCTGACACTGCCGAATGGACGAAAACAGCGAAGGCGCAGGCAGAAATTGCGGAAACAGCGCAAAAGTATGCGGAATACACCGAGGCAGAGCGGCGGCTGAACGACGCGGCGGAGGCGGAAAAGACGGAAAGCGACCCCGAAATGAAGGAGCTTTTGCAGGAGGAAATTTCAGTCTGCAAGCAAAGGCTTGAGGAAATTTTGGAGGAGCTGAAAATTCTGCTTTTGCCAAAGGACAAAAACGACGACAGAAGCTGCATTGTGGAAATACGCGGCGGCGCGGGCGGCGAGGAGGCGGCGCTGTTCGCTTACGAGCTGTACAGAATGTACTTAAATTACTGCGAGCACCACCGTTTGAAATGCGAGGTTGTTGACATTAACGAAACCGAGCTGGGCGGAATTAAAGAGGTTGTTTTTAACGTAACGGGAAAAAACGCGTATAAGCAATTGAAGTTCGAGAGCGGCGTTCACCGCGTGCAGCGCGTGCCCGAAACGGAATCGCAGGGCAGGGTGCATACCTCGACGGCGACGGTGGCGGTATTGCCCGAGGCCGAGGACGTTGAGGTGGAAATACGCGACGAGGATATTCGTCTGGACGTTTACCGCTCCTCGGGTGCGGGCGGACAGAAGGTAAACAAGACCGAAACGGCGATAAGGATAACGCACTTCCCCACGGGGATAGTGGTGACCTGTCAGGACGAGCGCAGTCAGCTGAAAAACAAGGACAAGGCTTTTAAGGTATTGCGGTCGAGGCTGTACGATTATTACAACACGCAGAACCGCTCTGCTTACGACGAGCACAGAAAGTCGCTTGTGGGGACGGGCGACAGAAGCGAGAGGATACGCACCTATAACTTTCCGCAGGGGCGCGTGACCGACCACAGAATAGGACTTTCTATATACTCGCTGGACGCGTTTATTATGGGCGACATAGAGAGTATGGTAGAGGCGCTTGCCGTTGCCGACAGAGAGGCGAGGCTTGCGGGCGAGGAGTGAGGATAAAATTATATAAGGCGCGGCGCGCGGGTTGTTTGACCCGCGCGCCGCTTGATTTTGAATTATTCGTATATTTTTGCACCCCAAATCCTTCGCCGCATGATACAAATGCCCCCTACGCATTCTCGCGCAAAGATAGCACGGCGACTTCTCGATGCTCACCACGCTCTCGAAAATATCCGTCTTGAAAACGGTTATGGGAATATCCAGCGCCCGCGCGTTATTTTCTATAATTTCGCTGTTAACCGCGCTATATCCGGGGTCCATTACCAAAAAAACAAGCTCGAACGGCAGCTTATTGTGCCTCTTCAATTCCTGAAAAAGCTTCGCCATCGCAAACGAGTCCTTTCCGCCGGACATGCACACGGCAATTTTATCGCCCGCCTTAATCAAATCATAATCGACAATCGCCTTCGCAAAGCGCGAAAACAGCTTTTTGCGGAACCTTTTGCGGATACTCTCCTCCGCTCTTTCGGCAATGTTCTCTGCGGAAGCCGAATTTTGCCCCCCGCATATGCCGCAGTTAAGCGTATTTCCCCCGCCTTCACCGCCGATTTTCTTCTTAATTTCTTCCATACCGCAATTATACGGTCTTGGGGCTAAATTGTCAACCGCTTTCTCTCCTCCTGCTCCGCCTTCCCAAGCTCTCCGTCCAGCTCAAACATCAAATCCAACACCTCCTCAAACATTTTCATTTGCTCCTCGTCAAGCGTTTCAAC
>WSNM01000040.1 GCA_013316055.1 Clostridia bacterium | reverse complement strand
GTATTTTTGTACAAAATTATTGCAAAATTCCGACAAAAAACGACCGTAAAACCCCGCCGTTTTCAACAGATTATACTACTATATTATAAATTTGTAAAGTGCGGGGAGAAAAAATTTCCCAAAGAAAAATATTTTTTGCAAGAGCTTACGTTATGGCGAAAAAACGGATACGGAAAATTGTTGTGGACGGAGAGGCTTATTACTGGTATATAACGATAAACGAACACGGTCACAGAATTCATATTTCGTCAGAGGACAACGCGGTTATGCTTGTAGAGCCGTGGATTGATACGGAAGTACCCGTAACACCCGCCGAGGTTGCGCAGGATATAAGAAGATTTAAGCGCGGGCAAGGCTGATATTCCGTAATAAATTTTCGGACAAGCGTTTTAATTTAACGTCGCAAGCAAAGCTGCGCTCAAACGCATTTGATTAAAAAGTTTTAAAATTTGGAACATTCGATTGTATCCGGTGAAAAGATATATACGGATAATCGCCACATGTGAAATATAAGACGGGCTTTAAGCCAAAAAGGAGTTTTCAGTTTAATGAATTTACCGATTCACAAGTATGGCAAAACCGAGAGAAGAAAGTTCGGTAAAATTAACGAGGTTATAGACATTCCCGACCTTGTAGAAATACAGAAGTCGAGCTATAACGCGTTTATCAAGGACGGCATAACCGAGGTGTTCGAGGACTTTATGCCCATTACCGACTATTCCGACCACTACGAGCTTTATTTTCTGAACCACTGGTTCGACGAAAAGCCGAAGTACGACGAAAAAGAGTGTCGTAACCGCGACGCAACCTATGCGCTGCCCATGCACGTTACGGTAAGGCTTGTAAACAAGGTTAAGGACGAGGTTATCGACCAGCCCGTGTTTATGGGCGAGTTCCCGCTTATGACAGAGTCGGGCGGGTTTATAATCAACGGTGCTGAGCGCGTTATCGTTTCTCAGCTTGTCCGTTCGCCCGGCGCCTATAATGCGGCGACCCGCGACAATAAGACGGGCAAGGAAATTTACGGCACGACCGTTATTCCCAACCGCGGCGCATGGCTCGAATTAGAGCAGGACGCAAGCGGTGTTTTGTGGGTGCACGTCGACAGAAAACGCAAGATATGCGCCACCGTACTGCTGCGCGCGCTCGGCTTCGGCTCTGACAGAGCGTTGCTCGATTTGTTCGCAAACGACAAAATGATAGAGAATACTATCGCAAAGGATACGACAAAGTCGGAGAGCGACGGCTTGGTAGAGCTTTACAGAAGGCTGCGCCCCGGCGAAGTTCCCACGGAAGCTTCTGTACGCCAGCACCTCAATAATCTGTTCTTTGACCCGCGCCGCTACGACGTTGTAAAGGTCGGCAGATACAAATTCAATAAAAAGCTTAACCTTGCGTACAGATTGCCGAACTGCAAGCTTGCCGAGGATATATTCAATCCCGAAACGGGCGAGGTGCTTGCGCACGCGGGCGAAACCGTGACCGAGGCTAAGGCGATTGAAATTCAGGATTGCGGCGTAAACGAGGCATATGTGCTGGTTTCCGACCCCGAGCAGGGCGAAATCAAGCACAAAATCATTGCCAACAACACCGTTAACTTTACGGCTGTTTCGGACAAGCCGCACAAGCTTTTCGGACTTCTGCCTACAATATACTATCCCAACTTTAAATTTATGCAGAAAATTGCGGCGGAGTGCGAAAACGCCAAGCCCGAAGAGGTTGCGGAAAGGTTCATTGACGAAATCAACGCAATTTATTACGTTGCGGAAACTCCCGAAACGGACGACGAAAAGCCCGAGGACAAGAAGAACAGAGAAAAGCGCAGAGAGACCCGCGTTAAGTTTGTTGCGGCGTGCAAGCGCTTCTGGGAACTGTTTAACAGCGACATAACCGAGGTTGAGGCAGACGACAAAAAGCTGATTAAGCCCGTTATAGAAAAGCTTAACCACAAGCATATCACCGTGGACGACATTGTTGCGGCAATTTCCACCAACATAGATTTGCAGTACGGCATTGGCACGATAGACAATATCGACCACCTTGGCAACAGGCGCGTGCGTTCGGTTGGCGAGCTTTTGCAGAACCAGCTGAGAATAGGTATTGCAAGGCTTGAAAAGCTGATAAAGGAGCGTATGGCTACGCAGGACGCGATGGAGGTTACCCCCGCAGGGCTTGTGAACGTGCGTCCCGTTTCTGCGGTTATACGCGAATTCTTCGGCTCGTCACAGCTTTCGCAGTTCATGGACCAGACCAATCCTGCGGCTGAGCTTACGCATAAGCGCAAGCTTTCCGCGCTCGGCCCCGGCGGACTTAACCGCGACAGAGCTACCTTCGAGGTGCGCGACGTTCACCACTCGCATTACGGCAGACTGTGCCCTATAGAAACGCCCGAAGGTCAGAATATAGGACTTATTTCCTCGCTTGCGACCTATTCCAAGGTGAACGAGTACGGCTTTATCATGAGCCCGTACAGAAAGGTTGAGCACGTTTACGACGGCGAGGGTAAAATTATCGAAACCCGCGTAACCGATAAGGTGGATTACCTTACCGCGGACGAGGAGGACAGATATATCGTAGCGCAGGCAAACGAGCCGCTTGACGAGAATAATCATTTTGTCAACGCGCACATAGGTTGCCGCCACCGCGATTTGATTACGCAGTACGCGCCCGAGAGAATGGACTATATGGACGTAAGCCCTAAGCAGCTTGTTTCGGTAGCGACGGCGCTTATTCCCTTCCTTGAAAACGACGATACCAACCGTGCGCTGATGGGCTCGAACATGCAGCGTCAGGCCGTTCCTCTTATGAAAACCGAAAGCGCGATTGTTGCAACGGGTATCGAGGCGGCTATTGCGCGCGACAGCGGCGTTATGGTTCAGGCGAGAAACGCGGGCGTTGCGGTCGGCGTTGCCTCCGATATGATTAAAATACGCGAGGACAGCGGGCGTATCGCCGAATATCCGTTGAAGAAGTTTGAGAGGTCGAACGCGGGCACCTGCCTTAACCAACGCGCAATTATAAACACGGGCGACCGAGTTGAAAAGGGAGAAATTATCGCGGACGGCCCCGCAACAAACAACGGCGAGCTTGCGCTGGGTAAAAATATTTTAATCGGCTATATGGAATGGGAGGGCTACAACTACGAGGACGCTATTCTCATTTCCGAAAAATTAGTACAGGACGACGTATTTACGTCTATCCATATCGAGGAGCACGAAACCGAGGCGAGGGATACAAAGCTCGGTGCGGAGGAGATTACGAGGGATATTCCCAACGTTTCCGAGGACGCGCTTAAGGATTTGGACGCGGACGGTATTATAAGAATAGGCGCTGAGGTTCAGCCCGGCGATATTCTTGTCGGTAAGGTTACGCCCAAGGGCGAAACCGAGCTTACCCCCGAGGAAAGACTTTTGCGCGCAATCTTCGGAGAGAAGGCGAGAGAGGTGCGCGATACTTCCCTTAAAGTACCTCACGGAGAGGGCGGTATAGTCGTAGACGTAAAGGTGTTCACCAGAGAGAACAAGGACGAGCTTTCCCCCGGCGTTTCCAAATTGGTGCGCGTATATATTGCGCAGAAGCGTAAAATTCAGGTCGGCGACAAGATGGCGGGCCGCCACGGCAACAAGGGCGTTATTTCGCGCGTTCTGCCTCAGGCGGATATGCCTTTCCTTGCGGACGGCACTCCCTTGCAGATTGTTTTAAACCCGTTGGGCGTTCCTTCGCGTATGAATATCGGACAGGTGCTCGAAGTTCATTTGGGACTTGTGTGCAAGCAGCTCGGCTGGAAGATTGCAACCCCCGTATTCGACGGAGCGACCGAGCAGGACATCAAAAAGCTGTTCAATGAAAACAATATATTAAACCCCGAGGGCAAGGTAGACGGTAAAATTCAGGTCTATGACGGAAGAACGGGCGAGCCGTTCGAAAACCGCGTAACCGTCGGCGTGCAGTATATGATTAAGCTTATTCACTTGGTCGACGACAAAATCCACGCGCGTTCAATCGGCCCTTACAGCCTTGTAACACAGCAGCCCCTCGGCGGTAAAGCGCAGTTCGGCGGACAGCGCTTCGGCGAAATGGAAGTGTGGGCGCTTGAAGCTTACGGCGCGGCGCACATTTTGCAGGAAATTCTTACAGTCAAGTCGGACGATATTGTTGGGCGTGTAAAGACTTACGAGAGTATTGTAAAGGGCAACAACATTTCCGAGCCGGGCATACCCGAGGCGTTCAAGGTGCTGCTTAAAGAATTGCAGTCGCTTGCGCTTGACGTTAAGGTATTGACCGAAAGCGGAGAGGAGCTTGTTATACGCGAGCTTGACGAGGACGACGATTCCATACCCACCGCCCGCCAGAGAGAGGCGCAGGAGGCAGAGGACAGCATTCCCGAGGAGGAGTTTGAGATTATCAGACATTCCGACGAGGAGGAAGAGGACCTCGAACCTATTTCGATATTCGACAACGACGAGGACGACTTCACCAGCCACGAGCTTTTCGGCGAGGCTGACGAGGACGATGACTTCGGCGACGACGACGAGCTTTCGGACAGATTTACGCTGTTCGACGAGGACGAGGACGACGAGCTGACGGATATAATCTCCGACGACGACGGCGGGGACGAGGAATAAGGGAGGTTATAAGGTATGTTTGAATTAAACGATTTCAACTCTATTAAAATTAGCGTAGCTTCCCCCGAAAAAATAAGGGAACTTTCCAAGGGCGAGGTAACCAAGCCCGAAACGATAAATTACAGAACTCAAAAGCCCGAAAAGGACGGACTTTTCTGCGAGCGCATTTTCGGACCCATGAAGGACTGGGAATGCCATTGCGGAAAGTACAAGCGTATCCGCTATAAGGGCATCACCTGCGAAAAGTGCGGTGTTGAGGTTACCCGCGCAAAGGTAAGGCGCGAGAGAATGGGGCACATAGAGCTTGCGGCGCCTGTATCGCACATTTGGTACTTCCGCGGCGTGCCTTCGAGAATAGGTCTTATCCTCGATATGTCGCCCAAGGCGTTGGAACAGGTCATTTACTTTGCGGCTTACGTTGTAATCGATGCGGGCACAGTGCCCGTGCTTGAATACAAGCAGGTTATAAACGACAAGGAGCTTCGCGAAATCGAGGAAAAATACGGAGAGAGCGAGACTACGGGGCTTAAAGTCGGCATGGGCGCGGAAGCAATCCGCGAGCTTTTGATGGCTGTTGACCTTGAAAAGGAGTGCGAGGAAACCAAAAAGATTATCGAAACCAGCACGGCGGCGCAAAAGCGCGTTAAGGCTGTAAAGAGAATCGAGGTTTTGGAGGCTTTCAGAAAGAGCGGCAACCGCCCCGAGTGGATGATTATGACCGTTCTGCCCGTACTGCCCCCCGATTTGCGCCCGATGGTTCAGCTTGACGGCGGCAGATTTGCCTCCTCCGACCTTAACGATTTGTACAGAAGGGTTATTAACCGCAACAACCGTTTGAAGAGAATGATTGAGCTGGGCGCGCCCGATATGATTGTCAAGAATGAGAAGCGTATGCTGCAGGAGGCTG
Organism: Clostridia bacterium; assembly: GCA_013316055.1. Classification (GTDB taxonomy): domain Bacteria; phylum Bacillota; class Clostridia; order Christensenellales; family Borkfalkiaceae; genus Coproplasma. Next base: position 820 of record WSNM01000040.1, on the reverse strand, counting down.
TGGACGCGCTTATAGATAACGGCAGACGCGGCAAGGCTTTAAGCGGTCCTTCCAACAGAGAATTGAAGTCGCTTTCCGGAATGCTGCGCGGCAAGCAGGGACGCTTCCGTCAGAACCTTTTGGGTAAGCGTGTAGACTATTCGGGACGTTCGGTTATCGTCGTAGGCCCCGAGCTGAAATTATATCAGTGCGGTCTGCCCAAGGAAATGGCGATAGAGCTTTTTAAGCCGTTCGTAATGAAAAAGCTTGTGGAAAGCGGTCAGTGCCACAATATAAAGAGCGCAAAGCGCACCGTTGAAAAGGCAAAGCCCTTCGTATGGGACGTTTTGGAAGAGGTTATCAAAGAGCACCCCGTAATGCTTAACCGTGCGCCTACGCTGCACAGACTGTCAATTCAGGCGTTCGAGCCGGTGTTAATCGAAGGCAGAGCTATAAAAATTCACCCGCTGGTATGTACGGCGTTCAATGCGGACTTCGACGGCGACCAGATGGCTGTGCATGTGCCCCTTTCGGTAGAGGCGCAGGCGGAAGCAAGGTTTTTGATGCTTTCCTCAAACAATATATTGAAGCTTTCTGACGGCAAGCCCGTTATGCAGCCCGCGCAGGATATGGTTTTGGGCGCGTACTATCTTACGATTATCCGCAGAGAAGAGGGTAAATATTACCGTTGGAGCGGCGACAGATATTACGAATGCGCTGAGGGCGACGAGGGTGCAGAGCTTTACCGCGGCGGCGCGTATATCTCCGAGGACGAGGCGATGATAGCTTATCAGCTTAAGCTTCTCCATATGCAGGACGAGATTAAGGTGAGAAGGACCGT
>WSNM01000039.1 GCA_013316055.1 Clostridia bacterium | reverse complement strand
AGCTTGTCGCTCTCGGTAATTACGGCTACCTCCTCCCCACGCTGTAAAAGATAGGTTTCGCCGTCGTGTCTGTGTCTTATTATGCTTTTCTGCCTTTCTATATAAGCCGTAAAATTCATTTTTACTTCCTCCCGTATTTTACAATACCTATTTTACATATTATTGTTGACACATATTGTCATATATGATAAAATATTTTAAAAAATTTTATCAACGGCGAATACGGCGGAAGCAAGCATACCGCACAGCCTTAAAGCCGTATTTTATATTATGCCCGACCGCAAAAAAATATTAACCCGAAGGAGAAAAAAATATGAAGTACGAGGTAATGTTTAAAATAATGACCCGACTTCTGCAAAAGCGCAAGGTCACCGCAAAGGAAATTGCGGAAAAATACGACGTTTCTATCCGAAGCGTATACCGCTATGTGGAAGAGCTGATTGTCTGCGGCGTGCCTATCGACATTTCCCGCGGGAGATACGGCGGGCTGTCCATTGCGGATACCTTCCGTCTGCCGGCGGGCTACTTCACGCGCGAGGAGTTTTCCGCCGCGATAAACGCGCTTAACGCTATGGCGTCGCAAATTAACGACGAAAACATTATTTCCGCGCGCGAAAAGCTTGAAAGCAAGCAAAAGAACGAGGTGCGGGAGCTGTCCGTTTGCGGCAATATTATAGTTGACGGCGGCACATGGGGCGGCGGCGCGAAATTCACCGAAAAAATGCGCGTGTGCGAGCAAGCCGTAAACCAAAGCAAATGCCGCGGACTTAACCCTTTCGCGGGGGCGAGCACAGCAAGCGCATAATTGACCCGTATGTGCTGATTTTTAAACAAAGCGTATGGTATGTTTACGCCTTTTGCCACACTAAGCAGAGCTTCCGCACCTTTAAAATAGGAAGAATTAAGTCCGCAACCTTTACAGGCGCGGAGTTTGTAAAAAAGGCGTTTACGCGCGACGATATAGATTTGAACCTGAATTACAGCGACAGACAGCTTACGGAGGTGACGCTGGAAATTGACAAAAGCTCGCTTGCGGACGCCGAGGAATGGCTGGGAATAGACAATATAGAGCCGCTTGGTGACAAGCTGGTTGCAAACATCAGTCTGCCCGACGACGACAGCCTTGTTAACAAAATTTTAAGCTATGGCGGTAACGTACGGGTTGCCGAGCCGTCCGCCCTGCGCGAAAGGGTTAAGTCCGCGGCAAAGCGGATATACGAAGCGGATTAAGCATAAGCAAAAGCGGTGCGGAGTTCTTCAAAAAAAACTCCGCACCGCCTATTTTATTTTTCAAGCTTTACCAAGGTAATTCTTCGCCGCCCAAAATATGGATATGCAGATGAAAAACCGTCTGTCCCGCGTCCGCGCCCTGATTTATGATTAGTCTGTAACCGTTTTCACAGCCGTTTTGCCTTGCGATTTCGGGAATTTTGAAAAGCATATAATCAACAAGCCCGCGCCCCTCTGCATTCGCCTCCTCCAACAGCTTGAAATGCGTTTTTGCAACGGCAAGCAGGTGCACGCGCGCCTTAGGCTCTATATCCTTGAATACAAGCATTTTATCGTCCTCGTACACCTTTGACGAGGGAATTTCACCCTTGATTATTTTACAGAAAATGCAATCGTTACTCAGCATTTACGTCCTCTCCTTTAATTTGATTTATTTCCTTTGTAAGCCTTACTGACTGCGCCTTGAATACAGCAAACAGCAATATGCCTAACATTAATATTGTACCCGCCGACAGCGCATAGCCTATTGCCTGAGCAAGCCCGTAAAACACAACGTTGCCAAGCACTGCGTTATACGTTCCGAAAACGCTGTCGCGGTATACGCCGACAACGTCCCCTCTTACAACAAAGCAATAGACGTCGTAAACGGTTTCCGCAGAGCCGAATAAATTATCCTCCTCTGCAACATTGCTTACTGCTTTTATGCAGGGACACATTCTGCCGTCTATTTTAACGCTGATATCGTAAAGCTGCCACCCGACGGGAATCGCCTCGCCGTCGACAGCTTGTCCGCCCTTGTTGTAAATATAGCTGTAATAATATCTGTCGTCGACTATCTGGGTTATTTGCGTATACTTTCCGTTGGTTATTGTGCAGGAAGCCCACTTGCTTGCGGGTATGCTTTTGTCAACGGGTCTGTCCCAGTCATAGCTGAGCGCGTATCCGTCCTGCACATAGCTTATAAATTCGTTGACTTGCGCAGAGGAGAATGTTTTAACCTCGTTATTGTAGCCTATGTTTGCAATGCAGACGTTAAGTCCCAACACTCCGATAATTACCGCCGCAATCGTTGCAAATATATTTGCTAAATTCGAATATCTGTCGCGCTTTTTAATTTTGACCTCTGCCGTGTCCTCGGGAAAGCCCTTATAAACGGCAATATCGGGCGCAAAATTTGTTGCGGGCGGATTTACCGCGTCTGACGTGGCAATTTCGGCGTCAGCTGCTTCCGTTAAGACTTCGGCAGAGATGTTTTCAGTTGGAACAGCTGTTAACTCTGCTTCGAAAACAAGTCTGCGCTCTTTTTTAATTATCCAGCGCGTAAAGCAAATGCTGAAAATAAAGCCGAATACAATTCCGAGAACCGCCCACACCTCGCCGTTGGCGGCTATAAGGTCCCACAAAAAGTGCAGTACCATGCTCGTTAAGCAGACGGCGTAAAATCTTACGTCCAAAAGCGGACGCTTGCACCTTGAAAAAATCCAGCCGACGTACGCCGCCCATACGGTATGCGTGGCTATGCCGGAAACGCTCCTTAAAACCGAAATCGTAATCGCAGTTTTAAGGTCTACGCCCTCCTCAAACGATTCAAACAGTATGTAGCCCATATCCTCGATTACGGACATTCCCACACCGACCGCGGCGGCTATTGCAAAGCACGCCATGGGGCTTTGACGCTTTTTCATTATAAGTATAGCCGCAACCGAGGGAATTATCTTTGCCAGCTCCTCTAAAACCGCCGTCCACGCAACCGCGCCGTAGCCGTTTTCCGGCGAGAAGGCAAGATACCCGAGCTCGGTAATAATAACCGACGCACAGCCGCCCACCACAAGCACGAAAATCAGCCTTACAAGGCTTAAATCGGTTTTGGGGCACAGCTCGTAAATAAGCGTCATAAACGGCAGATTTATAAGCAACGCGCCAAGAAAAACCATTGTGGGGTAGCTGATTGCATTGTTGGAGATATACATAAAGAAGGTAGTTACCGCAAACAGCAGAAAGCACAGCACAAGCATACGCATGTACGCCCACGGATAAACCTTGTTCACCCTGTCGCTTCCGTCAAAGCCGCGCGTTAAAAATTCCTTGTATTCCTCCTTGGTGTGAGTGCGGAAGGTTTCGCAAAACCATTTTTTTATCCTTTCCGCTCTCCGCCCCTTCCTCTGCGCCTCAGGAAAGTACCGCCTTTGCTCCATCCTTCATATTCTCCTTTATCATAACGTTATATTTTTTGCCCGCTTCAAGACGTTCGGGAACATAAACCTTGATATAATTCCCCGTATAGCCAATCGTATAGCCGTCCGCATACTCCTCCGCAATAAAATCGGCGTTTTTGCCGATTGCCCCCGCAATATATCGGAACGAAGCGGCTTCCGCCGCCCCTAAAAGCCTGTGAAGCCGCTCGCTTTTAACGTCCGCGGGCACGTCTTTAAGCCTGAACGCCGCCGTACCCTCGCGCGGGGAAAACGCAAACGCGTGCACTCTTGCAAAGCCCGCCTCCTCTATAATAGAAAGGTTTTGCGCAAAGTCCTGCTCGGTTTCGCCGGCAAAGCCAGCGATAATATCCGTAGTGATTGCGGCGGACGGAAAATACTTATAAATAAGCGCGCATTTTTCAAGATATTCCTCGCGCGTGTAATGTCTGTTCATCGCCCTTAAAACAGCTGAGGACCCGCTTTGCAATGACAAATGAAGCTGCTGCGCAAAGTCGTGCAGACCGCGCAAGGCGGACAAAAGCTCCTCCGAAATTACATTGCATTCCAGCGAGCCGAGGCGTATACGCTTTTTTACGTCTTTAAGCGCGGTTATAAGGTCGGTAAGCGTTACTCCGTCATAGCCGTAGGCAGACATATTTATGCCGTTTATAACTATTTCGGGGCAGTCTGTCTGCGCAATTTCCCCCAGAATATCCTCGATTTTACGCGACCGCTCGCGCCCGCGCAGATAGGGGATAACGCAGTAGGAGCAAAAATTATTACACCCGTCCTGAATTTTTATAAACGCCCTTGTTTTTGTCTGCTTGGGGTATAAAAGCCCGCACGCCGAACCGCCGAAGCGCTCGCAAACGGCCTTTATAACCTCTTCCTTTTGCCGCGCGCCGCACACAAACTCCGCGCCCTTTTCAATAAACTGCTTTTTATCCTTTTCGGAAGCGCAACCGCATACAAAAATCTGCGCCTCGGGATTGAACTTTTTTGCCCGAGCCATAAGCTGGCGGCTCTTTTTTTCCGCCTCCCGCGTGACGGCGCAGGTGTTTAAAACGTATATATCCGCGGGGCAAAGCCTGTCGCTTACCTCCCAGCCCAGCTTTTCAAGCGAGGCCATTATGCACGCCGATTCTGTTTCGTTAACCTTACAGCCCAGCGTAAAAACGCAAGCCTTCATTATTTAAGCTCCCCCAATGCAAACGCCGCCAAAGCGCACATTGCTATCGCCGCAGTTTCGGCACGCAGAATGCGCTTGCCGAGGGAAATACCCGCAAACCCGAGCGACTGCGCTATACCAAGCTCGTCCTCGGTAAAGCCGCCCTCACTGCCGACAACAAGCGCGGCAGAGCCGCTTATCTGCGCCATATCACCGTCCGAACGCCCCAAAAACTCGCATGCGAACAGCTTGCAGTCAAATCCCTCCGCCGACTTCATAGCAGTGGTAAAATCATCGAAATACTCAACCGACGGCGCGCGCGAGCGCAGACATTGCTTTGCCGCCTCTCTTGCAACCTTGTTAAGCCGTTCAAGCTTGTTTTCGTTCATATAAGCGGAGCAATATTCGGAATTGAATACGCCTATTTTAGACGCGCCCAGCTCCGTCGCCTTTTGCACAACAAGCTCGGTTTTGTCGCCCTTCAAGGCACCGCACAAAAGATAAATTTCCGCCCGCGGCTCCCTTTCGCCCGCGTTTACCCCCGTAATATGCGCCAGCAACCGCTTTTTTTCTATCCTTGCGACAATTGCGGAATATTCCTTGCCACTGCCGTCCAAAAGCACTATTTCCGCGCCCTCTTCAACGCGCAGAACGTTCCTTGCGTGCACAAATTCCTCGCCTTCAAGCCAGACCTCGCGGCAGTCTGCGGCTAAGCAATCAATAAAAAATCTTCTCGGCGTACTCATAATTTAAACGAAAGCGCAAGCCATTCGCCCCGCTTTATGCGCTCTTCGGGCGTAAGTCCCTGCGCGGTGAATGCATTTATAACCATTTCAAGACGGCTGTCGATAATTCCGCTTAAAATAAGCGTGCCGCCCGCTTTCAAATTTTTTGGAATGGACGGCGCAAGCCCGCACAAAATTTCCGCGGTAATGTTCGCAAGCATAATGTCGCCCTTTATTTGCGCATTGTCCAAAAGGTTAGCGTGCGCCACGGTTACCTTGTCCGCAACGCCGTTTATCTGCGAGTTGTGCTTGGCGCTTTCAACCGCGACGTAATCGATGTCTGTCAGATACGCATATTTTGCGCCCAGCTTAATTGCGGAAATGCCAAGAATGCCGCTGCCGCAGCCAACGTCTATGCATACGCTTTGCGGGGTTAAATACTTCTGTAACAGTTCAAGGCACATTGCCGTTGTTTCGTGCTCGCCCGTGCCGAAGGCCATATTGCTGTCAAGCAGTACAACCTCTTCATTCGGCTGTTTTTCGTACTTAATCCATTCGGGACAAACCACTATTTTTTTACCTATGTGCAGAGGGCGGAAATGCTTTTTCCAAATTTCCAGCCAATCGTCGCCCTCCACCTCCCGACGGGTGCTTTCAAGCGTGCCAAGCGGCATAATGCCCGCGCAGTTTGCGGCAAGCTCCTCCAAATCGGCGCGGATACATGGCAGAATTTTATCCGCCTCGTCCGCGGGAACGAACGCCTTAACAAGCACGTCCGCTCTGTCCTCGGTCAGCGCTTCGTCAATGTAGTCCCAGTACATGGCTTTGTTTTGTTGAAGCGCGATAACGTCCTTTACGTCGGAAATCGCGACCCCGTAGGTTGTGTAGCGCCACATTACGTCGGCGATAAGCTCGCTGCCCGCGCTTGTGGTGTGAATAGTCAATTCGTAAAACTTCATAAATTTATTTTATCACTAACTTTTGTCTATTGCAAGCAATTGCGCCCGCGCGCAGACCACTGTCTGCGCGCGGGAGCAATAACA